>JBBQYE010000041.1:0-15385 GCA_038208945.1 Leptolyngbyales cyanobacterium | reverse complement strand
GGACGTTTTTAAAAGAACTGGAAATGCGAAGAGTGCCAATGTGAGCCGGACCTGCATACATCCAGTAAGCCAATTTCATACGGTGTCTCCCTTATCTGAATTCTGTAGGGTTGGGGGTGCAGAACGGATTTTCCCCAGCGTTCTATTCCCAGTTGCGGTTGGGGCTTATCGCTTTCTGATTGTCTCAAAGATGGTGGAATCGTGGGCGATTGCTTAGTCCGGTTAGATCGATACTTTGAAGAGACAAGAATCGCCGTAAGGTTTGCTCTGTTTGATCTATAGGAATTTTGACCTGGAAGGTGGAGTGGAACGATCGCAACGATTCTTATTGCTTTGTCATGTTCTGCAAAAGCCTGTCAGGAGAAAGCGTTGAGAACCTATTGGAGTCGGTTAATCAACTCGAAGCAAGTTTCCTGTGACTGTTGCCACAATATAGCTGTCATTCATTGCAGTCAGCGTAGTGGGTAGCCCAAACCCAGCCTCTTGAATATTGACCAACGGAGACAGCGTACCGTCTGAAAGAATTTGGACTAACCAACCCATACTCGTAGTCACCAAGCAAGTGCCTTGAGAATCAGGAATTGAATGAGTAATTGCCAACGGTATTCCTAACCCAGCCTCAACTAGATTTGCGATCGGCTCCACTTGACCCGTCAGCGAAATTTGCAAAATATTTCCATTTTCTTGTGTCACAAAGATGCGATTGCCAGCCGCCGCAATGCCAAACGGTGAACTGGGTAGCTGGACTAGCTGAGAAACTTTTCCAGCCGGCGTGACCCGCACGATCAGTCCTCCTGAACCTGTCACATCGGTCACGATCGCTACTAAATAGTAAGGATAATAACCTCCATGAGCCGCAATTCCAAAGGGGGCACCAAACTCTCCTGCTAACCGGGATAAGTCCGCAGTCTCGGTAATTTTTCCCTCTGGCGACACCTGCATCAAGAAATGCCCTGACTCTTGGGCTGAGAGCGTGACCGCGATCGTACCCTGCAGGTTCACCACTCCGGCTGGAATGCCATAGCGAACCAGACTTACCCATTCCGTCACCGTTCCATCTAGACTAATCTTGAGCAAATCACCTTCTAGAGTGGCAACAATTAACTGTCCATCACTCACTGCCACTCCGTGAAACGTCAGCATTTTTAGCCCTGAAGTGATCAGCGAAAGGCGGGGTGACATGGAATCAAAATTTAGAGTAAGTGTCAAGTTTGGAGTAAGTTTGAAACTACTGACCTTCTAGTATCTCTTCAAAAAGAATTTTGTCGTAGAGGTCGATGATGGGGATTTGCAGATCAAAGGATTTTAGAGACGATTCAGCATCTTCGCGATCATATTCGTACGGCAACCAGCGCTTGTCGCCAGTTTTGAAGAAGTGCTCAGTTTCAACTTTAGCTGGGTTGATCAGAGTGTACTCTTGAAAGGTTGGAATCGTCTGATAGAGCCTAAACGTATTCGTGCCATCAGCCTCCGTCAAATCTGACAGCACCTCAATGATCACTCGCGGATTCGTGAGGCGAAAGCTGTTCTTGAGCTTAAATGGTTTGAGCGAGAAATTACTCTCTAGGACACTGGCTAACGTCGCAACTTTAACAGCCCACAAAAAGTGGTGCCTACCAAGCCCCAGAATTACTCAGGAGAATCGCAGACACCAAGTTTAAAACCCAAAATCTTTTTAGAACAGACCCAAAGTCAGCGCTTGGCTCACTGGGAAGGCGGCTCCAATTCCCAACCACAGAGTCACAGCCGTACCAAACAGAAAAACTGTGGTAGCAACCGGACGACGGAACGGGTTTTGGAACTTGTTCACATTCTCAATGAATGGAACAATCAGCAAACCTAAGGGCACAGAACCCATCAGAACAACACCCAGCAATTTGTTAGGTGCAACTCGAAGGATGTTGAACACGGGATAGAGATACCACTCTGGCAAGATTTCTAGAGGGGTTGCAAAGGGGTTAGCGGGTTCACCAATCGAGGCGGGGTCAAGCACGGCTAAACCGACGCAAAGAGCGATCGTTCCCAAAATCACCACTGGGAAAATGTAAAGTAAGTCGTTGGGCCAGGCAGGTTCACCGTAATAGTTGTGACCCATACCTTTCGCCAACTTGGCACGCAATTGAGGATCGCTTAGATCCGGCTTCTTAACAGTTGCCATAGTTGAAAAAGGCTCTCCTTAAGAGGGAAATCAGCAGATAAGGAAACAGCAAGCAAGTTTTAGGTTCGCGATTTTGAATTTATCATCCAAAATCTGAACCCTAAAATCGACTACAAGGGACCAGAGATACCCTGTTTGCGAATCATCAAGAAGTGCGCCAGCATGAACACGGCGATTAGCCAGGGCAACACAAACGTATGAGCACTGTAGTAACGGGTTAGAGTCGATTGACCCACACTCGCGCCACCGCGCAGCAAGTCAGCAATCAAGGTGCCCACGACAGGAATCGCTTCAGGCACGCCTGAGACGATTTTGACTGCCCAATAGCCCACCTGATCCCAGGGCAGAGAATAACCCGTCACCCCAAAGGAAACGGTAATCACTGCCAAAATCACACCCGTGACCCAGGTCAACTCACGGGGCTTTTTAAAGCCGCCCGTCAAATAGACGCGGAAGGTATGCAAGATCATCATCAGCACCATCATGCTGGCAGACCAGCGATGGACGGAACGAATTAGCCAACCGAAGTTAACGTCGTTCATCAAATACTGCACCGAGGAGAATGCCTCAGCGACAGTTGGTTTGTAATAAAAAGTCATCGCAAATCCAGTTGCAAACTGGATCAGGAAGCAAGTTAACGTGATTCCACCCAAGCAGTAGAAGATATTGACATGAGGCGGCACGTATTTGCTGGTTACGTCCTCGGCTAGCGCCTGGATTTCGAGGCGCTCCTCAAACCAGTCGTACACATTTGCCATAGAGCAAGCGTTCCTAACAATGATTGCTGTTCATAGAAAATGTAACACAGCCTAATGGTCGATAGCTGTCTGGGAAGCGGCAATTCATCAAAGTTTGGCTGCTTTCAGGGTTTACTTGCAGTGGCTGATCGCGTTTAACTATGTGTAACGAAAAGTTTTATTTTTGAAAGATTTGACCAGCAAAGTTCACATTTTTTGAGTGCGTGGGAATTTAAGGACATTTCCAGTTAGGATCTATCACTATGGAAAGACGATTTTCTTGGGTTCGTTCACTGTCCGGGTTTGTATTGGCGATCGCCGTCACTCTGAGCATTTTAGCTCCTTCTGCCCACGCTCTGACCGAAGAGCAACGGCTGGTCAATGAAGTTTGGCGAATTGTCGATCGCTCTTATGTCGATTCTAGTTTTAACCATCAAAACTGGTGGGCGATTCGAGAAAAGTATCTCAAACAACCGTTGCCCAATCGTGAGGCAAGCTACACCGCGATTCGGCAGATGATAGCGGGGTTAGATGACCCGTTTACCCGGTTGCTCAAGCCCGACCAATATCGCAGCCTGCAAACCAGCACGTCTGGAGAACTGACGGGGGTAGGGTTACAGATTTCTTTAGATCCAGAGACGAAGCGGCTGAGAGTGATTGCGCCCGTTGAAGGATCTCCTGCTGCCAAATCGGGCATTCGACCCGCAGACAGCATTTTGATGATTGATGGAGTCTCGACCGTAGGGCTATCACTGGATGATGCGGCTGAACGGATGCGAGGTCAAATGGGCAGTCGAGTTACGCTAACCATTGAGCGAGCAGGGGAAAAAGTCTTAGAAATCGATCTGGTTCGCGATCGCATTGAGTTAAACC
The DNA here is from genome assembly GCA_038208945.1 of Leptolyngbyales cyanobacterium. Lineage (GTDB taxonomy): Bacteria > Cyanobacteriota > Cyanobacteriia > Leptolyngbyales > Leptolyngbyaceae > Phormidesmis_A. The sequence goes on along the minus strand of JBBQYE010000041.1, from coordinate 11,617 downwards.
CCGTCTATGCCGAGTTGCGTCCTCAATCGAACGGCAAAAAAATTGCTTATTTACGGCTGAGTCAGTTTAACGCCAACGCGACGGCTGAGATGGCTCACGCGATCGCTCGACTCGAAAACCAGGAAGCCGATAGCTACATTCTAGATTTGCGAAATAATCCCGGTGGGTTGCTGCAAGCGGGGATAGACATCGCGAAACTGTGGGTTGATGAGGGCACGATCGTTTACACCGTAAATCGTCAAGGCACAATGGGCAGCTTTGAAGCCATGGGAGATGCTCTGACTAAAGATCCCCTCGTCGTGTTGGTCAATCAGGGCACTGCCAGCGCCAGCGAGATTTTAGCAGGTGCCCTGAAAGACAACGGACGGGCGATTATTCTGGGCGAAAAAACCTTTGGCAAGGGGTTGATTCAGTCTCTGTTTGACCTGTCAGATGGGGCGGGACTGGCTGTTACCGTCGCCAAGTATGAAACTCCGAGCCACAAAGATATCAACAAATTAGGAATTGTCCCAGATCAAGTGGTTCCCCTTGACCCGATCACCCTCGACCAGATTGGAACGCCGAGCGATCGCCAATATCAAGCGGCGGTCGACGTGATCGCATCCGATGCGTTGGTTGCAGGCGCGAGTTAGATCGGAAGCCCTCGAACTGTCCTTTACTGTTCATTCTTTTGCTGCCCAACTCTGAGCGAACTTATCACGATCCTCTGCATGGTGCGATCGCTCTCAACAGCAGCGACTCGACCGAAGCGCTGCTGATTCGCTTGATTGACACACCCGCGTTTCAGAGATTGCGACGAATTCGGCAGTTGGGTCCAGCGAGTCTAACGTTTCATGGGGCAGAGGGTTCTCGGTTCACCCATTCGCTGGGCGTAATGGCGGTGGCTCGACGAGCGTTCGATCGCCTTGCCAAATCTTATCCTCAGCTACAAGTTCATCGACCTGTAGTGCTGTGTGCAGCGCTGTTACATGACATTGGGCATGGTGCGTTTAGCCACACGGCTGAAGAAGTATTTGGCTGCGATCATGAGCACTGGACACGACGGATTTTGCGCGAATATCAGCCGATTTGTGAACTGCTCGATCGCTTTCACCCCAATCTGTTGGATGAGATTGAACAAACCTACTTAAAAAAATATCCGGTGCCGCTAGTGTCGCAGTTGGTGTCGAGTCAGCTTGACTGCGATCGGCTCGATTATTTGATGCGCGATAGTTACTTCACGGGTGCCTCTTACGGCAAGATTGACCTCGATCGCATTCTCATGGCGCTAAGATATGACCCTGTGAGTCAGCAATTGGTCGTCGCACAAAAGGGAATTGCCGCGATCGAGCATTACTTAATCGTTCGCTATTTTATGTATGCCCAGATTTATAACCATCCCAAAAATATTGCGGCGACTTGGGTGTTGAATCAAGCGTTCGATCGCGCCCGCACTCAGCTTCAGGCTGGGCAGTTAGCCGCCGATGAAACCGTTACTGCCTGGTTGAGGGAAGACTGTAATCAGCTTGCTCTTGAGCAATATTTGTCTGCCGACGATGGTGTGTTTGTCTATCATTTGCAACGCTGGCAACGTGGTTCCGACCCCATTCTCGCTGATTTGTGTCGTCGTTTTTTAGACCGAGACTTGCTCAAAGCATTAGAGGTCAGTCATTTAGGAGAGAGCGATCGCCAAACGCTTCTAGACAAAGTTCATTATTTTTTAACAGAAGCCGGATTCGTCCCTCACTATTATGCAGGGTTGAGAACCTTTATCAATCGAGGTTATACACTCTATCAGCGAGGCATCAATCTGCAAACATCAACGGGTTTACAGGAAATTAGTGAGCTATCACCGCTCGTCAAAACGCTGACTCAGCCCGTACAAAAAGTTTGGCTGCTGTATCCGCGAGAGATTGAGGCGCAGTTGTTGGCAGCGATCGCTTAAGTGAGCGACGGTTCGGTTGGGGTCTCTTCTAGCGAGGGCAGCCCGATCGGAATCGCTGCATTCACCAGCGTCGTCAAAATTCCAGTTTGTTCCTGTCCATTGGTGGCTAAGTCGCCGTAGCAAAGAAACACTCGTTCTTCGGCGCGACCTAATAGATCGAGCAAAATTCGTCTCAAGCGCTGCTCATTTGAAGTTTGCGTGTCGTCGGCTGTCCAGGTTTTGCCTGACCAGTCTTGCAAAAATAAAGGAGCCGCAAACAGCGAGTCTACGCCACTCAGCCAGCGAGTTGACCCGGCATCTAGCCAAAACTGCCAGCGATGAAAACGCCGACTCGATCGATATTGAAACACGGTGGCTAAGGTGACAGCATTGCTCGACGGTCCGATCGGTCTAACTGGAAATGGATTGGCAGTCACCGTCCCTTGTCTGAGCAGTTGGACAAATCGATTTACCGTCATCGAAGGAGGCGCATCAGTTTTGTCGATCTGTTTCAGTCGAGCATCCACCTCCCAATAGTGCTGGGCGGTTTCAATCAGTTCTCTCAAAGCGGCGAGTTGGTCAAACGGCAGATGACTTCCGCCTAAAAAGAATCGCTGGATGGCTCGATCGAGCAACACTACGGGACTCGCAATTAATCGCTGCGATAGCTGAGATCGCTGCCCGTCCACCCACTGGACAATCTCCTCATAGGCTTTAGTGGTTTGATATCCCAGCCGATCCCAGCGCGGAAACGTGGCGGCAGGCAGCAAGCAAGGACGATCGGGGTGAGGCTCAAAACAGTGATCGGCAATCAGTCCGGCGCGAACCGGATCAATCAGGAAGGGTGAAGCATGAAGTGTGAGTGGAGGCTCGTTAGGGTCGTGATCGAGCGAAGGTTGAATCCTTGATTTCTGGCTTAAGACGACCAGCATTTCAGCGATCGTGTCTCGATCGACCAGTCGCCCTAACCCTGGGTAAACAAGCGTTAAAAGAGTCAACAATGCTCGAATAATGGGGCTACTCGACAAAGGACGCTGATCATTGAGCGTTTCGACTAGAATCCCTCGGCGGGTGAGAATGGCGGCAAGCGCATAGCGAGAGATCGGATCGATACCCGGACCAATCAGGGCAACCTCTCTCGGCTCAACCTGTCCCGACTGGATGGCTTTGATAATCACATCACCCGTCTGCCGGAGGAGTTGAGCTTGAGTTGTCGTTTGAATCGCTTGGACAGATTCGGGAAGTGTGGCGAAGAAAACGGGGTCGGTGACTAATTCGACGATCGACTCACTTAAATCATCCGCTAGACAAGGGAAGGGGCGATCTCTCAAAGTTTCCTGCTGACACCGCAGCGCCAATCCTTGCAGATAGCTGGGGTCGGCTCCTAGCCCTTGCCGCACGGCTCCGTCAGGGTTAAAGCTAAAAGCTCCGGTCACGCCGCGATCGAGCAAAACCTCAAACAAATGGCGCACGATCGCCGGATATTCATCGACATCATCGGCTAAGACTGCCTGATAGCGCTGAGTCAGGTGTTGCTGATAGATTGGATCAGACAGCAAATAGCGCCCATATAGCTCGGCAATCAAGCTATAAGTCAACAATCCCCGTTGTAGACACCAAGTACGCCAGCGTTGGAGCATCTCACAGACCGTTTCATAGGGCAACGGCAGTTCGCCCGACTCTCCATCGGTTTGCCTGGGCAAGCCCTGCTCTAGAAGCGTCGGAATGTCGTTGATCGTCATCCCGCTCAAGGTTGCCAACTGCATCAAATCTAGAATTCGTCGCACGAGTCGCGCTTCTGAGATGCCCGATCGCCCGATCGCGTCATCCAATTCCACTCTCCACAAACGAGTCGCGAGTTCTTGCTCATTTTCGGGGCGAAGTCTCACCGGAAACTGCGCCTTTAGCCCCAAATTTTGAATCAGCAGCGACCAGAACAGAATTACCTCGTCTTCAAAAAATCCCAAAGGGGTCGTCGCTCTAAAAGGACACTTGCCTTGAGTGGCTGCCGTGAGACGATCGACTAAATCGAGGCGGTTGTCTCCGACCGCAGACAATACCAGCACACGAGCGTCTGATTGAGTTGATTTTGCCTCGATCTCAGGGCGAACCCAATCGCAAAACTGACGGACTAACCGCGTCGTCTTGCCGCTGCGGGTTGCACCGATGACCCAAATAGAGTGTGAAAGCACAAATTAGCCCTGGATGAATTTGTTAAGATACTTAGCATTCCAGCGTTTGACGCTCACATTTGCAGATGCCAAGACTCTCTCTATCGTAGATCTTTACAAAAAGCAGTCTTACAATAAATTGTTGCGACGATCGTCAGATCCTGTGTCTGACCAGCTAGGGTCAAATCACTACAGCCGAGGGAACGCGATTTTAAGTTTGCGCTATGAAAACATCAATCTTCTCAAGAGTTAAGGGCTATTTGAACCGCGCTGAACGGTGGTATTTAGAAACCCCCGATCGTGCCTTAGATCACGCTTATGACGCTGCATTAAAAATTAAAGCGATCGAGGATGAACACTTCGACAGCAAAAAGGTTGCTCCTGAATCAACCAAGATGAGTCCGAATGTATTCGCTTTTTTTGAAACGGATCTGAAGAAATATCTCAAGATTGTTCGCATCGGGCTTGCAGAATTTAAACTCAGCCGATCAACGCTGAATCTCACGAATCCTGATGTGTCTGACCGCCCCTTAAGAACGATCGAAACTTCAGAATTTGGGTCTTCTCGATTCGTGTCAACGGCGAAAGATCGACCCGCCATTCTGTTAGAGAAGCTGAGATTTATCGATGAAGTGTTATCCAGATATCATACAGAAAATCTGTTGACGATCTCTTCAACGGCGTTGGTTCCAGTTGAAAATAACGGTAACGGAGCGGTAAGCGTTAATACTGACCAGATTAATGCGGCTTCCTATTCACCTAGCCCTGATCGCACTGCTGATTTTGAAACGGTGTCTGATAAAACGGGTTTGCTGCCTCGATCTATTTTAGGAACTTTAAACCGTCTCAAGCGAGATCTAGACCCAAAATCTGAACAAGAAGTTGTTCAAACCTTCCGCAGCTCTAAGGTCAAGACGGTTTTTGCGTTAAGATTCATCTTGATTTTGATTTTAGTCCCGCTGCTCATTCAGCAGGTTTCTAGAAATATCTTGCTGTCCAACAATTTCACTTTTGGGGCAGTGATTTCTGAACGGTTTAAAGCTGAAAACCAAGGGAATATCTTTATCAATTCTGAAATGGCAGAAGAGGCTCTTACAGAACTACAGCGATATGAAGAACGGCTCAAGTTTGAAAATTTAATTAGTGAAAAGATCGGGCGCGCTCCGATCATTGGTGAAGAAATTGAAGCTAAAGTAAAAGCAAAAGCTGGAGAGATTGCTGAGACATTTGCTTATCAAAGTGCAGATGCAATTAAGAACTGGATCGCCGACATTTTGGCAACGATCGCATTTACGATCTTGCTGGTCAGAGCCAAGCGAGAGATTGCAGTTATCAAATCTTTTATGGATGAAATTGTCTATGGCTTGAGCGATAGTGCCAAGGCATTCATCATTATTTTATTTACAGATATATTTGTAGGGTTTCACTCGCCCCACGGGTGGGAGGTTTTACTAGAAGGAGTCGCAAAGCATTTCGGGCTTCCTGCCAGTCACGATTTTATCTTCTTGTTTATTGCCACGTTCCCCGTGATTTTAGACACGATCTTCAAATATTGGATCTTCCGTTACCTCAATCGAATCTCACCGTCAGCAGTCGCAACTTATAAGACTATGAATGAGTAGCCTTTTTCTAATCGCAGTCAAGGGTGTCTCGCGTCTCGCGTCCTGTCACAGGGTTCGTTCCGCTGGCAGACTTGCAGAGAAGCTTTTGAGCATCGGCTCGAAAGTCAACCCCTGTAAAGTCGGCTCCCTCGATCGTGGCTCCCTCAAATTTTGCGTTAAAGGCAAACGCCCCTTCTAAAATGGCATTGGTCAAGTTTGCATTCACAAATCGAGCCGTATCTAGCGTGGTGTTGCTGAGGTTTGCCCCTTGCAGGTTGGCGCTCTCTAAATTGGCACCAAACAAGCTCACTCCTTGCAGATCGCTGTTGCTGAGATTGATTTCTCGCAGATTTGCTTTTGTGAAGCTCGAATCAACTAACACCCGATTTGAGAAGTCAGCACGAACTAAAAAATCTTTGTCATAGTCCTCGGCGAGAGCAGGAGCGGCGATCGTGCCCCAAATCCACAGCCAAGATACCAAAATCAAGACAACTTTTTTCGACGCTTGACGCAGCGCAGCAGTCCAGCAAACCTGCATCAATGGGATAGATAGAACGTTGGACGATCGACAGCTCATTGTTTATCTGTGGGTCTGACAGTTTATAGCAGCAAATAATTCGGGCACTTTGAGAATAGACCTCTTGCAAAAGTCTCTGCCCTCACCCTAAATCCCTCTCCCACATATGGGAGAGGGACTTTGAAGTCTGGCTCCCCTTCTCCCAAGTTTGGGTTGGGGGATGAGGGCATCTTCAGACTTTTGCAGGAAGTTTAATGAACCAAACTCGTCCTACGAGACGACTTTTGCCTCAAATTGTCCACCTTGATAGTACCTGAATTCTGTGAACCCACCTGCATCTCCCGGCTCGGCTAAAAATGCCAGGGCGACCATTGGCATCTTAGGAGAGGAATTTGTAGCAGATTGGTTACGATCGCAACGCTGGCAGATTTTGCACTACCGATGGCACTGTCGTCTAGGAGAAATCGACGTAATCGCCCAATCTCCAACGCTGCAATTGGCGTTTGTGGAAGTCAAAACTCGCAGCAAAGGCAATTGGGATAGCGATGGATTGTTAGCCATTACTCCCAGCAAGCAGAAAAAACTGTGGCAAACGGCTCAGTTATTTTTGATGGATTACCCCAATTTTGCAGATTTTCCCTGTCGATTTGATGTGGCGCTTGTGCGGTGTCAACTCGACCCAAAAAAAAGAGCGCAAGATTTAAACCTTGGTTCTCCGTTGCTACAGAAGTCCGAATTGTTTTCCACACCCCATCCGACTCAACTCGTGACTCGAACGATCGCAGGCTATCAGCTAACGCTCCACGACTACATTCATGAAGCGTTTACTCTTTAGGGATCTAGGCAAGGGTTTCGGGGCAATAGCCCAAGCCTTGAACAAATTGCTTACGAAATTCTTCGATTTCTTTACGATCGGGCGTACCGTGAGACACGACCGCGACCTGATAGCGCTGCATGATATCGATCGGTGACTGTCCAGTTTCTAGCCCCCAAAGTGCCATTTGCACCCGAATCCCAGGCTGGTAGGAGATGCCCAACTCATTCAAAAATGCTCGCAGGTCGCCATCCTGCTGAGGCGAAAGGGCGTGACTCATTTTCACCTTGACTACCCAGCCATCAATCTGATGAATCACCGTCATAAAACCAACGGGCAGTTGATTCATGGCGTGGAGATACTCAACGATTCTCAGAGTGAGACTGGCATTCGCAAGGTAGTAGAGATATTCCATAGACTTTATTTAATCGAGAAAACGCTACTTCTTCATAATCCCTGTAAATGCTCGGATCGAGTAGGGTGAATGCACCCGAAATCGTATACGTGAATTCACCCAATTATAAAGACGGAGCACGTAGAGAGCGAATCGCTATCGTGATTTAATAAGGAGGTTAGCTGCTGCCATCCAGGCTCGATCGTGTGAACCCCGACCTTTTACTTTCCGCCTACGATTATCAATTACCAGAAGAGCAGATTGCTCAAACTCCGGCGACACCTAGAGATCACGCTCGACTGCTGGTTGTCACCGATCAGACTCACCATCACCATATTTTTCAAGAGTTACCTGATTTTCTAGAGTCTGGAGATTTACTGATTCTCAACAATACACGGGTGCTGCCAGCCAGACTTTATGGACAAAAACCAGAAGGCACTGCCGTAGAGGTACTGCTATTAGAAGAACAACAGCGGAATCAGTGGCTAGCGCTGGTTAAACCGGGTAAACGACTAAAACCCGGCAGCAAAATTCTGTTTACTGCCCTAGATCCAAGCCACTCTGTAAGCTTGAGCGCGATCGTGGTTGACAGCGATCAGGCAACGCGAGGCAGAATCCTCCAGTTTGAGATCTCGAACGGTCAATCTCTGCTCGAAGTCTTAGATCAGTTTGGGCAGCTCCCCTTACCGCCTTACATTACCGAAACCGATTCTCAGCCAGAGCAATATCAGACGATTTACGCCGATCGTCTAGGAGCCGTCGCTGCTCCGACTGCTGGACTGCACTTCACGCCAGAGTTGCTCGATCGACTCCAACAAAAGGGCATCGATCGAGCCTTCGTGACGCTTCATGTCGGCATAGGAACGTTCCGTCCGGTGGAAGCAGAAGAGATTACTCAACACCAGATGCACGGCGAATGGATTGAGGTGCCGCCTGAAACCGTCGAGAAAATTCGGAAAACCAAAGCGAGAGGCGGACGCATTATTGCTGTTGGAACTACGAGTGTACGATCGCTAGAAGGGGCAGCCCAAAGCGGTGAAATTCAATCTTATTATGGCAAGACGACTCTGTTCATTTACCCTGGCTATCAGTGGCGTGTGGTTGACGGATTGATCACCAATTTCCACCTGCCCAAATCTAGCCTGTTGATGTTAGTGAGTGCCTTGATCGGGCGAGAACGCCTGATGCTGCTGTATCAAGACGCGATCGAGCAGCACTATCGCTTCTACTCATTTGGGGATGCCATGCTTATTTTGCCAGAAGCGAGAATCAGTTTGCTCAAAGATGGCAGCGATCGTGTGTAGAGTACACTTCAATCTCATCAAACGGAAAAATCAGTATCACCATGACCACCGACCAAACACTAAACCGGATCGAGCAAAACCTGGAGATTTTGACCGTCCACGTCGGAAGACTCACGGAAGGATTGACTGAGTTCCGAGCAGATATGGCGGAGATTAAAGACATGATCCGTCAGCAATTTTTAGCGAACCGTGAATTTGCTGAAACCGTTCGACGACAAGGAGAACAGCAGACAGCCGCGATTGATCGCCTCAGCGATCAGATTACTCGTCAAGGAGAGCAAATCGCTCGTCAAGGAGAACAACAAGAACAGGCGAGTATTCTTTTTAGACAAGATTTAGCAGAAATTAAAGCGATGATTCGCGAAAACGCTGACATCACAAGGCAGCAGTCTGACGTAGTTTCACGACTAACTGGGATTGTGGAGCAGCTAATCCAAAATCGAAACTAAACTACATGAGATTCATGGGGTCAATGTCGATCGCTAAACTCACCATCGATCCACAGTGCGATCGCAGTGCCTCCCAGTCGGGGAGATTAGCCTCAATCTGAGACGGAACTTTTAACAAAATTTGCCACCGATAGCGACGCGCGACCCGCAAAATCGAGGCAGGCGCAGGTCCGAGTAATTGATATTCAGGATGCGATCGCTCTAGCAATTCCCCCACTCGTTCTGCCGCTTTTTGCACCGCGACCGGGTTCACCCCACTGAGACGCAGCAAAATCAAGCGTCCGTAGGGTGGAAAGTTTAGCGCTTTTCGCTGCTCAAGCTCGACCGCCACAAACGGCTCATAAGCCTGACGTTTGACCGCCTCAATCACTGGATGTTCTGGCGCATAAGTTTGCAAAACCACTCGCCCGGGTTCGTCGCCTCGCCCTGCTCGCCCCGCCACCTGCACAAGGGTTTGAAAGGCGCGCTCACTGGCTCGAAAGTCTTGCAAGTTTAACAGCCCATCGGCGGCAATAATGCCAACTAGCGTAACTTGCGGCAGATCAATGCCTTTAGTGAGCATTTGGGTGCCGACTAGCAAATCTGCGCCGCCTTGAGCAAAGTTGGTCAGCAGCGATCGGTGTGCCCCCTTCGCACGAGTCGTATCGCTATCAAACCGAATCACGCTCAAATCGGGAAAGTGTCGGGTGAGTTCTTCGGTGACTCGCTGAGTGCCACTGCCAAAATGCTTAAAATAAGGAGACTCACACGAGGGGCAGTGAGACGGCTGAGACTGAGCGTGATTGCAATAGTGACAGCGCAAAAGCGGCGTTGCCTCAGCGTGGGTGTGGTGATAAGACAGCGACACATCACAGTGAGGGCACTCCATCACATAGCCACAGCTTCGACAGGAGACAAAGGTGCTGTGTCCGCGTCGATGAATGAATAATAAGCCTTGCTGCCCTCGCTCTTTTAGCTGCCGCAGAGAATTTTGGAGCGATCGACTAAAAATCGAGCCATTTCGCTCTCGCAGTTCTTGCCGCATATCGACGACTTCGATCGTGGGCATCGGGCGATCGTAGACCCGTTTAGGGAGAGGCAAATAGAGAGAGGGATGCGTGTCTCGTCCATCCTTTGCATCTGTCCAGGATTCTAAAGAGGGCGTGGCTGACCCTAAAATCAGAGGACAGTTTTCTAGCTCGGCGCGCCACTGAGCAACCGTTCGGGCATGATAGCAAGGAGCAGGCTGATCTTGTTTGAAGCTAGAATCGTGTTCTTCATCTAAGACAATCAGACCCAGATGAGGCAGGGGAGCAAAAATTGCAGAACGAGTCCCGATCGCGACTTGGGGGCTGCCGCTCAACATCTGCCGCCAGGTGTCATAGCGTTCTCCTTCTGAGAGAGCACTGTGATAGACGCAAACTCGATCGCCAAACCTCGCCCGAAAGCGATCGGTGAGTTGAGGAGTCAGCCCAATCTCCGGCACAAGGACTAAAGCAGATTGACCGCGCTCTAAAATCGGGGCGATCGCTTGCAAATAAACTTCAGTTTTGCCCGATCCGGTCACGCCATGCAGCAACACTTGAGTAAACCCAGATTGCTGTTGAATTTGAATCAACGCATCGGCTTGCTCAGGCGTTAATGTGCGCGAGGCATCGGTCTCGATCGTGCCGCCCTGCTCTGCCCGCAGCACTTCTCTGGGTTGGATCACCACATAGCCTTTGCTCTCTAACTTTTTAAGCGTCGATGAACTGGTGTGGCACATTTGCAGCAATTCATTAAGCCATGCCTCACCGCCCTGTCGCTTGAGAACGTCTAGAATTTCGCGCTGACGATCGGTTAAATCTGCCAAAAATTCAGTCGCCACCAGCGTCACAGCCTGTTTTGCTTTGGGGCGAACCGTTGCCGGAGGTTCTAAATAGCTTTCGACAAGCTGCCATTTCAACAGTTCTTGCAGCCCTCGGTTGGCGTTTTGCACCTGTCGCTGCACAAACTGCCAGGAATAATCGCCCGTTTTACTGGCTTTAAGCACCTCAAGAATGTGTTGAGCCGACGAGGTGAGAACTAGATCAGGACGGCTCTCCTGGTTAATTTTCCGAATGCGACGCTGCGATCGCGTCAATAACCCCGGTGGCAGTGCGACTTTAACCACTTGCATCAACGACGTGTAGTAGTAGCGAGCGACGCGGCTCAACAAAGCCCAATAAGACGGAGGAAAAAAACCAGCACTGACGACCGACTCAACTTCTCGAATGTGAGCAGAGTCAAGGTCAAGCGGCGCAACCGTGAGCAGACGAATCGCGATCGCGCCGACTTGCTGTGCGCCAAACGGCACACTTAATATGTCACCCGTCTGAACTTGCAGGTAGATCGGCAGCTTATAGGTGTAAAACCCTTGAGCACCCGGACAATCAACCAGCACCTCAACCCAGCGATTTTGTGGCGGCTCGATCGCATAACTTACCTGCGGTTCAGCGACGGAAGT
>JBBQYE010000040.1:0-15624 GCA_038208945.1 Leptolyngbyales cyanobacterium | reverse complement strand
AATCGGCTGATTGGCTCATGCCTCCTGCAAGTTGCAGCATTTTGGTCAACGTAGGAATGCCTCCCTCGGTCAGCGTTGTCGTGTAGGAGCCGGGACGCGTCACTTCACCTGACACGGCGACATTAATCGGGCGAGAGGCTAATAGACTGACCGTGACGATCGGGCGAGTCAACCATTCGCTCAGTTTTTTAGAAATTGCTGCCGATGCGTCTTTGAGGCTCAGATCCTGCACGGTGACGCTGCCTGCAAGGGGCAAATTGAGCGTCCCGTCGGCAAGCACCTGATAATCGCCGCTATATTCTGGCACGCTAAAAATATCGAGCTTGATTTTATCGCCTGCTCCCAGCAGATAGCCCTGGTCTACCGATAGAGGACTCGTGGCGGGACGCGAGATTGGAGGATTCGATCGAGGAGTCTGAGCAATCGCTGGAACTGCCATCAAGCTAGACAAGACGATTAAAAAGCTCGATCGAGTCCACCGATTCATGGGTTTAGAAAATTGACGATTCATCCTTGAAATCCTCCTACCGCTCGGGCATTGTCAGCGATTCGCCTCGCAAATTCCCCTGAATCGCATCGTGATAAACTTCGACGGTTTCCTGATGCACCCGCTTCACGGCTAACCACCCTAGATTGTCGGTTGCCCGTTCTTTCCAGATTTGCAGTTGTGCTGGGTCAGACAGCAATTGCGTTAAGGTGTTCGCCAAAGCAGCCGCGTCTCTGGGTGGAACTAAGAGTCCGGCTTTTCCGTTCTCCAACACTTCGGGAATACCATCGACTTGAGTTGCCACGATCGCGCATCCGGCTTCTCGCGCTTCTGATAGCACTAACCCAAATGGTTCTCGCTCGGATGCTAGCACAAAGATATCTGTCGCCAACAAATAGCGCTGCGGCTCTGGCTGAAAGCCTTCAAAATGAATGCGATCGCTCACCGGACTTTTTCGGGCGTGTTGCTCAAATTCTGCTCGATCGTCGCCATCGCCTACTAAATAAAGGTGAACAGGTAGATTCAGATGATTAGACAAATTCGTGAACGCATCGATCAGCGTCATAATGCCCTTGCGGTGAAACAGTCCGGCAACAGTGGTGATCGCTGGACGATAGAGCGGGAGCGGCTCAACGTCTGACAAAGGGCGACTGCGAGGACTGCCTAACGTGCCATTAGAAACGACTCGCAGTTTGTCAGACGGAACTCCTCGCTGCTGCATTGACACCGCGACAGCTTGGCTGATAGCAATGACCCGATCGGCGACTCCCATCAAGATTGCGCTGCGCTGAAACTCATTGTGAACGGTAGACACAATCGTATAGTCGGCGTTGCCTTTGAGAAGTTTCGCCAAAACCACTCCGGTCATCATGTGGGTATGCACGATGTCTGGCTGAAAGGACTGGACGATCGCCTGAAATCGCCCCATGGCTTTGATCAAAGCGATCGGTTTACGGCTCTGATCAAATTCAAAATGCCTGACATCATAGTCAGCCAGCAACGCCTCAAATTCGCCGCCGCCCGACGCGACCGCGACATCGTGACCCGCTTGAGCCTGTAGACACGCTAAATCGATCGCCACATTGACGATGCCATTGCCAATCTTTTGAATGTGGTTGAGAATGTGAAGAATTCGCATTAGTTGAGTTGGGTCAATTTCTCTAAAACGTCCATATATTGATCGACGACTCGATCGGTCGAAAATTCTAGCGATCGCCGCCTCAAAACGTCTCTATTAATAGGATTGTTGAGCGTTTCTAGAATGGCGTTCGCGAGAGCAGAGGGATCAGCGATCGGGATTAATTTGCCATAAGCGCCGTTGTCAAGAATTTCCGCAGGTCCGCTAGGGCAATCAGTCGAGACGATCGGGGTTCCGGTTGCCATCGCTTCAGCCACCACGTTGCCAAATCCCTCAAACTTAGACGAAAGCGCAAACACCGAGGCGTTCGCCATATAAGCGTAGGGGTTGTCTACAAATCCTGGCAGTGACACATCCGCTCCTAAGTTCAGTTCACGAATCAGCGCCTCTAACTGAGACCGTTGTTCACCTTCGCCTAAAATCATTAATCGAGCCGGACGCTGTTGTCGCACCTGTGCAAACGCTTTGATCAACGTAAAGAAATCTTTTTGACCCACTAACCGCCCCACCCCTAAAATCACCGGAGGTTCCCCCGGCAAAAACCAGGGATGCTCGATCGGCTCCCGGCTTTTCTCTAACACTTCAGGCGTAACCACCGGATTGTAAATCACCCGAATCCGCTCTAAGGGAAGGGATGTGATAGATGCCAAATCTTCAGCAGTGCCCCGCGATGCAGCCACCAGTTCATCTGACTTGGGATAAAGCCACTTGACTAACTTGGGTCGGAGTTTTCCCATTGTGTTGGGTTGATGCTCCTGAAACTGTCCAGATAAATAAGTCTGGATGCACATCACGACCCGCGTAGGCACTCGTGCACTCCACTTTGCCCACAAAGAAGAGCCAGCGATGTCTAACGCTGAAAATAAAACAGTGGGTTGTTCTCGCTGCAAATGGCGCTGCAATGCCATTGTTTTTGACAACACTACCGGAAATTTAGACTGCAAATCTACAATTCTGATATTTGCTGGAACCTGATTGAGATAGTCTCCTTCGGCTTCTGCGAGCACCAAGTCTGTTTTGAGACCCCGATCGGCAAACCCTTGTGCTAGATGTAACATGGCTCGTTCGGCACCGCCTCCAGCCAAAGCGGGCAAAAATATGCTTACAGAAGTGTTGTTCGGGATCATATACCGATGATTTACGCCAATCTAACGAGAATCGCTTGCGACAGAGGGATTTACCTCCCTCTGAAGTGAGAGTGCTGTTAGAGTTTCTGCGATCGCGACCTCTATCCATCAGGCTATCGCTTCTGTTTACTCGGCTAAGATCGCGCTCTAACCACCTGTTCTAAGAGTTGATGAATCTGTCTCCGAGTCGCTGTGAGATCAAACCGCCGCTTTGCTTGCTCTTGTCCCTGTTTCGCGATCGCCAGCGTTTTCTCCCAGTGATCTCGACAGTGATGAATCGTTTCTGCCAGTTGATCAGCGTCACCCGGAGGCACCAACCAGCCACTCATACCCGATTCAACAATCTCTAAAGCCCCCCCTTCTTGAGCCGCAATGATTGGCTTCTCACACAGCATCGCTTCGACAATCACTCGTCCAAATGGCTCAGCGGCAGTTGACGTGTGAGCAATCACATCACACATCGTCATCAACGGCACCACGTCCGATCGAAACCCCAAAAAGTGAACCCGATCGCTTAAGCCCAAGCGATCGACCTGCGCGTGCAGTTCTTGCTCGTAAGCCTGTTCACCAAACAAGGCATCCCCGACAAAAACGGCGATCGTGTCAGGCAAACATTGAGCCAGCGCATCAATGAGAACGTGCTGACCTTTCCAGGGAGAGAGGCGACTAAAGTGCCCGATTATGAAGCGATTTTGAAGTCCTAAACTAGCCCGGAGTTGATGCGCCGTGGTTTGAAGGGTTTGGCTAGAGCGATCGTCGCAATAGTCTTCAGGCTGAAAGCCGCCGTAAACCATCGCTCCAAGTTCAGGACGACCTCCCGCCTCGATAAATGACTTTAGGCTGGCTTGAGAGACCGCAATCACTAACGACGCAAACTGATTAGACAGTCCCACGAGCAGCCGACGATTTGCAGGGCTAAAGTGATCCAGAGAAAGAATGTCGTGAAGATGAAAGACGAGAGGACGACGACTCATTAAGCTTGCCATCGCCCCCACCACTAAAGCCTTTGGAGTGTTGGCATAGATGACATCATAGCCACGGCTGAGCTGCGTTACCTTCGCAATTAATGGAATCAGTTGCCCCAAACTGCTCAACCCCGCGAGCCAACTACTTTCTTTGCGAACCGCGATCGCTCGATGACTCAAGACTTTAACAGAAACGTCATTTTGTTCTGCTAATTCTCTAAATCGACCCTCTTCAAAGAGACCAAGCAAAGCGTTTGGATAATCTTTTACAACGTCAAGTAACGCTAACTCTGCTCCTCCCAGTTTGCCACTCTGATCGAGGAATAAAATGTTCACGATCGTAACTCAACGAAACCTCCGCCTGATTAAACCCTGAATGCAGCGATATCAGGGTCTAACCTTTGGCAGATTCTAGCCAGTCATAAATTTAGTCAAGCTGTTGCAAAGTAACTAGTCCATATTGCCAGAGAATCATCGGCAAAGGACCGTGATTTTGCTCTCGATGTCTGAGAGCAAGGGCGATCGAAGAGTCAGAGATTGCCGATTTCTCTCGCAAAAAACGAATGAATTTTGAATGGTTTGAAGGTGCCATTTTGCTTTCACCTCTTGAGTAAGACTATTTTGAGCTAATCCACTACTTTTAAATGTTGATGAGTGGTCACTCTCTAATCTGGACTGAGAGGTTTCTATTTGCTCAATCACACGCCAACTAACACTCAATCGCAATACTCTAGCTAAAACGTTAATAACTTGCTCATTGCAAAACTTCTAGCTCAGGAAAGAAGGTTTCAATCAAGGTGGTTCTGATGGTGGACTGGTTGCACAGCCAACTTCGTTTTAACAATACTCCAGACACAATTTGAGCAGATTTTAGACCTCGAACCCTGATTCAGCCGTAGGCTTGACCTTTTTTTCAAAGTCAGGGGTGGAGCTAACATTGAAAAAATGGCTCAGTCCTGAAGTCGTAAGCCCTGAAAGCCTTTTGGAACCGTTCTAAAAAATGTCCGGAGTATTGTTTTAAAGAGACTAATAAAAAGTAAGTTAAACGTTTCGCAAGTAAAGATCCTTCCAAACAAAGTGCTTAAGCCCCCTAGCTGTCCAAGTTATTATCTCTAGCCTCCTAATCGTCTTTCTAACCCAGGAATAAACTTCTGAAGGCGATCGGGCAGGTTTCTTTAGCAGCAATTGTAAATTCGGAACGGTCTTACGCTATCTCAGGAACTAGACTTTTTATTAAGAATAGTTAAGCCACGTTAGGTTAAGGCTTTGAACCATAGACTTTTTAATTTGCAAGCGCTGTTTCCCTGTTAATCCTATTGAAATGAATTGAAAAAATCAGGAACTTTTTCTCATACTGACAGTGAACTGTATCAATAAAATTTCTACATTCATAGCAATTTGTTTTAGCTGCTAAAACTCAGTATTTTATCTGACGACGAGTCGCTAAATGAAAAGATAGATTAGGTTCAACAAACAGTTTAGAAGCAAAAAGAAAAGACTGACAAGGATTCAAGAATACGGCTCAGAAATGCTCAAGGATGATCGGTTCTAGCGTAGTTTGATTAGACTGATTTTCTTAATTTAAGAAAACATTCAACGATTACTTGAGTCTCTATTTCTTGCTTCAAGATGTTGTTCAGCTACGAGGGTTGACTACCCCTTTAGCTATTAGCAGCTAAGGGTTTTACTAATTCCAGAATTCAATCATTTAACCGAGGAGACTGCTATGTTGAGTCAATCAATCCGTCGTGCTTTAATCGCTTCCAGTCTATTGTTTGGCGCAATGGCTGCCCTTTCTCCAGCCGCTTTTGCTGCCACTGCTAATAGCAACATGGGTGTTTCAGGTTCTGTCGCAAACAACTGCACCATCAGTGCTGGCGCTCTCAGTTTTGGTGCCTATAACACTCTCGCAGTGACCGCACAAGACGGAACAGCAACTTTAAGCGTTGCGTGTACAACAGGTGCTTCTGCGCCGATCGCGTTGGGGTTTGGTGTTAATGGGACTACAACTCAGCGAAAGTTGACCGATGGAGCAGCAACACCAAACCTGTTGAGCTACGACCTGTATACAGATGCTGCACATACTGCTGTGTGGGGAAACACGGCTGGAACAAATGACAGGGCTTACACTGGAACCGGTGCCGCTGATACCGTGACCGTTTATGGAAGAATTCCCGCAGGTCAGAATGTTCCTGCTGGTTCGTATACAGACACTGTTCAGGCAACCATCACTTTCTAGCAGCGTGTCACTCTACGTCTAGTCGCTCTAGTCAGTTACAAATCTGTAGAGATGCGTTGGTCACAGTGCCTACCGCTCCGATTAGGCATCTAGACAACCTTAAAACGCATCTCTACAGTCTTCTTCAAGATCATTTGGCAAAACTTCAGTTATGTCCCACTCCCATCGCCGCCCCAAAGCCAAGCTTTTTCTGAGCTTACTAGTGGGCATGAGCCTATTTGGTCAAGCTGGCAAGACGTTAGCTAGCAACTTTAGCGTCAATCCGATTCAAATTTTTCTGGCTCCAAAAGCTTCAAAGGATGCCTCCAGCAAACTCCTAGCTCTAAAGAATGATAGCTCTGAAATACTGCGGTTTCAGGTCACTGCCTTTGCCTGGAAGCAGAGCGATCAAGGTGCGATTCAACTCAGCCCCACCAAAGATGTGATCTTCTTTCCCACCCTGCTGAGTTTGGCTCCTGGAGAAAAGCGCAATGTCCGCCTTGGCATCATGGTGCCAGCCAGTGAGCAAGAAAAGACCTATCGCCTGATTGTTGAAGAATTACCTTCCCCAGCAACCTTACAACAGTCATCAACCGCGACTCAAATCCGGGTGTTGACGAAAATGAGTGTACCGATTTTTATCCAACCGATCAAACCTGTGTTGGATGGAAGCATTCAAGCGATAGCGACCCAGAAGGGACATCTATCTTTTCGAGTCAAGAACACGGGTAATGTGCATTTTCTGGCTCAACAAGTGCGCGTCAAAGGTTTTGGTGCATCCGCTCAATCTGTTTTCGATCGCTCTACAACAGGTTGGTACATTTTAGCCAACAGCGATCGCGCATTTGAGATGGAACTGCCCAAAACCGATTGCGCCAAGATTCAATCGCTCACGGTTGAAGTCCAAACAGCAGAGAAGAAAAGTTTTACCCAAAGCCTCAAAACACCAGGCGGGGTTTGTCGATAGCTTTCCTTCTGACGGTTTACATCATTACTGCCGTTAGAGCGCTGGGTCTACCAATTTTTGCTGGCAGAAACGCCTCTTCCGGCTGATATATGCCAATTTATCCAGCCTCCAGGTGCCCTCATGGAGCACATTTTTCGCCTGAACGCCTTTGTTCCGGCTCTTGTTATTGCTGCGGTTGCCCTTTCACCCACCATTAGTTACGCAGTTCCTGACCAGCAGGCAATTTTTGATTTAGTCGTCAATCTGGTGCCAAAGACTGAGATTTCAGTGCAGTTACGATCGGAAGATGTTCTCGTTCGCGTGACTGACCTAGAGCAAGCTGGGTTACACGGCTTTTCAGGCAACCGAGAACTCATTGACGGTGAGGCCTATGTTTCGCTGACTTCCCTAGCACCTATCGTTCGCTATGAACTGGATGAAGCGAATACGATCCTACGACTGACTGTTCAGCCTACTAACCTCAGTTCTACGGTTGTGGATCTTTCACCCTATTCTCGACCGCCCGATCTAGTCTACAGCAAAGATACGAGCTTCTTTCTCAACTATGCGGTGAGCGTTCAGGACTTTAAGCAATACAGCCTCTTTAGTGAGCTAGGGTTGAGTTTTGGAAATAGCCTGCTCTACAGCAGTTTCAGCCGGAATAGCAGTGGCAAGTCTGTCCGTGGCTTCACAAACTTAACCATTGATAATCCCCAAAACATGACTCGTTTAGTCATTGGCGATCATGTTGCAACTACTGACGAGTTAGGAGGAATCGCCTTCATGGGTGGAGTGAGTTACTCCAGAGAATTCAACTTAGATCCTTACTTTTTTAAATCGCCAACCTCTGGAGTATCAGGGGCATTATTGACCCCATCCACCGTAGATGTTTACGTCAATGATTCGCTGGTAAGGCGAGAACAGTTGCCACCTGGACCATTTCGAGTGAAAGATTTACCGTTGGTCACAGGCAGCGGCGCAACTCGCTTGGTCATCCGGGATGCATTTGGTCGAGAACAGCAACTTAACCACCCCTATTACTATTCGGCAGCGTTGCTAGCACCGGGGCTATCTGAATTCAGTTACAACCTGGGATTTCGCAAAAATAACGTGAGCACCGAAAGCTGGGACTACGGTTCGCCTGTTTTCCTCGCTCGACACCGTTTTGGGATTACCGATTCATTAACCGCAGGCTTTCGCCTAGAGGCATCTCCCAACTTGGTGAGCGGCGGTGCCAGTGTTGCCACCCGATTGCCCTTGGGGGAAGTGGGGCTGACCGTCGGTGCCAGCAGCGTAGACGGACTTCAAGGGACTGCCGCCGCGCTCTCCTACACCTATTCAGGAAAAAGAATTGGCTTGGGTATGTCAGCTCGCACCATAAGCGCCCACTATGCCAACTTAAGCGTCAACCAGACAGACGATCGAGCAAAACTTGAGTTAAGCGCGTTTACCAGCCTTCAACTTAGCCCAAATATCAGCCTGTTCGGACGATATGCTCATTCTAATTGGCGTGATAAAGGCTCTATGGAAGACATTTCCATTGGCAGTTCCATTCGCCTGAGTCCACAAGCTAACGTATCACTCTCCGCAAGTCGCTCCTATCACCAAGGCGGTGAGGCAGCCACTGAGGTGTATTTAGGATTTAATTACTCGTTCGATGTTGGCATCAATACCAATGTTTCGCGACAGGTTAACCAGGGCACAACGACGGTTCAAATTCAAAAGCCCCTCTCAGCAGGCTCTGGGTTTGGGTATCGCTTTCAAGAACAAGTGAGCGATCGCCAAAACAACACCAGTGCATTGCTTCAGTATCAAAAACCTTATGGACTTTATGAGCTAAACCTCGATCGCTTCAGTGGACAAAGCTCTACAACCTTGAACGTCTCAGGCGGCATTGTTGGCATCGCTGGAAAAGTCTTTCTAACTCGCCCCATACAGGGTAGCTTTGCGCTGGTCGAAGTCCCTGAAGTTGGAGGTGTGCGTGGGTATCTGAATAATCAAGAAGTTGGTAAGACTGGCGCGAGGGGGAGTGTACTCATCCCCAATCTCCTGCCTTACTATGGCAATCGACTTGGCATTTCGGCAGAAGATGTGCCGACAAATTACAGCATTGGTGCAACTGAGCGAACGATCGCACCCGGTTATCGTGGGGGAGCAGTGGTTCGGTTTCCCGTTCAGAAGACCCAGGCGATTACAGGCAATCTTTTGGTAGAAGCGGATGGGAAAACCCAGATACCCAGTTACGGACAGCTAACGGTCACCGTTGACGGCAAACCGGTCGTTTCGCCGATCGGGAATCAAGGGGAATTCTATCTTGAGAATCTGCCCGCCGGAAAATACGCGACTGAAGTGGAATACCAGGGTGGAATCTGCCATCTCGCCATTGATGTTCCCGCTTCCAACGAGCCATTTATCCAGTTGGGGACGTTGCACTGTGTTCTTTCATCAGAAAAACCAAAACAGCCATGAATCAGAAACGCATGATCTGTCTTGCCGCCTTGGCGATCGTAGAAGTTGCGGGATGTTCGCTACCTTCCCTAGCTATTCCTGAATGTGCGATCAACAGTATTGTGGGGGTCAATTTTGGTTCCTATGATGTCTTTAGCATTGCTCCGACCGATTCTACAGGCAACATTACCTATCGATGCAGCAACATGGGACAGAGCATGATTGCCATTGATATCAGTCGAGGGAATAGTTCTAGCTATCTTCCCCGGCAAATGTATCAAGGGAGTGAGACGTTTGACTATAATCTTTTCTTAGACGCAGCGAAAACTGTTGTCTGGGGAGATGGCAGTAGCGATACTTCTCACTACGGTCCGGTAAACCCTCCCGAAAATGCCGATGTCACTGTCCAGATTTATGGTCGCATTCCAGCCAGACAAAATGTCAAAGCGGGAAACTACATAGACACCGTGACAGTCACAGTCAATTTTTGATCTGACTTACGCGATATTGAGATTGAAACAGGATCGAGGAAAAACCCTGCACAAGACCTTTCTTGGATTGATGATTAGATTGCTAACGCATCTTCAAAGATTAGTTTTGAGTTGCTCTATCCATCTTGAGAAACTGAACGGAAACTCGATCGCCCACTTTTAAGCCTAAATCTGCCGACCGACCGCCGCGTAGCTCAATCACCTGATCGATCACATCGCGAGTCGAACCATAAGTAAGGCAAGGATCAGACGTGCAAGGCGGCACATTCACAGAGATCAACTTAACGATTCCCTTGTTGAGAAAAACCATGTCCAGGTTGATCAACGTGTTTTTCATCCAAAACTGGGTCGGTCTTGCGGGGCTGAAGACAAACAGCATCCCCCGATCGTCACCTAAACTCGTGCGACCCATCAAGCCAACCTCCTGCTCTTGCGGAGTTTTGGCGACCTCTAACTGAATGATCTGCCGTGCGATCGTGGCTTGAGCCGTGATTGGCAAACTCTGTCCTAAATCGGTGCTGGCTTGAATCGTGGGCAATGACTGAGACGCAGCCTGAGAGCTAGGTGAAGGAGAACAGCCCATCAGCAAAAGCCCTAGCCCTAGTCCCACCCATCGACTGCGATGACTTGAAAAAGATTTAGCGAGGCTCTCTAACACTTTGGTCGATCCTTCACGTTTCACGCAGCACATACCCGACACCCCGCACCGTTTGAATCAGTCGCTTCTCGCCTTCGTCTTCAATCTTCAGGCGCAAATAGCGAATGTAGACTTCAATCACATTGGATTCGCCAATAAAATCATAGCCCCAAACGTTTTCTAAAATTTGCTCACGAGTCAGCACCTCACGCGGATGCTCCATTAAGCATTTGAGCAACTCGAATTCTTTCATCGTCAGATCGATCGCGCGTCCATTTCGCAGCGCTTGACGGGTCGAAAGATCTAACACTAAGTCTCCAAATCTCAACTGCTCTGCGCCCGGAGCGTCAACTTTGAGATAGAGCTTGACTAGCTTTAGAAAATCGTCACTGCGATAAGGCTTGAGAAAATAGTCATCGGCTCCCGATTCTAGGCAGGCAACTCGATCGTCTACCGTATCTCGTGCCATTAACAGCAAAACGGGTGTTCGCATCCCGGTGCCGCGCAGATGGTTGCAAAATGATAGTCCTGATTCTCCAGGCATCATGCGATCGACCACAATTAAAGCCGGGTGTCGCTCGGCTGCTTGACGTAAGCCACTCACCGCGTCGTGAGCCACGATCGTATCATATCCAGACTCTTGCAGGTCTAAACTCACGCTGTGAGCAAGGGTTTCGTCGGTTTCGACAATCAGAACGCAAGGGCTGTGATCAAAGGTCGCAATACTCATAAAACCTGGGAATGAAGGACTTTGACCTCAGCACTGTTGTAGCACGTCTGGCGACAACTGGTGACTTAAGTCGGTTTTGCAACGTGAGGCAAGCCCCATCCCAGTTTTTCGCGCAATAGGTGAAAAAACTCTGGAGGACGGAGGCGCACAAAACGAGCTAGATAGGGCGATCGCTGCACGCGCACACAATCATCTTGAGACACATAGCAGCCTGCATTGCCATCGGCGGTCATCACCAAACGGTTTGGGTTCGCCGGAAAAATCGTCACAGGTTCACTGTTAGCAAATACCAGCGCACGAGACGCGAGAGAGTGAGGACAAATCGGCACCAAAATCATCACCGGAACTCCGGGCGTAATCACCGGTCCTCCAGCCGAGAGAGAATAGGCGGTCGAGCCAGTTGGGGTAGATAAAATAATGCCGTCTGCTGCAATGTCTACACGCGTGTGTTTGCCAATCTCAACTTCAAAGTGGCACATGCTGGTGAGCGGTTCTCGATGCAGCACCATCTCGTTTAGACAGAGCGCTTCCCACAAAACGGTCTCTTCTCGAAAGACCTGCACCTGTAGCATGATGCGCTCTTCGACTTTATAGTGCCCTGCCAAAACAGCGTCGATCGCCGATGGCAATTGCTCTAACAAGGTCTCGGTGAGAAAACCCATGTGCCCCGTGTTGACTGCCAAAAGCGGCACGTTGCAGGGAGCCACCTGCCGAAATGCAGATAAAACAGTGCCATCGCCTCCCAAAACTACAGCAAAGCTCATCGCTTCATCAAACCCTGGTGGAGATAAGCGATCGATGGGCGTATGACAGACGGGGCTTCCCGGACGGGAGTAGCCCAAAATTCCTCCGGCTCCTGTCGCAAGAGCTACCTCCCAGCCACGCGAAATCAGAGTGTCTTTTAGCTCCTCAGCCGTTTGACACGCGATCGGTTTGTCGTCGTTATAAATGATGCCAGCTTTAGGCACGCGCAAGAGTCCGTATCACAGTAGGGAACCGAATAGTTGGAAATATAGCATTCAATGAGATCTGGATTGCTTCCAAACCTCATCTCAACTCCTTAAAACCGGGGGTAAATTTTGCCATCTTTGGCAGTCGGCTTTTTCTTCTTCTTGATTTGAGCTTGCGCGACTTCGACTTCTTTTAGCTTCTTCAGAATTCGACCGAAGTAGTCTTGCATATAAACTTCTAGAGTCGTCATATCTTTTGGGTCTAGCCCAAACGCTTTATAGACATCCTCCATCGGAGCGTCTAGAGGTTTGCCTGTAGCCACCACTTCGGTGAAAGTTAGGCGATCGGCGATGTTCCAAGTCCACTGAAAGAAGCGGGTAACACTAGCAAAGGCGCGCAATAGCCCGAGCGGAATGCGAGACACTCTAGATTGCTTACCCGATAGCCGCTCACACAAGCGAATGATTTCATAAGCACCCCAGGCTCTCGACCCAACGACTGGAAACGACTGCTTCTCAGTGTCAGGCACTTTGAGCGCCTGCACGGCAAACTTTGCAATATCTTGCGTATCCATATAGGCGATCGCAGACGTTTCACCCATTACCCAAACCGCCTGCGACTCTAAAATCGGAATCGCATATTGACCAATTAAGCCTTGCAAAAATCCACAAGGACGCAGAATCGTGTAGTTTAACCCCGACTCTGTTAAGAGCTTCTCAGTACAGGCTTTAATCTCCATCAGCGGGACTTTGGGGAACTTTTCGGCATCCAAAATAGAGAAGAAAATATAGCGATCGACCCCAGCCGTTTTTGCCGCCTGAATAAGATTATTTTTTCCGTCCCAGTCTACTTGTCGAATGCTCAGAGAATCGGTGGCGCGGGCGGTTGCCGCATCGATAATCGCCGTCACCCCTTCCAGCACAAAAGGAAGGGTTTCAGGCTTACAGATATCGCCCATTACTAACTCTGCGCCCCACTCCTTCAAGAAGGCAGCTTTTTTGAGACTCCGCACCAAACATCGCACCTCGTACCCTTCATCTAATGCGCGACGAGTCACCTGTCTTCCTAAAGTGCCAGTGGCACCCACAATTAATAAGCTCATGAGAATTCGTGACGAATTGTTAACTTTTTGTCAGATTCTATCAGAAGATTTGACCAAACGGAGAAATTTCCCCAATCAGATGAGATTTTCAGAAGAGCCGTTACAATCGTAACTGATCGCAAGTGGGGGATGATACTCTTCTTAAAGAAACTGAGTTGAAGTACTCACTAATCTTCAGAACATGTGATGCTTTGGGGTCTATTAAGCTACCCTAAAAGCAGTCTTTGTGCTGACTGATCGAATCCAGCGTTACAAACTTTTATGAGTCAACCAAATTCTGTCTCTGTAACTGCACTTGAGGGCGATCGGCTTCAGACTCCAGATGAGTTGAACTGCACCGTTCAGCATCCTGTTGATCTAAGTCAGGTGCGTCAGCTTCATCAAGATCTGATCAGCGTTGAAAAATCGCAACGAATGGCGGAGTTTTTTGCGCTGTTAGGAGATGCTAATCGGCTGAGGATTCTCTCGGCGTTGGCATCTCAAGAACTCTGTGTATGTGACCTCGCTGCGGTCGTTAAAATGAGCGAGTCAGCCGTATCTCACCAATTGCGATCGCTGAGAGCCATGCGTCTAGTTGGCTACCGCAAACAGGGACGCAACGTTTTCTATTCGCTTAAAGACAACCATGTGTTCAACCTTTATCGAGAAGTTGCCGAACACCTAGACGAGTCAGACGACTGAAGGATAAAGGGTCAAAGCAGAATTTCTCAACTTTCCCCTTTTCCTTACATCGTTCTCTTTTACTCTTCGCCGCCCTGAATTTTAAGCAGCAAAAACCCCAAGGCTAACCCTACCGGAATCAGGGTAAACGCTAGAATAGCAGCGTTGAACATCTCTCCAGACATTGATCGAATCCTCCTAACATGAATTTTGTGGGTCGATCGGTCTGACCCCAGTGTTGTAAACAGGCGCATTTACTGAGTGAGTCTGTGTGAACCTGCACAGAGCATTGTAAACCAATTCAGTAGCGGGTTTTTTGCAAAAAGCTTTTTGACTAGACCTCCTGCGTGAATCTGGACAGCCCTCATCCCCAACCCTTCTCCCTAGGGAGAAGGGAGTTAGAACCTCTTGTTCCCTCTCCTTAGGGAGAGGGCTAGGGTGAGGGCAGAGTATTTGTGCAGGAGGTCTAGTCTATGAATCGTGTTCGTTTGGTGATTCCGATAGGAGACCCGGCGGGAATCGGGACAGAAGTGATTTTGAAGGCGTTGTCTGACACGACGGTGACTGAAGGCGCAGAGGTGACGATCGTTGGAAGTCAATCTCAGCTTCAGCAGATTTATCGTCGTCTGTCTCCAATCTGCGATTTGGTAAATCCGAGTCAACTCAATGTTCTAGACATCCAGCTAGATTCAGATTTAGAGCAGCAGATTTGTTTAGGAGTCGGCAACGCCGCCAGTGGAGAGGCAAGTTTTCGGTATCTAGAAGCCGCGATCGCTCATACGCTGGCTGGAAAATTTGAGGCAATTGTGACGGCTCCGATCGCTAAATCTGCCTGGAAAGCAGCCGGACATTCCTATCCAGGACAAACTGAGCTATTGGCAGACAAAGCGGGGGTCAAGCGATTTGGGATGTTGTTTGTGGCACGATCGCCCCACACGGGTTGGATGTTGCGAACGCTGCTGGCGACGACGCATATTCCTTTGCGAGACGTGGCAGATGCACTGACTCCAGAGTTGATGACGCTCAAGCTCGAACTCCTGATTGAGACATTGCAGCAAGAATTTGGGATCGAACAGCCCCGAATCGCGATCGCAGGTTTAAATCCTCACAGTGGCGAACAAGGGCAACTCGGACGCGAAGAACACGATTGGCTCTTTGACTGGTTAGAGCAGACGCGCGATCGGTTTCCTCAAGCCCATCTCGACGGACTGATTCCACCAGACACGCTCTGGGTAAAGCCGGGACAAGCTTGGTATGGGGCAAATTCGCCTATAGTCGCTCACGACGGTTATCTAGCGCTTTACCACGATCAAGGACTGATTCCCGTCAAGCTGATGGCATTTGATCGAGCGGTCAACACCTCGATCGGGCTTCCGTTTATTCGCACATCTCCTGATCACGGCACAGCGTTTGACATCGCTGGAAAGGGAATGGCGGACGCGACCAGTTTTAAGGCAGCGATTCAGCTCGCGATCGACTTAGCAACGCGAAGACGGTTGTTTAAATTGTAGAAGTCTGCGACTTGCCCTATAAAGTCAGACTTTGATGACATCCGTGACACTTCTTAATATAATCAAAGAGTGTTTGCCCTGAAAATAGAGGCTCTTCCGTATAAGACACTACAAAGCGCGGTTGTAGCAGACATAGGGAAAATAGCTTTTACCAGCGCTTAAGTTTTGGCACTGTTCACTTCATTACTTAAAGGAGAGACAATGGTTCAGCTA
>JBBQYE010000039.1:0-15684 GCA_038208945.1 Leptolyngbyales cyanobacterium | reverse complement strand
TCTCGGTGCACGAGAAATTGAAACGAGCGATCGCGATCGCTTTCTCACTCACCTCGAAGACGTTGCCAAGACGTTACGCGCGACTCGCCCTACGGCGGTTAATTTGTTTTGGGCGATCGAGCGAATGCTCAAAACGGCACGTCAAACCTTGGGCACCGTGGACTACTTAAAAGAAGTCTTGCTCGAAACGGCGACGACAATCAATGCCGATGATATTGAGACGTGCAAAGCGATCGGAGATCATGGGTTATCAGTCTTGCCATCCACACCCGGAAAACTGCGGCTGTTGACTCACTGCAACGCCGGGGCACTCGCAACGGCTGGATATGGCACCGCCTTGGGAGTGGTGCGATCGGCGTGGCAAGCCGATCGGCTGGAACGGGTTTACGCCGATGAGACGCGACCTCGATTGCAAGGGGCAAAACTGACCGCCTGGGAGTGTGTACAAGAGGGCATTCCGGTCACGGTGATCACCGACAACATGGCGGCACACTGTATGCAGCGCGGCATGATTGATGCGGTGGTCGTCGGAGCCGATCGCATTGCTGCCAACGGCGACACCGCTAATAAAATCGGGACTTATAGCGTGGCTCTGATTGCCAAAGCGCATAAAATTCCGTTCTTTGTCGCGGCTCCCCTATCGACGATCGACTTTAAGATTAGCGATGGCAGTCAGGTTCCGATCGAAGAACGCGATCCGGCTGAAATCTATCAAGTTGGAGAAACGATTCTCTGTCCGCCCGGAGTTGATTATTACAACCCTGCGTTTGATGTCACCCCGGCAGAATTAGTGACGGCGATCGTCACTGAACATGGAGCGTTTGCCCCCAGTCAACTCCACCTAGAGCTGTATTCAAAGCAGGTTGTTTAGAACTCATACCAACTGAATTTGAGCTTGCATAGAATTAACCCCTGTGGAACAAGGGGCTTAAGCCCCTTGTTAGGTGCAGCCTCCTAGAGAATTGGTATTAGTAAACAGGCGCAATCACGGTCAACTTGTTTAGATGGGTTTCGGCTCTGCTCAACCCGCTGGGAATTTTGGCTTTAAGCGTTGAGCGGAGCCGAAACGCGTCCTCCGGTTAACCTTATCTACTTTCATCCTCTGAAATAGCCCTGTCGTCGCCAAAACCGATCGACGCGTTCTTCCCACTGCTCCCAATAGTCGGTCATCGCATCTGGCTCAAACCAAAACACCTCAGCAGGCATTTCTGGAATAGCAACTACCAGCAAAGCATGACGCAAATTTAAGTCATAGTCTTGATAAAGCTGATTGACTGCGCCGCAATATGCCGCCAACTGCAACGGGTAGTCATAGAGTCGATCGACCGTTTTTTTAGGTTTATCTGAAGTTTTCCATTCACAGATGCAGGGCGTTCCTTTAAAACTGGCGACACAATCCACTACGCCGCCATAGCGAAGTTCGTCGTGAAATATCGTCCCTTCAACTAAGCGGACTTGCTCGATCGACTTGACGATCGGCTCCATACTTTCCCAATAGGGACGCACCACTTCGGGGCACGGAGTGGTTTCACCCTGCAAATAGCGCTGCACATGGCGATGAGTTCCGGTGCCGCGCCGACTCGCTGCCTGCGTGATTTGAGACGCTTCCTCGACTCCGATGCGCTGCTGCCAGTCAAACAACGCTTTGCGCTGCTCTGGCGGTTTGGTCGCGTTGAGAATCGCCGTCACGCTGGGAACGCGATCGCCTCGAGCTGTGACGTAATACTGCTTCCCCGATTCCCGCACCTGTTTTGCTTTATAAGGTGGCAACCCTTCCTCTATCATTTCTCTCCTCCTCTCGGCAGCGTAAACTAAAACGTCGCTCCTTCCCTAGTTTACAGACTGCTTTGATTTGCCCTTTGTGAACGGTGATGATCTGCTGATGACGGTCTTCACTAGAGAATCGAGTTCATAGGGCAAAACGATGTCTTCATGATCGCGAGAGTGAGTTTCTAAACGTGAATGAATCAGATCAAGCGGACGATCGCACCTATGAGAGATTCGATTTTTAGTCACGATCGCCCTATCGCACGGCATTGAGGGAAAATATCCTACCATGTAAAAATAAATCTCATTTAAGTTAATTTGATGCATCATAAACAAGCTGATTCCTAACCACTTCTAAAAGTGTCATAGCTATGGAAACATCTCTCATTTAGCAAGGGTCTTGAGATACATAAAGGTGGACAGAATGAGCGTTAAAAATCTGCAATCTACACCAATGTTTCAGGAAAGATTCAAAATCTTCCTGTAGTTAGACGACAAGATTTCTTAACTCATTCACTGTCTATTTGATCAAGCTAAAAATTAACGCAATTAGTTGGGAACGACTCAATATGTCTATCGCTTTTAAGTCTGGAACCGCTCTCTTACTCACCCTCGGCATCACGGCAACGGCAGCGGCTCCGATCGTAATTTCTGCGCCTGCGTTTGCTCAAACCACATTCTTTGATGTCTCTTCAAACTATTGGGCAAGTGGTTT
Organism: Leptolyngbyales cyanobacterium; assembly: GCA_038208945.1. Classification (GTDB taxonomy): domain Bacteria; phylum Cyanobacteriota; class Cyanobacteriia; order Leptolyngbyales; family Leptolyngbyaceae; genus Phormidesmis_A. Next base: position 13,202 of record JBBQYE010000039.1, on the reverse strand, counting down.
TATTCAAGAGCTTGCCTCTCGGAATGTCATTAAAGGCTTCCCCGATGGATCATTCCGCCCAAATGATCCGGTGACTCGTGCTCAATTTGCTGCCATGATTCGTCAAGCATTTCCCAATGCTCCAAGAGTTCGCAGCGCAATCAACTTCGCTGATGTCCCGACTAACTACTGGGGCTATGAGGCAATCCAAACCGCCTATACCAGTGGGTTTTTAGCGGGCTATCCGGGTGGCACGTTCCGCCCCAATGAAAATATTCCTCGCGCTCAATCGCTGGTTTCTTTGGCAAATGGGTTGCAATATGCCAGCACCGCTCCGGCTGATACGACGCTGCAAATCTTCCGCGACGCGTCTGCCATCCCAGGCTATGCGCGAGGCAGCATCGCCGCCGCCGCCGAACGCCGCATTGTCGTCAACTATCCCGATGTGCAGTTGCTTAACCCTAACCAGGTTGCAACCCGCGCTGAAGTAGCTGCCTTTATCTTTCAGGCATTGGTCAGCACTGGGCAGGTTGCGGCGATTCAGTCTCCTTACATCGTGGGTCAAGCAGTTACGCCTCAACAAGCGACCATTCCTGCTGGCACCTCGATTCCTCTGCGCTACTCAAAAGCTGACAAGATCTTGCTGGCGAAGAACGAGCCAAACCCCACCCCAATCACGCTGGATGTAGCTCAAAATATTGTCACTTCCAACGGGACGGTGTTGATTCCGGCGGGAAGTCAGGTGTCGGGTCAACTGGTGGTGTCTCAAGGGCAGGCACAGTTTGTCGCCAGTCAACTGACCTTGCCAAATGGTCAACCGATCGCGATCGATGCCACCTCCAACCCTATCACCGAGACTGAAACCATTCGTCGCGGCGCTAATATTGGCTCGATTATCAAAGACGCTGCTCTAGGGTCTGCTGCTGCTGCTGGCATCTCGGCAGTCACGGGCGATCGCACCATCCAAGCTGGAGAAGTCTTGATTGGCACAGGCGCAGGTGCTTTGGCGGGTTTGATCTTTGGCAGCGATCGAGTGGATTTGATCTCGATCAAACCCAATTCTGACCTAAACTTGCGTCTAAACAACAATCTAGTCTTGCCTCGGTAAGCAAGATCAGGTTCTTTCCAGTTTCACCACAAATGTAGTCCCGTGATCCTGCGGCGGCTGGTCAGAATTTTCTGAAATCCAGCCGCCGTTTTGCATGGGGCTAAAGACTTCAATTTCGCCGTGCATCTGCTCGATTAACCGATCGGCGATCGCCAACCCTAACCCTGACCCCGGAATGTCGGTCGTTTCTTGCACTCCTCGATAGTGGCGCTCAAACAGATGAGGCAAATCTTGCGACGGAATTCCCAGCCCCGTGTCACTGACTCGGATAATCACTCGATCAACCGCCTCATCGACTCGGATGTGAACTTGTCCATCAGTGGGCGTGTATTTGAGCGCATTATCAATCAGGTTGCTTAAAACTTCGCGCAGCGCTCCTTGATTTGCCCACACAGATGGCAAATTATCAGGAATCCACGATCGAAGTGAGAGTCCTTTTTCTTGGGCGATCGCCGCTGCTGACACCAGCAAAGGCTGCAAAATCTCACTCACACTACAGAATTCTAACGTTAGGGTTGAACCTGTTAAAACTCCTGCCGGAAGCAGTGGAATCGGTCGATCGACTGTTGAGGGTTCCTCATCTAAATCCATTGAGATCAGGTTTACATCGCCCAGGTCGATCGCGTGATCAAACTGCTTTAACAAGTCTTGCAGGCGATCGCTCTCTCGCACAATGCTCGTCGCGACTTCTCGATTCGAGTCTTCGGGTCTTAACCGTCTCAGCAGCAGTTTGCCAAACGTGCGAAGCGCCGTCAATGGATTTTTAAACTGATGCAGCAAGTTATCTAAGATGTCATGCTGATCGCTCTGTAGAAGTCGCTGCTGACGATGCGTTTGATCGAGCCATTGAGCGCGTTGATCCATTACATAAGCCAGCGCGATCGTGTCTGCAATTCGCTCAATCTGACTGCCTTCCCACGTCGTCCACGGGCGATCGCTCCGCTCACTCACTAACAGTCCTAAAACCATGCCATCGTGAACCAGGGGCAACACCATCTGCTGTGGTTCTGCTGCCAAGCTATTTCTTAACGAGACAGATGACTGATCTCTTCGATCGTCTTCATCGTCTTCCTCTACTGAGTCAGGGGCAAAAAACTGGCGAGGCATTGCAGAAATCGCATCAGCAGCAGGTGACAGAGCCAACTGGCTCGATCGTTCTAGTGCCAACGCCGACTCAGGATATGCTGCCACTGGAACCAGTCGAGCCTCTGCCCCCTCTACCAGTGTCTCAGTCAAATAGACCACGCTCATTGAAGCCCCTAACACCTGAGTGAGCAGAGCAACCTGCGATCGACACAACGCTACAAATTCTGAACTGGTCGGCAGCAACATGCCTTCAGGTGCCTCGCCCTAAATTAAGATTGACTTAAACATTGAACCCTCGTAAGTTAGTAATAGCGGCATCACTCCACGCTAGTACTCTAGACTTTAACCGACGAACTGCTGTTTGTTGACTCCCTGTCAGCCTATATTTCTAGTTCAACGTGATTCAGTCTGCGGTTTACTAGCGTCCCTACACGCAGTTACAGCCGATAAGTCTAAGGTTAGCAAGCACCAATCTGATCAATTCAGTGGGTGTTTTTGAAGGCATTCTACCTAAAGCTTAAGATTTTGTATCATTGCGTTAAGGGAAGTTGATATCTGAAGCCAGAGCAGATATACTTGCGACGGCTTTTGTAACGATCACTACAGCTTGATAATTAGGATTTAGGAGGTAAGGGGTTTGGCAAGGAGACGTAAGCGTAAAAGCCGTCGGCGGCAAGAAGGGCGCAGAATTTTAGAAAATGTGCCTCAATACAGCATTGAGTGTGGCGAAGACAAACCTGTCACGGCTGCCCGAAAGTTCATCCATTCCGAAGGTATTCATCCCCCTGCACTGTTGCTAGTCAAGAGAAACGAGCATACCACGGATCGGTACTTCTGGGCTGAGAAGGGTCTTTTCGGCGCGCAATATGTCGAAGAAAACCATTTCTTGTTCCCCAGCCTCAAAACTAACGACGATGAGCTAGAACCCATTGGGGCTTCTACAAGTAGTCATTAGAGACCAGAGGCTTCTACATAGCCCATTGTTTAGCCAGACGGTTGTTTTTAGTAGCTGATCATCAGTAAAGCCCAAAAGCACCGTGCTATGCGAGTAAACGTTAAACTCCTTAAGCTGATGAAATTGAGCTTCAGATCACTATAAAGTCTAGAGGTGGTCGTTTAAATCTGTCTTAAGCTAGAAACATCCCGGTTGCTCAGTTTGGCACTCTTGGTCTCAATAAATAGCCCTCCCAGGTTTCTTAACGTGAGAGGGCTTTTTTCATGATGGTTTGGCTAGCTGGCAAGTTTCATTCTGCCACCTTCAGCCCTAAGATGCGCTGTAGCTCTGCCAATTCGTCCCGGTGAGCTTTGACTGTGATCAGGCTTTTTGTCTCTGCGTTTGTATTGGGCATAGATTCAACCTTGAGCAAAACTTGCTCCGATCGCTTTGCGCCGCGCCAATAAAATATTCCTGCTAGTGGAGGCAAGAGCAACAAGCCCAACCAGACGTTTGACAAGTCTGAAATCAGATAAGACAGCATCAAGACGAGGCACAAAGCTCCTGTCGCTGCCAACAGGGTCAGAAATCCTGCTAAGAATAGGCTGGGACGCACCGTTCCTTCAAAGATAACTTCGTTTTTAGCGGCATCCAACGACACAACGCGGTAAGCACGCTGATCAAAATATTGCCGTAATCGGGTCAACAAAGACGCTTCTGATTGCTCAGAGGCAAGGGTGATCACCTGAGTTCGATCTTTGACCGATGCTCGGATAAAGAAAACTAGCCCGATCGTCATCAACAGGGTCAGAAAGAGAGTAGATGGAATGACGGATGTACTCATTAAGTCAACCAGGTTGTAAAAGCGTCCTGTCTACTTCAGTGTAGTGAACAATGGAATAACTTTTAAAACCTGGAGAACTTATCTCTCTGCGGCACTGGCTTGAGGCATTTTGCTAGCGTGGTCGCGTTTGACAGCGTATTCTTGCCAAAGTCTTGCCAGATCTTGCGCCTGAGGCATTGCTTCAGGGCGAATCTGATACATTCGACGGGGGCGACCTCTGCCCTCAACTTTCTTCCAGTAGCCTGTCACCATCTCTTCGTCTTCAAGAAACTTAAGCGCGCTGTAAAGCACAGTATCTGAAAGTCGATAGAGAGGATGCTCTGACTCTAGTAGCTGGATTAGCTCTGTCCCATAGGAGTCGCCTCGCAAAAGAACTGCGAGAACATAGCACACCGCCAACTCTTTATTTAGATAAAAAGGAGGTGGGTCTTTGAAAAATTGATAGATATCTTCAAACTTCATGTGTCTCAATCCAAGCGAGTGACAAAACAACGTTTCTCTAATGGCTTATTGAAAGAAGCAGTCAAGCCGATTGTTTAATATGACACCGCAATGTTAGCAGTTGTGCCTCTAGGCTTGCCGTCCTTCAAAAGGGTTAAGTTACCCTGAGCGGGAAAAATTGGGTGAAGACGTGGAGCACGATCGTCTAATTACGATTGATGATGAATGGATAACCCAAATCTCAAGAAAACGTGCTTTGTGTGGACGTTTTTGACGGGTTAGCTTTTCAAAACGCAACGTGACTTTGCGGTCAAATGTCTCAGGGAGTTGCTCAAGCACCAGGGCATTCATCCCCTTAATAGGTGAAAGTGCGCTTAACCTAAGCAGCAAATCTGTTAAATTGCTCAACCATACATAAATTGTACAACTTCATTTTAATCATGCGTTCTAATTTGCAGGTGAAAAAGTAAATTATGGGTACGTTCTTAAAATTGTTAGACTTCCCTTTTTTTACGGTGAAGAAATGAAGTTTTGTAGCAGTGGTCATTCTATTAGAATCTTCTAGGCTGTTAGTAGTACCTGACGAATTTTCTGATGTTGGCAAAAAATGCTTTCACGGTGCGTTTGGCTCCGGATAAATTTACCAGAAGGTTTTTATGACTCTGAACAGAGCAAAATAGGTCTTCGGCTAGCTAAAGCTGGAAACCCCTTCATCATCAGCAGTCTGAGAGCAAATCATTCCCTCCTCAGAGTTTGTAGTGTTGGTCAATAGAAGGCTTTCTGCTTGGTTTAGCCTTCTAGTAGCGCTATGTTTGATAAAACGTTTGTTTTTCCTGAAAATGCTCACAAATGGTCATCTTTCCTCTGGTTTGCGCGATCGCAGGTAGCGAAAATTGTCGTTTCATGACTTGAAGTTTTGAGCATAACTTCGTTCTACTGCCATCTAGATGAGACTGTCTAAGGGGCTGATGGATCTGCTGCCTAACGATTTTTCTATGAAGTTCACGTTTTCAGTGCAACGATGCTCAATCTAGCTCTTCAAGGGCTGAAAGAAGAAGCCCCGTTAGACGCAAATTTGGGACGGTTGCTCCGGTCTTTGAACGATTTGAGCGGCTTCTAAATTGCGATGCTATCCACGCGAGATAAACCGATATCTATCCCGATTAGATCTGCATCGTCGAGTTATCTTCACTGACTCAGCCTGCATATTTAGGAAGCCCGATCGAGTTCATCACCCACCCTCTAAAGAGACACCTCCCCTCAAATAATAGCGGTAGTCTGAGTTAGCTTATCTGACTGGAAAGATTGCGCTTGAGTTCTCCAACGTTGAAAAGGTCAATCTCATCTTTAGGCTAACTATTTTGCGGAGAGCATCAGCACTCGCCGCGACTCCGCCATCGTGTAGATAAGGAGCCGTTAGACCTGATTGCTGAAAGGTCTCAATCGCGCCATGCCGATCGGGTCAAACACGCGTAAAATGCTGGTCTGAAGACAATCCTAAGTTTTGTCCCCCGTTCCAAGACACCACTAATCGCCGCACTTGGCGTTCTTTCATCACTGGGTGGGTCGTCCAAAGCGAGTCTTCAGGACTCAGCACAAATGGCGGCATACTCATCACCGTTTGAGCGAGAGTTTTATGAACATCCAATCCAAATGCCTGAAAATGAACGATATCCTGCTCGCTGACAATGCCAGCTTATTCTGTATCTTTAACTACCACTTTATCTATTTATTGAACAAAAAAAAGGAGCAACTCAACGAATGTGAGAAAGTTTTGACAAAAAAAGATCGCGGGCAAGGAGTAACTAACCTACGATCTCAATGAAACAGAAAACTCTAATTTTGGCGGTTCAATATCTATCGTCGCGGCGCATACATGATGGCTAAAGCGCCTAGAAGTGCCATCCATGCGCCCAACCAATCATATTTGTCGGGTGCAGTTTTCCCGACGACCCAGCCCCATAGCAGCGACAGTACGATAAAAACACCGCCATAGGCTGCGTAGGCACGGCTAAAACTAGCGGGTTGCAGCGTTGGCAAAACCCCATAAATAGCGAGCACAATGACTCCAATCAGGGCGAACCAAGGGCTTTTTCCCTCGCGTAGCCATAGCCAGAATAAGTAGCCGCCGCCGATCTCACAGAATCCAGCCAGCACAAAAAAGAAAAGGGATTGAGCCATAGTAAAAGATGCCGCAAACCATAAATAGATTCGCCTCTAGACCTAACATAGGAATGACGATCGGCTGGATGGAATTGCGCTCGTCGGCTAGCAAACGCTCTAACGTTGCGACTAGCGTGACTCCACAGGTAATGCTTATCTTGCTCTGTAATCTCTGATACAAACGTCTCGATTCTCTATTCTTAATATAAGTCGGAATGCATAACCTTTAGCAAGATTCAGACTGGGTTCAAGAAGGACTTTGCTGGCTTTACTTGTCATATTTGTCGAAGAGGATTTTGGGTTAGCGGTGTCAACCTAGTAGGCTGAGTCACACACTGCTTCACATCGAATGTCGCCACTATAATTGTCAGTGCAGGTTTTCTCAAAGCTCAGGTTCCCCTGACCTTGATTGGTTTGTTGTTGCCTGTCTCAGGGTCATTTCAATCACCGGAGAACAAGTATGGAATCCGACCTTATGAATGGAGAGAACTCTACGATCGCAGAAGTCCTCACTCCAGAATCCGCTAGTCTGATTACAAAGAAGAAAAAGAAGAAAGGTAAGAAACACAAAAAAACCAAACTCCACTCTACTCCGCCACCCATGACTTACCTACTCGCTTCTCAGCAGGAGAGTAAGGCTAAGTTCTCTAGTAAAGATTATGAGAAAGAACTCGCCCGACTGCAAGTAGAGCTGGTGAAAATGCAGTATTGGACAAAACATACGGGCACCCGAATTGTCATCTTATTTGAAGGTCGCGATGCCGCAGGCAAAGGCGGCACAATTAAGCGGATTACTGAGCCGCTCAATCCGCGCGGCTGTCGTGTTGTCGCGTTGGGAACCCCCAGCGATCGTGAAAAAACCGAATGGTACTTCCAGCGCTATGTGCCGCATCTACCAGCAGCAGGCGAAATTGTCTGCTTCGATCGCAGTTGGTATAACCGCGCCGGAGTCGAGCATGTGATGGGGTTTTGCACCGACGAACAGTATCGGGAATTTATGCAAACCTGCCCCGAATTTGAGCGAATGCTGGTCAGGTCTGGCATCATTTTGCTGAAGTACTGGTTTTCGGTCAGCGATGAGGAGCAAGAGCGGCGGTTTCAATCTCGCACGATCGATCCCGCCCGTCGTTGGAAACTCAGCCCGATGGATTTGGAGTCGCGCGATCGCTGGGTGGAATATTCTCAAGCCAAGGACACCATGTTTTCTCATACCAACATTCCCGAAGCACCGTGGTTCACCGTTGAAGCCGACGACAAAAAACGCGCCCGCCTCAACTGCATCCATCACTTTCTCAGCAAGATTCCCTATGTGGATATGACTCCAGAACCGCTAGAACTGGCGCCGCGCAAGTCTGCTCACGCCTATGTGCGACCACCACGCAACGAGCAGTTCTTCGTTCCCCAGGTCTATTGATGGCGAGTGAGAGCAACCGTTCTCACCTTTAACTCAAGTTTGCTTCAGCGATTGCTGCGATGTCAGGGAATTTGGGGTTAAAAATCTCAGCCAGTTTGAAATCTGTCACAGATTTAGATAGACAAATTCGGTTAGATGCTGCATAGTATGGAGGTGTGAGGAGCAAATCGAATCGAAGAGCCTCTGGAGTCGAAACACGGCAAGACGTCCAGGGGCTTTTTGCTTGAGAATTTGTGATCTCCGAAGTTATTTGTGGCGGATAAATTCGTAAATTTTCAGATATTCCTCGGCTGGGTTGTGCCATGAATAATCGGACTTCATGCCTTGAACAACCAGATTTTCGTGTTCCTGTGGTGCGTGTTGATAAAGCCCGATCCATTGCAGACTCTAAAGCTTTTTCATCGGTTTGGCAGAACACAGAGCCGTTGCGTTTTTCGAGCGGTTTGCTGGAATCGTAGTCTCGATCGAACACGATATCTAATAAGCCACCTGGACATGATCGTATCGCATACAGTTATACATCGGCAAAACTAGCTCAACGGTGTTGCCTCGACTTTCTAATTCTCGGCTGAGTTTATAGACGACATCGCCCAAGCCTCTAGCCTTGATGACCGGGGCGCATTCTGAAGCAGTTTGCACAATGTACATACTAAATTCTCACTGACGATCGGGTGATGAGTAGTCTTTTTCCATGTACTTGTCCAGATCAAGACGCGCTGTTTGTAAGTAATCCGAGGTTGCGTTTCTTGTTAATCGGTTATCGTCTCAGCTTGATCCAGATAGAAGCCAGCTTTTTTATAAACGGCGTTAAGCGATCGCGGCTATATTCATCTGCCGCTTTGCGAATTGCTTCTGCCTGGGTCGGGTAAGGATGGATCGTACTCGCCAGCGCGCCGATTCCTAGTTTGTGGGTCATTGCTAATGTGATTTCATTAATCATGTCTCCAGCGTGTCTCGCCACGATCGTCGCTCCAATGATTTTGCTGGTTCCTTTTTGTAGATAAATCTTTGCGAATCCTTCTGTTTCGCCATCGACGATCGCCCGATCGACTTTATTCATTGGCACGTAGAGAGTATGGACTTCAATGCCGTTCTGTTGGGCTTCTTTAAGCGACATTCCAACTGTTGCCACTTCTGGATCGGTAAACGTGCAGGACGGCATCACCAGCGAACTGAGTTTTCTCCGTCCCAAACCGAGGACGGCAAACAGCGCATTTTGAATCAGAATCCGAGCCGCTGCGTCTGCCGCGTGAGTATACTTCCACTCCATGCAAATGTCGCCCACCGCATAGATTTTTGGATTCGTCGTTTGCAAATAATCGTTGACGAGCACGCCGCGCTTTTGGTCATAGTCTACGCCGACCGTTTCGAGGTTCAGATTCTCAACATTGGGCGATCGCCCGACTCCAACCAAAATTTTATCGACGGTGACAGAGTGTTCTCTCCCGTCTAATTCGTAGTGAATAACTTTTTCGGCACCCCGACGCTCAACGCGTGTGATTTTAGATTTCAAAATCAACTGAATGCCTTCTTGGTCAAATACTTGTTGGATAAGTGCTGCCGCATCGTCATCTGCACGGCTCAACAGGCGAGAACCATGCTGGAACAACGTCACTTCCGAGCCGAGTCGTCGAAAGGTTTGTGCTAATTCACAGCCTACATAGCCGCCGCCAATCACTCCCAGCCGATCGGGACGTTCGGTTAACTCAAAAACATTCTCGTTTGTGAGATATCCCGCTTCGGCGAGACCGTCGATCGACAACTCCGCCGCACGAGAACCTGTCGCGATCGCTGCCTTACGAAACTTTAGATTCTTGCCTGCAACGCTCACCGTGTCAGCACTGGTAAATTTCGCTTCGCCAAAAAAGACATCCACGCCATAGTCTTGCTGAAATTTCTTTGCTGAGTCGTTGGGGCTAATCTCGGCTCTCACACGACGCAATCGCTCCATCACTGCCGCAAAATCGACCTTAATCTCGCCGGATGTGCCAATTCCATATCGTGCCGCGCTTTGAATGTCAGCGACGACTCGCGCCGATCGAATCATCGCCTTTGAGGGCACACAGCCGACGATCGTGCAGTCGCCTCCCATCAAATGCTTCTCAATCAGAGCCACTTTTGCTCCAAAAATCGCCGCTCCTGCTGCTGTCACTAATCCCGCCGCGCCTGCCCCAATCACTACCAAATCATAGCGAGGAGCCGGATCAGGATTCACCCAATCGGGCGGATGGACGTTGTTGATCAACTCCTGATTATATTGATCCATTGGGGGAACGGTGACCCGATCGACATCAGCAACAAACTGCGACATAGCGAACTCTCGTTTAACTCCTCTCATTCTAAAGACATAGCTTACAAATTCCTCTAACTAATGGAGGGGAAAGTGTGAGTGAAATATGCTTGACTTAGAGCGCACTCTAACCGCTAATGGGATGGGCATGGATGCAGAACTCACGATTCAACAGGTTTCTGAACGCACAGGGTTGAGTGTCTACACACTGCGCTACTGCGAGCGTAATGGACTTTTGGAGCCAACCGATCGGGCTGCAAATGGGCATCGTCGCTATTCAGCTACCCACATGACTCGAATCAAATTTTTAACGAAACTGAGAATGACCGGGATGCCGATTCGACAAATGCAAAACTATGCGATTTCTCTACGTCAAAAACCCGAATCATTTGATGAGCGAAAAGAAATTTTAGAAGTCCATGAACACGAAGTTCAATAACGCATTCAAGAACTGACTAAAAGCCTGGAGATGATTCAATGGAAGATTCAAAACCACAAAGAAATTGAACAGCGCAACTCAAAGACTAGAAACCCTCGCAATCGATTTGCAAACAGTTCCCAAAACGGAGATTAAAACGAATGAGAACACGAAAACTGGGTCGTCAGGGACTCACGGTATCAGAACTCGGACTCGGCTGCATGGGAATGTCAGAATTTTATGGCACTCTTGATGAGAATGAATCGATCGCCACCATTTATCGCGCCCTAGAGCTAGGCGTTAACTTTCTCGACACTGCCGATATGTATGGCATTGGGGCAAACGAGCAACTCGTCGGCAAGGCAATTAAAGGACAGCGCGATCGCGTCATTCTCGCCACTAAATTTGGCATTCAGCGAGGTGACGATCCTGCTTCTCGCGGCATCAACGGCAAACCTGAATATGTGCGTCAAGCCTGCGATGCGTCACTCAAACGCTTAAACGTTGACTACATCGATTTGTATTATCAGCATCGCGTCGATCCCAACGTCGAGATCGAAGACACGATCGGGGCAATGGCAGAACTCGTCCACCAGGGCAAAGTGCGCTATTTGGGACTGTCAGAAGCGGCTGCAAACACGATTCGTCGCGCTCATGTCGTCCATCCCATCTCTGCCCTTCAGTCAGAATACTCGCTCTGGACTCGTGACCCCGAAGATGAAATTCTCCCCACAATTCGCGAATTAGGAATCGGGTTTGTGCCCTACAGTCCGATGGGTCGCGGTTTTCTCTCAGGACAGATTACTAGCCCCGATGATTTTTCCGCCGATGATTTTCGTAAAAATCTGCCTAGATTTCAGGGCGAAAACTTTTATAAAAATCTCGAACTGGTCGATCGCGTCAAAGAGATCGCATCTCAAAAAAACGCGACTCCCGGACAGTTGGCGCTGGCGTGGCTTCTGGCTCAGGGCGACGATATTGCTCCCATTCCAGGGACAAAACGCCGCACTTATTTAGAAGAAAATGTCGCAGCCGTCGAGATTAAGTTGACCTCAGAAGACCTCGATCGCCTAGATGCGATCGCGCCTAAAAATGCGACGGCGGGCGATCGCTATCCTCAAGCGTCAATGGCGGCTCTCGATCGTTGATTGGTGGCTGTGTGGATTAACATTGCTACTACTTCAAGATTGGGGTTGATGCGCCGCAGTGTGCGAATCGTGCTCAAATCATTCATTAACGGCATCATCAGATCGATCGAGACGCGTTCCATGGGAGGTCACTCCTGATGCCTCAGCGTCCTCGTTAGTGCATTTTGGTATAGTAGTCTCTGACGAAAGTTAGACTTTTATGACGCAAACCTCAACTTTCGCAATTTAAAAGTCAAACAGACCCACACTAAATAAGCCGTATTGCAATTCTTGGGATCTGCCTGAAACAAAGTGACTAAAAACGTAACTTTTATCGAATGCAGACTCGATCGAGCCAGAATCTGCGATCGAATACAATCATAGAACGCCCCTTACTCAGGTATCTAACCTCTGTTTTCATTTGAGATTGACGTGAATGGCTAATTCCAGTTCAGAAATTACTCCGCAAATATTGAAAGCGATCGACGTTCTAGAAGGGCTTGAAGACCTGCTCGACTCATCGCCCAGTGATGAAATTGAAGCGATTTTACAAGAGGCGTGGATCAAAGTCACCGACACCTTTCCAGAAGACTTTAAAGACGCGACCGCCGAAGATGCCAGTGCAGAAGGGTTGCGGCGCTATATTCGAGTCAAAGCCTTCTTTTCTAACCCGACCGAACGCTCGATCAGCCGCTTAGATTTAGAGCTTTATTGTCGCAACCATGCCCTCTCGATCGATGAAGACGCGCCCGATTTCTTCTTGCCCGACTGACGATCGTTAGTGCTAGACGCGCCTGCGAGTCAATCAAAAGGGTAGGTGGAACCAATTCCGCATTCGACACCAGTTCTGCTCCAGACTTGACCAGCGCGATCGCACTTCTGATCTCGGCAATTGAAGCTTTGTAGAGGAAGTTTCGCGATCGGAAGCCCCTGATTCGAGCTTTGAGGTTCAAGGTTTCAGTTCCAAGGTCGATATTCTGAGTTCTGTTCGTGAAGCGTTGCGTAGCAAAGGCAAATCTTCAAGCTCTGAGGGCGAAGTTTGGCGATCGCAACCCAATATTTCAGGTTCACAGGTCGGAATTTTGCGATCGTAGGTTGACGGGTGAGGGTTGAAAAGCTATTCCTACCTAAATCAAGGCAATAATGGTTACGCGGTTGCCGTTTCAAAGGAAATTTTGAGATTTGTGGTGGATGGAATGGTGTAGTTGAGTTTTTCAAACCCGATGACTTGTCCGTTACGATCTTTCATCAGAATCACTTCATCCCCCGTTTCTTCAGAGGTGTATTCATCCTGGGGATTGCCAAACCAGACGGTTAAGGTATTGCCAATTGGGTCGTAATAAACTTTTACTTCTGCCATACGGTTTCTCCTTCTTTGATTGCATCAGTGGGATAGGT
>JBBQYE010000038.1:0-15875 GCA_038208945.1 Leptolyngbyales cyanobacterium | reverse complement strand
CCAAGTCTATCAGGTCTTTCTCTATGGGCGGGTTCTAGGTCAGGTACGTCCTGAATGGGCAGACGTGATTTATCTCAATCAGCTCGATCGCTACCTAGAAAAGCTGCAACGAGGAGCCTCGAATGCGAGGTCTGAGAGTCTGAGCGATGAGCCGTCAACCTCTTCTTCGCTGGCGATCGCGAATATTCAACTTGCTAGGCAGGGGCGACCGGATGCGATCGCACGGTATTTGAGTGAGTTTCTCAACTCGTTGGGCGTTGCCGTCCGAGCGAGTGTCAAAACGGTGCCATCGCGTCAAGGCAAACCTGATGATTCGCGTCTTTGGGTGATGTGCGAGTCTATCTACAGTCCCGATGCGTCTTTGATGGCGGAGTCAATCGCGCAAAAGCTGCGTGATTTAGAGCTAACAGGCTTTCAAGATGCGCTCGTCTTCAGCCAAGTCCACGGAGAGCTACAGCCTGAGTGGACGCTGCGTGTCGATCTGACTCCTCTTGATGAAATGCTCAAAGAGTGGGCGCGATGGGGAGACGCTGAAGCTGTTTCTCGGTTGCTTGATCGCACCTGTGGTGAAACCACCCATGCTTCTGCAACGCTGAAAGACACGACGCTTCACATCTCTTGCGTTGGCTCACCGACTCCTGATCAGGCACGCACGATCGCGGTTCTCAAACCGTTACTCGACGCGATCGCTCCTCAAGGAATTCAATCTGCCACGGTTTATGGAGCAGAAACCGCAGGACAAGGCGACAAGGCGACTCCGACTGATAGCCCCGCGTGGGTCGAATGGCTCAACTTACCTGCCTCTATTCACACAGCGTTGTCTGACTCAACTCACTGGTTGGCAGAAAAAGGAGACATTCCGGCAATCGCGTATCTGTTAACTCGATTGCTTAACCCCGACCTCGATCGCCAACTTGCCACCGGAGGCATTCGGATTCAAGTCCGGCAAAAAGAAGATCTGCTGCACATTATGGCAGACGCGCCGCTTTGCCCTCCTCAAAATCGAGTCGGAACGGCGATCGCTGGGTTTCTCAAGCCTCTCGATATTCCAGGAGTTGCTGGGGTCAGAATTTATGGACGCAGAGCCGGACAAGTCCGCCCTGCTTGGAGCTATGGGGCTGATTTTGGGGGTCGCGATCGCTTAGTGCCTGCTGCAACTCCAGAGTTTGCGGCTTCAGACGAATATGTCGGTGATTTACTGACTGAATCGGGTGAATTGACGCGCCGCCCGGATTTGACCTCTGATGATCTGCGAGCTGTTCTGAATCGACTGCTCGAATTAGTGCAGGGACTACTGACTCGATCGCAGCTATTTGTCGTTTCGGCACCTAGCCCCCGGACTTTAGAGTCAAAACCGGGGATTTCTCAAAATACAAAACTTGCTTTCGTGTGGGGCACCCTCGGTCTCTTGCTCACCGTGCAGTCTGATTGGATTTTAGGGCAACTCCTCAAGCCAAACGTCGAGCCGACGACACCAACTCCAGTTGCATCAGTTTCTCCGTCTTCCAGTGTCTCAGAGGAGATTAAGTTGCCCCAACTATCGCTGCAAAAACCTGGCATTGGTCGAGGAGAAGCCTTTAATGGGTCTGGCTTTACGCAGTCAGGGCAAACCGTTCTCTCAACTGATGATCCCAGTCCAACGCCTAGTTCGATCGCGGCGGCTCCCACTCCTAAAGCGCTCGCGGCTGCCCAACTTCAGCAAAAAGCCGTAGTAGACGCGACTCGATCGCCCTATCCCACCTTTAACGCTCGGCAACTGGATGAAAAGCTGGTTCTCTATCGTCAATATGTTGAGAAATCGGGTGCACCCGATGTGCTGATCATGGGCAGTTCTAGAGCCATGCGAGGCATCGATCCGACTGCGTTGCAGCAAGCGTTGGCGACTCAAGGCTATGCTGGCTTAAAGATCTTTAACTTTGGCGTGAATGGAGCAACCGCGCAAGTCGTCGATTTGATCGTGCGCCGGGTTTTACCTGCTGAAAAAATGCCCAAAATGATCATCTGGGCAGATGGTTCACGAGCGCTCAACGGTGGGCGCGTCGATGTCACCTACAACGCGATCGCCGTCTCCCCAGGCTTTAAGAAACTCCCCGATGATCCATCTCCACCCGCGATCGCTGCGGTTCCGACTCCCGTTCCTGAATCGTCTTTGACTCAATCATTAGGAACGATTTCATCGACCAATTCTGTCGTGGCAGACAGCTATCAAATGGTCAACACCTGGTTAAATCAGTCGTTGGCAAATCTTTCTAGCACTTACAATCAGCGAGAAGCACTCAAAACGCTCTTTCAGCATGAGGTTGCATCTGGGCTTAAATTGACTCCGAGTGCTGATCACGACGCTGATCCGACGATCGCTCAAGATGGACAGGGATTAATTGATGTCAATGGTTTTTTGCCGATCTCAAATCGATTCAATCCAGCAACTTATTATCAGAAATATTCTAGAGTGGCGGGCAATAGTGACGGTGATTATGCCGATTTTCGATTAGAGGGCGGACAGGCAGAGGCGATCGCGTCTCTCGCAAAATTTACTCAGTCCCGAAAGATTCCTCTCGTGTTCATCAATCTTCCGTTGTCAGGAGAATATCTTGACTCGGTGCGCCAAGCGCATGAGCAGGCATTTCAGCAATATATGCTGCGCGCCTCTGCTGAGTTGGGGTTCACTTATCGCAACTTGGGGGAAGAATGGAAGATGAAGAATGACTTCTTCTCTGACCCTAGCCACCTAAACCGATATGGCGCGTTTGCAGTATCTGATCACATTGCAAAAGATCCTCTGATCCCTTGGGTAAAACGCTGATTGCTGGATATCAAAAAGGTTATGTTCGCGATCTCGCCTTAACTTTACGAATTTTCGCTAGGGCGTTGTCGAATTGTGATATAACGATTAAGGTTTTGTTACAAACAACACTGCATTGCCTCTAGCCGACGATAAGTTCTTGAAGAACTTGTCTACCTTAGAGGTGCGATCGTGCAGTCAACTCGTTGGCAAAAGACCTGCTCACAGCTAGGCAGGTTTTTCTGTGCGTTCCGAACACTACTCGGAGGAAAAAATCCATTCATGACAGCACCGACCATCCCGTCTCACAACCCGGCTCTCGATTTCACTGATTCAAAGCTCCGTCTCAAAGACATTCTCAAAACTCTGCCCCGCGAAAGCTTTCAGCGCAATATGCAGAAAGCCTGGACGATGGTGCTGGTCAACGTTTTGATGGTGGGTCTCGGCTATTGGGCAATTCAGGCATCGCCCTGGTTTTTGCTTCCTTTCGCCTGGGTGTTTACGGGCACTGCCCTCACTGGTTTTTTTGTGATTTCTCACGACTGTGGGCACCGATCGTTTGCAAAGCGCAGATGGGTTAACGATTTAGTGGGTCATATCTTTATGGCACCGCTGATCTACCCATTCCACTGCTGGCGCATTTTGCACAACCAACACCACAACCACACTAACAAAATGGATGTGGATAATGCGTGGCAACCGTTTCGCCCAGAGGTTTATGACGAGTTTGGCACCGTTCGGCGCGTCGGCTATGAACACATGCGCGGTCGTTTGTGGTGGTTAGCCTCGATTTTGCATTGGGGGATTATTCACTTTGATCTGTCTCAATATGAGCCGAAAGATCGCGACAAAGTAAAGGTCTCGATCACGGTTGTCGTGTTGTTTGCGGCGATCGTCTTTCCGACCTTAATTGCGACGACTGGAATTTGGGGATTTGTCAAGTTTTGGCTGGTGCCCTGGCTGGTTTATCATTTCTGGATGAGCACCTTTACGCTGGTGCATCACACGCTGCCCGACATTCACTTCTCTGAGCCAGAAGACTGGGATGCGGCTCAAGCGCAGCTATTTGGCACCGTTCACTGTGAATATCCGTTTTGGGTTGAGTTTCTCTGCCATCACATTAATGTTCACATTCCTCACCATCTATCAACGGCGATTCCGTCTTATAATTTGCGACTCGCGCACCGTAGCTTGCAAAAGACGTGGGGAAATTCGCTGCAAGAGCATCACTTCTCTTGGAAGCTAATGAAGCAGATTACAGATAAGTGCCATCTTTATCACCCCACTTACGCCTATCAATCGTTTAAAGAATATCAAAACAAACGGTGATTAGAGAGCGATCGCGGTTAACTCAAAAAGTGCGAAACCTGGCGGTGAAACTTCCAGGTTTTTCATTTTTAATGGGTTTCAGGGATCTCGACGCGAAACATAGAGACAACAGATGTAGACAAATTGATAAACCGTCGCGGTGACGTTTATAATCTGTAATGCTTGCTACGAAAATCCTCGCTTTCGTTGTGTAGAAAGCAAAGTAAGAACGAATTAGAATTTACTACTCACCAATCTGAAGATATTCATTACAATTTGTTATTCACTTCAGCCCGATCGCAATCTTATTCTCCAGATACCCTGTCGAGCCAATTCTGAATGAGCACTGAGACCTATCTAAATCACCCCACATTTGGTTTGCTGTTCAGAGTGTGTTCGGTAGAAGACAAGCGAGAGTTATTTAGCACTCTCTATGCCCAGCGACTCTTTTTCATCGTCTCAAACAGTGGCGATGGCATCGAGTTTGAGCCAATTAACCGCACCGAGTCTAAAGTGCTGGTCGAAAATCGGCTGCGAATGCTGCGTCGGACTAGGTTGTCTCAAGAGTACGATCAGCTTCAGATTATTCACAAACGCACGTTTCAATGATGGCTGTTGATTCTGACTCGCTCAAAGATCGAATCGCCCGATTCCGCGAAACTATTCCTGACACGGTTCGCATTGTGGCAGTCACTAAGCAAGTGTCTGCTGATGTGATGCGGGTCGCTTATGCTGCTGGAGTGCGCGACTTTGGCGAAAACCGCATTCAAGATGCCGAAGTCAAACAAGAACAACTTAAAGACTTGACCGATGTTACCTGGCATCTGATTGGGCATCTGCAAACAAACAAGGCAAAGAAAGCCCTAGAGCAGTTTGAGTGGATTCATTCAGTCGATAGCTTGAAGCTAGCGCAGCGACTCAATCAACTTGCCATCGATCGCCTCCACAAACCTCAAATTTGCCTGCAAGTTAAACTGCTTCCTGACCCCAATAAATTTGGCTGGACAGAGGCAGACCTATTGGCAGATCTGTCTCAATTGAGTGACTGTAAGCATTTAGACATCCGGGGGTTGATGACGATCGCGCCCCTCGGTCTAGAGTCTACGGAAATCTTCAATCTTTTTGTGCAAACTCGCGAACTTGCGGTTAAGATTCAACAACTGAATGTAGAGGGACTTTATCCAAACCAACTCTCAATGGGCATGTCCGAAGATTATCTGTTGGCAATCCGATCGGGAGCCACGATGATTCGACCCGGACGAATTTTATTTGGAGATCTGCAACGTCGAGTCTAGCAAATCAGTGTAGGGTTTAATCCTTAACCCTTTTAGCAGTCGATGCAGATAGGTGAGCAATAAATGGCACTGTTGCATCAGCAACTAAGTAAGTAGGCGCAACTATTTGTAGTGTCGTGCTTTGTGCCTCAACCTAACCTACAGCTATTTTATATTCAACTCTACTCACTTATCTTAGGGTCGTGGATTTATAGGGTGCCACTTCTCACCCTAGCCCTCTCCCCAAGGAGAAGGAACACTGAAAGAATTGTTCGATGTAGCGAAAGGTGGTATCTTGGTTAACCTAGATGGCTCGTTCAGGTCAAACTCAACTTTAAAAAGTGACAGAACTAACGTTCTTAGCGGATTGAAATAAGGTTGAACCAACTGAATCTATCTCACTCCATTTTCAAGCCAGCGTTGAGCCGCAAATTTGACTTCTACAACGTTGAAGCTAACCCTAATTGTTTTGATTAAACAGTTGAAAAATCTAGCTTTAAAACTCTGTTCTGTGGCAAGATTTTACCCATCGTAGGGGCATTATCCAGAGTCTCTGCTCACGATCTATTCGAGGTTCACTTTATAGAAAAGCCTCTATGGAAAGATTTGCAGGATATCTAGGTTAGTTGGCTGTAGAAGTCAATGATCGAGTGATTCAAAAGTTGAACTAGCCGATAGAATAATGACTGAAGATGGCAAAAAAAGTTCATAGGGGCTTTAAAACTTGCGACCTAGAGGTATATTATTTATTCACTAATTCTCAACAGTAATGTGATAAACTTCCTGAGTTGCAAATCAGAAATTTAGTCCTTACGACTAAGCTTAAACGCATTAACTCAGACTTTTATTTCTGCTGTCTAATAGAAACCTGAGTTCGGCTGTATCGTTTGCTACCTCAGCGGTTAAAATCTGTTCTTCCAATGTTCTCACTTGAAAGTGTAATGGAGCTTAAATCATGAATATCTTCAGCAAACTGCGTGATTTTGTCGGCTTGAACGAGCAAGCAGACTATGAATATGAGTATGACGAAATGGATGGACAGGAATATCAGACTCTCTATCAAGAAGAGAATCCGGTTCCTGCTCCGATCGCTGATGAAGAAAGCCGCGCACGTCGGCAACGGTTCCGCGATCGCGTCGCCACTAATCCCGAAACTACCCCTATTGCAACAGGTGTGAACAACAGCATGAATAACGTGATTGGAATGCCCGGAGCCGCTAATGGCATCTCAGAAGTCGTGGTGATGGAACCCCGCACTTTTGAAGAAATGCCCCAAGCCATTCAAGCCTTGCGTGAGCGCAAGTCAGTTGTGTTAAACCTGACGATCATGGACCCTGACCAAGCGCAAAGAGCAGTCGATTTTGTGGCGGGTGGTACCTATGCGATTGATGGTCATCAAGAGCGCATTGGCGAAAGCATCTTCCTCTTCACGCCTAGCTGTGTTCAAGTTAGCACTCAGACGGGTGTCATTCATGAAGTGCCACAACCTCAGCCTGTGCGTCCCGCACGTCCCGCAGCCCCGACTCCTGCATGGGCAACTGAGTCAGTTAGAGCAGCCCAATAGAAGCTAAGGATTAGGGGTCAGGATGATACTGTAACTTACTGCACCTGACACCCGATGCCTGACTGAAACTTGATTTTTTGGGGACTCACTTTGTCTACTAAATTTGGAATGATTGGCGGCGGGATGATGGGGGAAGCTCTATTGTCCCGTCTTGTTGTTGGGCAGGTTTATTTGCCTGGTGACATGGTGGTGAGTGAGCCACAGGCTAAACGGCAAGAATTTTTAGCACAGCAGTATGGAGTGCAGGTCACGGGTGACAATCGGGTCGCTGCCCGCGCCATTGAGGTTCTCTTTCTCGCCATTAAACCCCAAGTCTTTGAGCAAGTCGCGGCGAGTTTATCGGCTGACGATCGTAGCCCGTCAACTTTAGTGATCTCAATTCTGGCAGGAACGCCCCTGAGTGTTTTGGAATCGGCGTTTCCAGGACAGCCCGTAATTCGGGCGATGCCCAACACTCCCGCAGCAGTCGGGGCAGGCATCACGGCGATTTCCGCAGGTCAGCACGTTCAACCTCGCCATTTAGATCTTGCCCGACAGATTTTAGGAACCGTTGGCGACGTGGTGGACGTGCCAGAGTCGATGATGGACGCTGTGACCGGGCTTTCGGGATCGGGTCCTGGCTATGTGGCGTTGATGGTCGAAGCATTAGCAGATGGCGGAGTCGCAGCGGGACTGCCGAGAGCGATCTCCCTGAAACTCGCTCTGCAAACCTTGCGCGGAACGGCTCAACTGCTGCAAGAGGAAGGCATTCACCCTGGCGAACTCAAAGATCGCGTCACCAGTCCGGGAGGAACGACGATCGCGGGAATCGCTGTGTTAGAAAAAGCGGGCTTCCGATCAGCAGTGATTGAAGCGGTGAAAGCGGCGTGGATGCGATCGAGAGAGTTGGGACAGAAATCCTGAGGATCTAGACCTCAAACAGGTCGATCGGTAAATGTCCAAAGGTCTCGTTGATGTCACTGTCGTAAGCAGACTGGCAGGAAACCAGTACGCCTCGATGGTTTCCTGTATAGGGTTCTGTTCTGCACAGCCCTGTTTTAGGATTGTATTTGATATATACTGCGTCGTCGGTGGTTGCCTGAACTTCGGGACGTTCATTGCGCTGCAATGCTGCTAAGTAGCTGTGAAGTGATTGCTGCCCCTGGCTAGCATTGTCTGCACAAATCCCAAAGATTTGATAGTCAGAACGATCAACCATTAAGAACAACGCTTCTCGAACGGTGGCGTAATCCAATTCGGGACTGGAAGGTTCTCGATCGAGACAAATAAATTGTCTGAGAAGTTCTTGTGCTTTTTGTGCAGTCAGACTGTTGAAAGTTTGAGAAGACATCAGCGATCGGGGATGAGGGTCGAGAGAAAGCGTTCATTAGACCTTACTGCGTGAATCTGGAGAGCCCTCCCCAACCCTTCTCCCCAGAGAGAAGGGAGCTAGAACTCTTTTTCTCTCTTCCTGAGGAGAGGGCTAGGGGGAGGTTAAAGTATTCGTGCAGGAGGTCTATTATGTTCTAAGTCTAGTCTGAAAAGGTCGAAGAAAGTGTTGTAGGTTGAAGTGCAGTGTCTAGCCAAGATTCATCGTGCCACGAATTTTTGACAACACTGACCTAAAGTTGTTGCCCGTTTTGAGAGAAACGCTGCAAGTCGCAAAACGAGCAGACTTCTGTGTGGGCTACTTTAATCTGCGAGGCTGGCGACAACTTGATCGCTTAATTAACTTGCGGGGACGATTGCAGCAGAAACTTCAAGAAAATGCAGAAGTGGTAGGAGCCGATGAATCATTTCCTGAAGACTCATCCAATCACGTCATGCTGGACTTATACAACGAAAAAGCCGGGTTGCTCGATGGCGAAGAAGACACAGAAGTTGATTTGACTTCTGAAGCGTTTCAGATTTGAAGCAACGCAACGGCGGACAATCCAGGGTTAAAGGGTGAATTCCTCAAAGGGGGCAGGGCTATAAGTCATAGCACGATCGAGCGCTGAGAGGGTTTTATTGTTCGCTCGATCGCTATTCACACAACGGCAAACCAGTTGAGCCACGTCTGCCCGGTGAATGCTTCCGGCAATTTTGGGATCTTCTGTGAGTGCCCCATTTCCAGTCGCGGGTTCAGATTTCAGTCCGCCGGGTCGAATAACGGTGTAGGTTAAGCCACTGGCGATTAGATGCTGTTCGGCTTTTTCTTTTTCTGCCAATACGTCTTTTAACGCTGCAAACGCCTGAGGAGGAAGAGCCGCTGCACTCTCGCCACTGCCGATCGAGGTGACTAAAATAAATCGCTTTGCGCCCACTTTGACAGCAGCATCGATCAGATTTTGGTTGCCTTTATAGTCAGCGCGTTCTCCTTGTTGGGGCTTCCCTCCGATCGTGCTAATCACGAGGTCGATCGGGCTTCCTGACATCGCTTGAGTAATTTGTTCGGGATTTAAGGCATCTCCGATCGTCGTTTCAACGCCCATTGTCTGCAATTCAGCCGCTACCGATTCTGATCTCACAAAGGCTTTGACGGTGTGATGTTGAGCCAGCAGCCCCTTGAGAATTTCTCGTCCAACTCCTTGACTGGCTCCGGCTAAAAAAACGTGTGACATAATTGGGTTTCTGGGATTATTGGCTATTAAACTTTTGCGGAGCAGTGATCAGCAAACTCGCGAAATCACTTATTCTTAATCAATGGGGAATCTAGATCGGAAATCAAACCTGATTTAGGTAGAGAAAGCCGTCTCCTAAAATTGATCGTCTCTGGTTAGATTAAAGAAGACCGATCGTGACTTTGAGTTTATAGGAGTTTGCTGTGAACCAGAACAGCCTCAACAATCTTCAATTAAGTATTACTGGCTTTGGACGCATTTTAACCATCATTGGGTTTGCGTGGTTATTAGCAGCGCTGGGGCTGGGCTGGCTGGTCAAGTCGTTTTTTGTGCTGCTGGCACTGCTGCTGCTTGCTCCTGTGGTCGCGTTTTTGGGTTTTCGCTGGTGGTTGCGAAAAAATGTAGTGCAGGATGCTTGTCCAGTTTGCAGTCATGAATTTACGGGCTTTAATGGGGCAGCGATTCAGTGCCCCAACTGCGGGGAAGCGTTGCAGGTTGAACACGGACACTTTAAGCGGATGACGCTGGCAGGCACGATCGATGTCGATGCGGTTGAAGTCTCGGCAACCACGATCGACGATGGTTAAACTCAATTTAGACCGTTGGATTCTTGGTACGGATGTAAGAAAGCTTGATTGTTCGCATTTAGCAAGTCTGTGTGAGATTGATGAGGCTGTGGTTGAAAGTCAATGGTAGAGCGAAGGGAAAAAGGAGTGATCCTAAAAGAAAATTGCTTACAATGGAGCAGATGGCTTAAAGTCCTTCTACCTCGCCGTTTTATGCCAATCAGTAGTGAAGATCTTAAGCAAGATCTCGATCAACTCACTAAAGATCAACTTCAGCAGGTTGCTGACTTTATTGCCTTCCTCAAATTTCGGAATCAGCGCCGTTATACTGTTCTTGATCCTGCTCAATTGGTTCTCCTGGCAACTGAGTTTGCAGACGAAGACCTTGCTCTTGCTGAGATAGGAATGAGCGATTATGCAGCAATGCTGGTTCACGAAGATCAGCGATGACCGACCAGCTTAGACGCGGTGACGTTTGGTTAGCGGATCTCAATCCAACTCAAGGTTCTGAGCAGTCTGGCATTCGCCCTATCATCATTTTTCAAAACAATATTGTTTCCCAGTTTTCTACGACAACACTTGCAATCCCCTTAACGACAAACTCACGCCGCGCCGCATTGCCGATTTGTATGGCAATCTCACAAGGAGATGGTGGGTTAGCTCAAGATTCAGTCGCATTATGTTTTCAAATGCGAGTGTTGAATAAGACTCGGTTAACTCGGAAGTTAGGACAACTCAGACCTGAAACGATCGCTCAGTTAGAAGTAGTCGTGTTGCTAACGCTTGGATACGAGTTGTGACTACCGGAATCGTCAACGCTGATTTTGAAGCAATTATTCCACTTTCAGTCTGTGGTTTTGATTTTGAAGGAAGCCGTGCATAAGCCATTAGAAGCCTGCAATTTTTCGTGTTAGTGAAGATCAAGCGCAGGGAATGCTGAAAGAGACAGTCCCAAAGTTCCGCTTGCGCGTCAAGCATCTCCAGAGCCGAAATATGACTAAAAAAACTTACAGCAATAAGAACCGTGATCCGGGCGTTTTATTGAAGGATGTTGAAACTTGGTTCAGTGGACAAGGTTATCAGATCTAGACTAACAAGACTGACGGAACATGGCTTTTACAAGCTGCAAAAACTGAGGGATGGCGAAAGGCAGTTGGTGCATCTAGAGCATTCAACGTGCTAATTCAAGGACAACCAAATGATTTCTCAGTGGATCTCAGCACTGGAGAATGGGCATCAAATCTCACTGCTGGAGGTGTTGCAGCAGTGTTAACAGGTGGCGCTAGTTTGCTCATCAGCGGTATTGCAGCAGGCTGGGCAAAGAAAATCGAGGGTGATTTGTGGAGTTTCATCGACCAGAAGGTTATGTTTGGTGAAAAACCCAAATCTGCTCAAGAATTGGCTGTCATGCAATCCCAGAATAGTTCGGAAGAAAAACTCAAACAACTCAGGGATGCTTACGAGCAAGGTTTCATTGACGAAATCGCCTACAACGCGAAGAAGTTAGAAATCGAAGGACAAATGCGGACTTCCACGCAAAATGCAGGCACAGAAGAGAAGCTCACGAAACTCAAAAGCTTGCTTGATGCTGGAATCTTGAGTCGGGGTGAGTTTGAGATGAAGAAAGCTGAACTGATGCGCGAGTCTTCTGACTCGGAGCTAGAAGCTCAAATCTCCAAACTCAATGCTGCTCTTGCTGCTGGAATCTTGAGTCAGGAAGAATATGAGAGTAAGAAGTCAGCGATCGAAAACCAATCTCAACTTGCAGGGAAGATCAAGCAACTTGAAAATGCTAGAGATTCAGGAATCATTACCCGTGAGGAGTTTGAGAAGAAAAAGTTGACTCTGCTTGTCTAACTGATGTGTTTGAGTGGATGAAGGCTGCGGGTTGCCTCTACAAGATGGTTCGGTAGCAGCAGGCTAACAACTCAAATACAGCCGACATTCGAGAGTTGCTGGTGCTGAGTTCGAGATTGTCTGTCGCCGCTAACCTCCGCTGTTCTCACACAAAAGAGGGTAAGTATTATCGCTTACCCTTTTTTAGCATGATCAATCTTGTGTTAATCGTCGTCTTCCATCCGAGCAACCACCACTGCACAAAAGGCGAATGCCAACACGATCGGCATCGGTGACTCAAAGAAATAGCCGGAAGCGGCAGCGACGATCGTGCTGACTACTGCGGATAGGCTCCAGACTCGTTCGCTAACGGTGAGTCCTCGTTCGGCTTTGATAGCTCTCAACACTTGGGTCGGAATCGGCACGGGCATGACTGCATTGGGAGGAAATGCCCAATAGCCCGATCGCTCTCGAAACCAGTCTGTCCATCCGTTGTCTTGACACCAGTCAGAAATCCATTGTTCGCAATAATGATTCATATCTGAATTGAAAGAAGTAGTAGGTTCAGAAGACTAAAATTCAGATCGCTTGCAGGAATTAAGCGAGAAGGCTAGAACTTTTTTGGTAGTTGAAATATTTAGAGAGGTTGCTTTGAATGTGAGAGAGTCGCTAGTGACTCAGAAAGTCTCGCATTCTTCAATACGTTCGCGAACCAATGAAAATGCCAAATGCGATACCGCTATTCCACTGACGATAGCAGAGCTAATTCTGTGATGGGTGCCAAAGACAATAAAGTTTACTTTCTTACCCTTCTATGAAATCTTCTGTAACGTGCTGTTTCACTGCGTTACGGTTCTGCGGATTCTTCTGTTGCAAAATCGACTTTATCGTAAAGACCTATTAGCCCGATTTGGAAAGGAATGGAGGCAAACTTTAGCGTGTCATCTTCAAGGTCGTATTCTAGAAACGTCCATTTCTTGAAGTCAGTTCTGCAATATTGCTCAACGTGTAGGGTGTATTGATCAATCAGGACATATTCTTGAAAACTTGGAATCGTGCGATAGGCAGCAAACTTTTCGTTTTTGTCGTAGTTTTTTGTAGACTTCGATAACACTTCTGCGATCGCCACTGGATTAGTTAATGTGTCACGCCGCCCTTCCGAGTATTCGATCGGTTGAGCCATCACCATCACATCAGGATAAGTATAAATTCGTTTTTCAGGAATCCATAACCGTTGATCGCTGCTAGACACTCTGTAGGGTTGACGCTTAAGAGCAACGTTTAGAGCAGCACTGAGGTTGAGTGCAACTGTGTTGTGATTGGGTGTGCCGCCTGTCCTCAGAATGATCTTACCGTTGATGTATCCATGACGTTCTTCTGAGTTAATTTCGAGGTCTAAATATTCTTCAGACGTTTAGTAGCGTTGCTCTTGAGCTTGCATCATTAGGTTTCAACTCCTAACGCTTTATGTTCTCGTATTTTCTCTCATCTATCGGCAGAAAGTTTAGACGATAGCGATAAAGAGCGACAGGGGTTTCTCCAACTTTGAAATAATTGGGGTCTTGAGGAGAGAGATAAACCGCCGTGATTTGGTCAGCCTCGATCGTATCTCCTCTCTGATAAGCCGTCGTGGTCTCGACCTGGTTGAGATAAGGCTGAGACGTGCCGCGAAAGACTTGCTGAAAGATCTCGGTGGTGATGAATTGATCAGGGGTGGGAGTTTCGACCGCTCTTGAATTGACGATCGAGACCAACTGACGATCGCCTCGCAGCAACGTAATCTGACGCTTGGGAGAACTCGGATCGACTTTGACGGCAAGAACGGCTCGATCGCCTAGATATGCCCTCGCTAAATTCAAACCGTTGAAGGCACGATCGGCAACGACTTCTGTCTGACTGGATTTTGATAGCAATTTCAGCGCTCTCAGAATCGGATTGTTAGACGCAATGCTTTGCTGAACGAATCGCACATCGAACGCGACAGGCTGATTAAGATACTCGCGATTGCTCTCAAATCCGGGAGTGATAATGTCGGGTGCAAGCGGTGCTACCAAATCAACGAGAGTGCTTTTGACGTGCCACGTTCCGGCTAACCAATCCGGGTAGGCTAAATCTCCTTCAGCGGCTTGTACAGAAGGTTTACTCTGCCAATCGGGAAATGCAGCAACTCGCTCTGATAGGGTTTCTGCTTGGACAGGAGTGCTGCAAAATAGACAAACGACAAGCAGTAAGGAATAGATAAATTTCATTTAGGAAGTTTTAAAAGGTGCCGCGTGTCACCCCTAATTGATTTTGTAGGTTTAGCGATCGCCAGAGTTGAGAGCCGTTGATTTCTCCGTTTAATAGCTTTTGATAGCATTCGATCGTATGTTTGACCTGTTTGGCAGATTCGTTGACAAACTCAATCCTAAAGTGATTCACGCCTAGTTTTGCGAGTGATTGCAAATATTCTGCGCCTGTTTGGGCTTTGCCGTTAAAAACCGTGTTGCGGCATCCAGCATCGGCGGTGAGAATGTGTTCGGTGCCGACGCGATCGCGCAACTTCACCTCGTGCTTTTCGCAGGGTCGCCCGCAGTTGGTGTAGTCGGTGCTGTCGGACATGAAGGCGCAAAAAACGCAGTGTTCCATGTGAAACATCGGCATATGCTGATGAATCGTCACTTCATACCAATCGGGCGAACCGCTCGTTAATAAGTCTTGCAGTTGCGAAATATTCAAGTCATAAGATGCGGTGACTCGTTCCAACCCAAAGGTCTGAATTAAGTAGTCTGCGGTCAAAGCATTAGCGACATTGAGCGAGAAATCTCCGATGCAGCGATCGGACTTAAAAAACTGAAGCTGATCATAATTTCGCACTAGATAGCCATTGGCTTGAGAATCGCGCACCTGTTGCAAAATCCAACTCTCGCCGGATTTTGTAATTCGCGGCGGCGCGACCCAAATCGTTTTGTCTCCGCTCTGTCTCACCATCTGCACCGCTTGTTTATAAGCACGCGGATCTTCAAACTCACAGTAAAGCGTCGGAATATCGGTCTCTAACGCGGCTCGAAGTTGACTCAAACTGCGGACTAAGACGAGAAGCCTGGGAGCCGTCACCGTGCGATGAGGAACGTCAGGCAGCAACTCTGAAAGCGTCGCATCTGAATTGATCTGCCAGCGCTTCGGCTTTGCCCGTAAGGTTTCTAGCTGAGTGACAATCTCTCGACGAATGCGATTTAGCTCACTCACGGGCAGCATCGCCGATCCATTAAGATGATTAGTCAACTTCTCTAAGCGAAAAGGAGTGTTGCCGAGCCGTCCTAATTGTTCGTGTAGGCGATCGCTCGTTAACGGTTTATTGTGCGCCTCAACCAAAGGCATCTCAGACTCGACTTGCACGATATGACCAATACGATCGCGACCAATCACAACCAAAGATTGTCCAACGCCTCCATGAATCTCAAGATCAATGGGACGCTGAAATTGGGGCGTGTCTCCTGCAAAGGTTTGTCTGATTTGACGATCGAGGTCTGGGTCGCTGGTTTTCCAGATGCGATCGCCGAGATGAATGCGTTTGAAATTCAGCGCGCCGCGACCAAATGAGAGAATTGCATCCTGTCCGTGATGGTCGATCGTGTAAATCCGTCCGCCTTCTTCTGACGCTTCGGGATGTCCACTATCGAAAACAACGCCATCTCCTGGTTTGAGAGGGGCTTGCAGTCGTACCGTAATTTGCTCGTTGCGAATGCGGGTGACTTCGCCGAGATAAACACCGCGCTTCTTGCCAAATCGAGCGTGAACTAATTCCTGGTTGTTAATGCCCTTAAACCATCCGGTGTGTAGCCCTCGTGAGAATGCCATCTCAAGGCGATATCGGTCTTCTCCTGGAGTAGTGGATTCTAGATCGGACATGACTCGATCGAGGGCATCGCGATACACCCGCGTCACAGTTGCCACATATTCGGGCGATTTTAGCCGCCCTTC
>JBBQYE010000037.1:0-16453 GCA_038208945.1 Leptolyngbyales cyanobacterium | reverse complement strand
TGCGGTGGGGTCAACTTCTAAAATTGCGTCCCGATAGGCATTACTGGCGGCTGTTGCGGGGGTCGAAATCACGCCGATGCGTTTGCCCACCTGCACGGCAGCTCGTGCCCCTGGCAAAATCACGCCCAAAATCGGCAACGTCGGAAACTCAGAGCGAACCGTCTCGATCGCCAGTGCCGAACTCGTGTTGCACGCCATGATCACCATCTTGACCCCACGCTGCACCATCCAGGTGAGAATCTCTCGCACATACTGGAGGATTTCGCTTTGAGATTTTGTTCCATAGGGCAAACGAGCCGTGTCTCCAAAATAGAGAATCGACTCGTTAGGCAGTTGACGATAAAGCTCTCGTAAAACCGTCAGCCCCCCAACGCCGCTATCAAATACACCGATCGACGCTTGACTTGAAGGGGGTTGATTGAGCGAAAACTCAGTTTGCCGACCAAAATCGGATAGTTGATTTTTCATGAATGAACGCTAACTCCTCACACACACTCAGACCGCAGACTTTGACCCCAATGAGGGAAAGAGCCTAGATGATTTTAAGACTAAAGGCTAACGCCGATCGACTCAATCTCTACCAATGCAGACTGTTAACGAATGTACTGCAAAATTCCGCGGGCGATCGAGTCTGCCATCTGTTTGCGATAAGCAGCCGTTGAGAGTTTAGAAGCATCATCTCGCCCTGTGACAAACCCCACTTCAACGAGAACCGACGGCATCGAGGTTTTTCTCAACACATAAAATCGCGCGGTCCGAACGCCCCGATCTTGCACTCCAGTTCCTTGCAGGACGCTGTTATGAATCGATCGGGCTAACCCTGCTCCGCTCTGATAATAGTAGGTTTCTAAGCCATTAATATCTGGACGGCTAAGGCTGATCGCGTTGGCGTGAATGCTGACGAACAGCGTAGCGTTGATTCGTTCTGCAAGGCTGACGCGAGGCTCTAAATCGACATCGACATTATTCGTAGTGCGAGTCAACACAGCCTGCACGCCCTGCTGCTCTAAAGCGGCGGCAACTTGACGGCTAATGTCCATGACGATTTCTTTCTCTTGCAGACCGCCAATTCCGACGGCTCCGGGGTCAGGTCCGCCGTGCCCTGGATCGACAACCACCACGATTTTGCCGTTCGGAACGCGCGGTAGAGAGATGGGCGGTACATTCGTCGCGGGTGGTACCGGGATGTTAGAGCCTGGAGACCCTGACGAGGGCGGCACCGGGAACAGGGACGATCGCCGCAGTTGCAGGGCGAGAAGCTGCTGAGTGGGTTGATTAATCTCCCCAATTTGCGTCCCTGATGCGGGCAGAAGCAAAATCGCTACCGTACTCGGATCTTCTTGCCGTAAACGCACTTGCAGCAACGGACTACTTGCCGTGAGTCGAGGTCCTTGCACCGATCGATCCAGAAGCGCAGACGGAATCGTAATTCGATAGGCTCCCGATGCTCGATCCCAGCCAGAGGTATAGCGGATCGGACGATCGGAGCGAATCAACAGTTGTCGGCTGCCTTCATCTAACTCGACTGATCGCACGGTGGCTAACCCTGTACGAGGCGGCTGAGGCTGATTGCTGCCGGGGTTGGTTGCCGCCCCAGCTTGAGGCAGCAGCACAATGCCGTTTGAGCCGCTGGCACTCGCCTGCCAGTCACCGCTACTGGGCGACGACATCAACAGCGTTAAGCGCACCACCGGGGGAGACGATTGCAGTTGCGTCACCTGCACCCGATTGACTCCATTGCGGTTGACGAGAAAGTCGCGAGACGACAGATTTGGCGAAATCGACGCTCCATAGAGATCGACGAGCACCTGACGACGATCGCCCGTGCGCTGCACTCGAATCTCTGGCTGACCGCCACTTGTGCGAATAAAAAATCCGTCGGGTGTCGGCTGAATGCTTTGAATCTGCGGAGTCGAAGTCGCCGTCCCCGGATTAGCGGAGCCGATCGTCGGCACTGTCACCGATGATGGATCGCCCGATGTGATAGGACTCGGAGTGATAGGACTCGGAGCCAAAGTCAATTGAGGAGCCGGGAGTTGCACCGTCCAATTTTGGGGAGATGCCCCTCGAAACCGCACTTGATTGGGATCGATCGTGTAGCCCGGTGCCAACTCCACCACAATGCGCGCGGTGTCTCGATCGAACTGCCCCACTCGCAGCGATTGAATCGAGCTACCGTTTCCGGGCTGAGTTACGGCAGGGCGACCGAGTTGAATTCCCGGCAGGTCAATCACCAACCGAGTCGGGTTGGCAATCAGTTGCGCTCTAGGCTGCACTCCTTGATCAGTGGTGAACTCTAAACGGTTTTGATTAGCATCAAACCGCCAAAATTGCAGTCTGGCTGCTTGAGCGGGCAATGTAATCAGAAAAAGGGCAAAAGGTAACAGGAAAAAGCAGAAATTAGCCGCTCCTTTCACGACGTTTCCATTAACTTTTTCTGGCTTTCTTCTAACTAGCTGAGACAATAATCCGTTGCGTTTCAAAGCAATTTCTCCTGGTGTGCCTCGCATCTCTGACGGGTTTTACAAATCGAAAGTCATCTGAATCTAAGAGGTGAATTCCTGCGATCGATCGCATTTTCGACCAGATATAAGGCTGATAGATAGCATCTTGATGCCAAATTCTAAAGATTTCCAGGTTTACAGACTGAATATCGTAGAGCCTTCCCTACAGTGAGGGAAATTCATCAGCAGCAAAGACAATTTTTGCTGATAGAGCCAGCAAATCTCAAGCGATCGGTGATCTAAGTCTTTGCCCTTTAGTATTCTCAAACTGATCAAGTCTTTCTGGACGATCTGCGAAAATCACAGGAACTTGATGCACCCTCGAATTTTGAAGACGTAGAGATTGGCATTCAAGTTTCGGAAAGGTTCTATAAGATTTTTATTCAAAGAGTTTGGTTGCATGAGAGAAATGAGTGAGAAAACAACGTGTTTTAGAGGAAAGCATTGTTGCCAGATTCATCCAATCGATCAAGATTAGATTTAGGCTACAGCATTCTAATACACTTGCTTTCCGCTCAAACTATTTTTCGAGGATTTTGAACGAATTGAAGCGAGCGATCGCGCCTTATCCATGAACAGATATTCCGAAGAATCATTTGTTTTCTGTTTGCTTATCTTCTCGCAAGGTTATCTCTGTCATTAATTCATCATCGACTAGGGCAGACTCGTTGAGAATCTCAGCCTCTTGAGACAGAGAGGTCTGCGCCACCTGATTTGAGAACGCCACCCGCAGCAGAGGAGGGGCAACAAACGTCGTCAAAATCACCATGACGACGATCGCCGCTTGCAGCGAGTCGGGCAACACTCCGCTAGAGGCACCAATGGCAGCAAATACTAGCCCGACCTCGCCTCGCGGAATCATGCCGATGCCGATCGCCCATCGATTCAAAGAGGGTTGCCCGACTAATGTGAAGCCCGTTACTACCTTACCGACGATCGCCACCACCACCAAAAACGCCGCCATGATCAGCCCTTCCCGATTTTCTGGCACAAACGGGTTAAGGACGCTGATATCCGTTTTGGCACCAACCACCACAAAGAAAATGGGCACCAGCATATCAGCGATCGGCACCACTTGATCTTTGAGTTCCTTGCGTTTTTCGGTTTCTGCCAAAATCAATCCAGCGGCAAAGGCTCCCAAAATCGCCTCTAGCTGAATCACGGCTGCTATATAAGAAAGCAGAAAGACAAAAATCAACGCCGTGATTAGCACTTGACCTCTCGTTTTCAACTCATTAACGAGGGCGACAAAAAACGGATTGAGCAACCGTCCTAACCAGATAGAACCCACTAAAAAGACTCCGGCGCTGACCACCAGATAAATGACGTTGCCAACCTGCACTTCACCTGTTTTTGCCAGCCCTGCCACTACCGCTAGCACAATAATGCCTAACACATCATCCAGCACGGCTGCCCCAACGATGATTTGTCCTTCTTTAGACGCAAGTTGCTGAATCTCTGCCAAGACCCTCGCCGTGATGCCAATGCTGGTAGCGGTCAAAGCAGCCCCGGCGAAAATTGCGGGAACGACAGCGACATGAAAGAGCAATATTAGCCCCGCAGTGCCCAGGGCAAACGGGGCGACGACACCGACCACGGCGACGATCGCGGCTTGCGGTCCGACTCGAATCAGTTCTTTAAGATCCGACTCCAGCCCAATCTCAAACAGCAAAATCACGACCCCGATTTCTGCCAAAACCGAGATTACTTCGCTCTGTGACTGAAAAACTGCTGTCAGGCTTTCTGGGCTTAAATGAGCGCTCATCTGGATCATCTGCATCATCAGAGAACTGCTGGCATCGATTCCGCTCATTGGAAACACCAGTAGATGCAGCGCAGACACGCCGACCGCAACGCCCCCCACTAATTCGCCTAAGACGGGCGGTAAATCAATTCGGGCGCACAGTTCGCCGCCTAGCTTGCTGGCAAAATAAACGATGACTAGACTCAGCAAAACGCTGGCTAGCACGATCGAGCTACTTTCTGATTCGGTCGCTGCCGCTAAAAGGGGCGCGGTCTGGCTGATTAGGAACTGAGTCCCGCTTAAAAAGTTCAGCCACGGAAGAGAAACAACCATGCATCACGCCCTATTCGTCGCTTTTAATGGTACTGATTTCTTGACGGTTTTTGCTTTAAACAAAGACGCGATGGTGCAGCGAGGGCATTTGACGACGGACCTGCTCTAAGCGGGCAGGCTCGATCGCGGCGATCGCCACCCCCGGCTCGTCTCCAGCGTCGGCTAAAATCACGCCCCACGGATCAATGATCATTGCGTGCCCGTGCGATTGCCGAATCGAGTTGTGTCGTCCAGTTTGGGCGGGGGCAATCACGTAACAGGTGTTTTCGATCGCTCTCGCTTGCAGCAGCACTTGCCAGTGATCTTTCCCGGTGTAGGCGGTAAACGCTGCCGGGATAAACAGCACCTCGGCACCCATCAGCGACAGTTGGCGATAAAGCTCTGGAAACCGCACGTCATAACAGACCGAAATGCCAATATTGCCCAAGTCTTTAGACGGGTAAATGGGAGGAACTCGCAGCCCTGCCACCACGGTCTGAGATTCGTGATAGGTATTGCCATCCGGTAGATTGACATCAAATAAGTGGACTTTCTCATAACGAGCCACTTCTTGCCCACTTCGATCGACGAGTAGAGCCGTGTTATAAACCTTGCCGCCCTCAACCGGAACCGGAAAGCCACCGCCCAAGATCGACACCTGGAAGCGTTGCGCCATCGTTTTGATAAACTTCTCGCTCTCTTGAGCGATCGTCTGTGATTGGGCGAGTTTTGCGTCTTCGTCTCCCAAAAACGAGAAGTTTTCTGGCAAGCCAATTAGCTCTGCGCCTTGGCGAACTGCCAGGTCGATCAGTTCTTCTGCCTGAGCTAGATTTTTAGACAAGTCGGGCAGACTATTCATTTGAATTGCGGCAGCCAGGTAAGACTTCATGGGTTTAGCTTAAAAATTGAGAGGAGTCGGTAAATAGAGGTCGCGATCGAATGCAGACTATCTGACGATTACTAAGAGCAGTTTAGGTGACTGCACACCAGAATGACAGGCAGAGGTTGAATGTGCCATCTCCCCATACCAAATAGTTTAAAGCCAGTCGAAACCCAATCGATCGCCACCTCAGCTTATGCCAACAGTGAAACGTGGGCACAGGCGACCCGCCAGCCTTCAGGAGTCTTAACCCAGGTTTGGCTTTGCCGACCGATCAGCCCAGAGCCTTTACGCTGAAACTCGGTGTTTGCGGTCGCAAAGTCTTCTCCGTAAGTAGTAATCACAGTGTTGCGGAGGATGCGATCGAGGTTGAGTGGAGAACGGGCATCGCGAAAGGCAGCGATCGCGTCATAACCATATAAATTTTCAGTTACGCCATAGCGAATCGTCTGGGAACTGTTTAAAAATGATTCGTGCAGCATTGTGACATCGTTGTTGACTAGAGCAGCTTCATAGCGCTCAAAGGCTGCGGTCACGTCTGCCAAAACGTCAGGAAGATTGATTTGCATCGTGTTTCATCAAATAAGTTTGTGGGTTGCACCGCTATTTAGATCAATAGACCTCCTGCGTGAACCTGGACAGCCCTCCTCACGAAGTGGGCAAGCCCTCGCCAACCCTTCTCCCCAGGGAGAAGGGAGCTAGAACCTCTTGTTCCCTCTCCTTAGGGAGAGGGTTAGGGTGAGGGCGAAGGATTCGTGCAGGAGGTCTAACGTCATATCCGCATCCGTTTTGCCATCGTTAAAGGTGTGATCAACGATCGGAGTTATTCCCAGTCATTCTTTTTGCGTAGTCTACTGGGTAGATTTCAGATTATCTCGAATTGCTTAGGGTGGTTGTTATAGAGCAACATAATTTTTTAGCCTAATCATCAATGCAGCTTAATGTTGAACCACAGATCCTAGAGGACGAAATTGAGGCAGCGATGTCTGCTGAGGCTCCGACCAATCCGGTAGAATCGGCTGAGGCAGTCGGTTTGCGATATGTCACAGATGACATTCCGGGCATTGAGCGACATCGATCGAACAAAAAAACGTTCACCTATGTAGGGGTTGACGGCAAGACGATTCGCAATGCTGAAGAAATTCGTCGCATTGAGTCGTTGGCGATTCCTCCTGCCTATCATCATGTCTGGATCTGCCCGTTTGCCAATGGTCACTTGCAAGCGACTGGACGCGACGCAAAAGGACGCAAACAATATCGCTATCATCCGCTCTGGCGATCGATTCGCGACCAGACAAAATTTACGCGCATGATTGCGTTTAGCCAATCGTTGCCCGATATTCGCAGACGACTCGATCGCGATTTGTCAGCGTCAGGCTTGCCTAAACAGAAAGTGCTGGCCGCGATCGTCAAACTGATGGAGCTAACTCGCATTCGCGTCGGCAACGAAGAATATGCCAAGACCAACCACTCCTATGGCATGACGACGCTGCACGATGAGCATGTGCAGATTTCTGGCTCTAAAATTCAGTTTCAGTTTCGCGGCAAGAGTGGGGTGGATCACGAGATTGAGGTGCGCGATCGTCGGCTTGCCAACATTGTCAAGCGTTGTCAAGACATCCCGGGTCAAGAGTTGTTTCAATACATCGCCGAAGACGGGCACCCACACGATGTCACCTCCACTGATGTCAACGATTATCTAAGAGAAATCACAGGTCATGACTTCACCGCAAAAGACTTTCGCACCTGGGCAGGCACCGTTCTAGCGGCATCTCACTTAGTTGAGATTGGCGTTTTCACCTCTCAAACTGCCGCCAAGAAAAACATCACGCAGGTACTCAAGACCGTCGCTGCTCATTTGGGCAACCGTCCAGCAACGTGTCGCAAGTATTATGTGCATCCTGCCGTTTTAGAGGCTTATTTAGATGAGTCATTGCAAGAGGCGATGCAAAAATTTGTCGATGTGGTCGCAGAAGACAGCTATGCGCTGTGATCGGATGAGTTAGCTGTGATTGCCTTGCTACAAAAGGTAAACTCTTAGAGGATGGTTTAAAAGTAATTTTTCTAACGTTATAGGTTTCGATCTCCCTTGTATAGGGATCGCCAGTCAGGTTAGGACAAGGGGCTTAGACCCCTTGTTCAGGCAGCGAGTATTTTGCGTGCAGCCATGTCCTAATCCAGTTGGCTACGGCTATATTATTCCATACGCACTAGACTGGTTTACGTCAAACGTCTCAAAAGCCATCTTCGTTAAATTTCCAGACAAGCTCTGCACTTTACTCCTCTTATAAATCCGGTGAGGTGTTGAATAGTGGTCATATTTTTATAATTAGGGTCTAAATCGGCAATCGATCGAGGTTTTTATTCGACCCAATCACCACGATCGCCGATCCCTTGCGAAGAATCGTAATCGGGTCAGGATTGATCACAAACTTGCCATCTTGACTAAACGCCAGCACATTTAGCCCATAGCGAGACCGCAATTTGAGTTCAGAAATCGTGCGCTGATCAAACTCTTCGGGCACGATCACCTCGACAATGCTGTTTTCGGGG
Organism: Leptolyngbyales cyanobacterium; assembly: GCA_038208945.1. GTDB lineage: Bacteria > Cyanobacteriota > Cyanobacteriia > Leptolyngbyales > Leptolyngbyaceae > Phormidesmis_A. The sequence goes on along the minus strand of JBBQYE010000037.1, from coordinate 8,460 downwards.
TCAAGCTCAAAGCGATCGAGAATGCCAGGTTTGGTCAGCGATCGAGCCAACCCATAGCCCGCATCGTGTTCTGGAAACACCACATGATCAGCACCCACTTTTTTGAGCAGCTTTTCGTGAATCTCAGACGAGGCTTTGGCAACCACATGCCGAACGCCGCCCTCTTTGAGGTTTAGCGTCGTAATAATACTTTCCTGGACATAGTTCCCGATCGCCACAATCACGGTGTCTTGCTCAAATAGCCCAGCTTCTTTGAGGGCGGCGGGCTGCGTCGAGTCAAGCTGACGAGAATGGGCAACGATGCGATCGCCCAACGCCTGATCGACTCGCTCCATGTTGGCATCGACTCCCAAAACGTCATAGCCCTGACCGTGCAATGTCGAACAGACTGCCCGACCAAAGCGTCCCAGTCCAACCACCGCAACCTGCCTGTTTTTGGAGTCTGATCGCAGCCCATGAAAAAATTTAAGCGCAGATAGATTCACAATTTTAGGAGGGTGATGGGATAAAAAGAAAGTACGCCTCTTCGCCGTTTAAAGTATCTAACAAGTTGAGCCTGCAAATTAGCCCACGAGCAGATTTTCTTCGGGGTAGTGGACAAAACTAGGCTTGGGATCTCCCAACAGCGCACCCACTAGCAGCAAGATGCCAACTCGACCCACATACATGATTCCAATGATTACAAGTTGTCCGAGGGGCGAGATATTAAGCGTTCCGACTGCTGAGAGACCGACCGTTGCAAAGGCAGACACCACTTCAAACAAAATATGAATAAAACTAAGTTCTGGGTCGGTGAGGGCAATCAAAATCGTTCCGCCAATCACCGTCATGGTTGAACCCACCAGCACGCCCACCGCTTTCAAGATCAGAGGCATCGGAATCTGACGGTGATAGCACAACACCTCATCTTTTCCCTTAAGAACGGCTTGCGTACAGGTGATTAACACTCGGAATGTTGTGGTTTTAATGCCGCCTCCCGTTCCACCTGGACTTGCGCCGATAAACATGAGCGCGATCGTAACAAATAACCCGGCGTTGGTCATTTTGCTGATGTCGATCGTGTTAAAGCCTGCTGTTCGAGGCGTGACCGACTGAAACCAAGCTGCCATGACTCGATCGCCTAAGTCCAGCGCACCCAGCGTCTGAATATTGTTGGATTCGGTTGTGAGAAAGGCGACTGTGCCGACTGACAATAAAACCAGCGTTGTACTCAATGCCATCTTAAAATTAAGCGTGAAAGATGACTTTTTAGAGGGATTAGAAATGCGATCGCGTCCCCAAAAAAACATCTCCATCATCACCTGATAGCCGATGCCCCCAAAAATAACCAGCGACGTGATCACAGCATTCATCAATGGTGATCTCGCATATTGGGTCAAGTTGTCAGAAAACAAGCTAAATCCAGCGTTGTTAAACGCATTAATGCTGTGAAAAATTGAGAACCACAGTCCTTGATAAAACCCAAACTGAGGCACGAAAATCGTCATTAACAAAAAGATGCCTGTGAGTTCAAAAATCAAAGTAGTCGCGATAATCGATCGGATCAACATCGACAATTCCGACAGCCCAGGAATATCTAACGATTGCTGGATAGCAACTTTGTCTCTGAGTCCCAATCGTCTGCCGAGCAGCAGCAGCACCGTTGTCGCGGTCATATAGCCAAGTCCGCCCACTTGCACCAGCAGCAAAATCACTAGCTGCCCCCAAAACGAATAAAACTTGCCGACATCTACTACCGACAATCCAGTGACACACACCGCCGATGTGGAGGTAAACAGGGCAACTACTGGATCGCTCCACGTTCTACTCAAGAGGGAAAACGGCATCATCAACAACAGCGCTCCAATCGTGATGACAGCAAGAAATCCGAGACAAATCGTGCGGGAGACAGTCATAGTTAGAAAAGGGAGTGGAGCAAGACAAATGAGTCAGAGATGGGCGATGGTTCAAAGCTAATTATGCTGTCGGTCGAGTGATTGCAATTCAGCCATTCTAGGAATCGCAATTTTGCTCGATCGTCAACCTACCTCAGAGTCTCATCAAACTGCTGCCAATAAGGTAGGCTATTTTCAGTCTTTTAGAAAATTTCCTGCATGACTTCGACGCTCTATCAACAAATTCAGCAGTTTTATGATGCTTCTTCAAGCCTGTGGGAGCAGGTTTGGGGAGAACACATGCACCACGGCTATTATGGGGCAGACGGTCGAGAGCCAAAAGAGCGCAGACAGGCACAGATCGATCTGATCGAAGAACTATTGCGGTGGGCAAACGTCACCCAGGCTGAAAATATTTTGGATGTTGGCTGCGGTATTGGCGGCAGTTCGCTTTATTTGGCAGATAAATTTAAGGCAAAAGCAACAGGGATCACGTTAAGTCCGATGCAGGCAAACCGAGCGATCGAGCGTGCCCAATCTGCAAACCTCAATGCCCATTTTCAAGTGGCAAATGCGTTAGACATGCCCTTCGCGGATAATTCTTTTGATCTGGTGTGGTCGCTAGAAAGTGGCGAACATATGCCCGACAAGGTGAAGTTTTTGCAAGAGTGTCACCGAGTCCTCAAACCGGGCGGCACGTTTATTTTTGCAACGTGGTGTCATCGATCAACCGATCGCCAAGCGCTCACCGCCGACGAGCAAACGCACTTAGAAGACATTTATCGAGTCTACTGTTTGCCCTACGTGATCTCGCTGCCGGAGTATGAACAAATTGCCCGTGAGGTCGGTCTACAAGACTTGAGATCAGCCGATTGGTCAACCGCTGTCGCGCCTTTTTGGAACGTCGTCATCGATTCAGCGTTTACACCTGCCGCCTTTTGGGGGCTTTTAACCTCTGGCTGGACGACGATTCAAGCCGCGTTGTCGTTGGGGTTAATGAGTCGAGGCTACAATCGGGGGTTGATTAAATTTGGGTTAATCTGTGCCACCAAATAATGGGACGAACCCGATCGCTGACGATGACATCTATTCGTAAATTCAGCCTTACCTATGAGCCGCACTTCTCCAAAATCATCCATTTCTTCGGTTCCTTCAAACTTCGTTAAAAAACACGCTCCCTGGCTTTATGCTTTCTGGAAGTTTTCTCGCCCTCATACGATCATTGGCACTTCTTGCAGCGTTTTGGGCATGTATGTGATCGCGGCGGCAAATCAATCCTTCTTCCCGTCTTCCTTCCTCTTTCCTCTGATCGCGTGTCTCTGTGGCAACGTTTATATCGTCGGACTCAATCAGCTAGAAGATGTCGCGATCGACCGCATCAATAAACCTCATTTGCCCCTTGCGTCAGGAGAATTTTCGCGATCGCAAGGAGTCGCGATCGTCGCAATCACGGGCGTTTTGGCAATCCTTCTCGCTGCCTTGCAAGGGCAATATTTGTTGGGAATGGTGGGATTGAGTTTGGCGATCGGCACTGCCTATTCGCTGCCGCCGATTCGTCTTAAGCGGTTTCCCTTTTGGGCTTCGGTGTGTATTTTTAGCGTTCGGGGTGCGATCGTCAACCTCGGATTGTTTTTGCACTTTAACAATGGGTTTCCAATTCCGGCTAACGTGTGGGCACTGACGCTATTTGTGTTGGTGTTTACATTTGCGATCGCGATCTTTAAAGATGTTCCTGACATGGAGGGCGATCGACAATATAACATCAGCACCTTTAGTCTGAGAGTCGGTAAAAAAGCTGTATTTGGATTGTCTCGCTGGGTATTAACGGCGTGTTATCTCGGAATGATCGCGGCTGCATTGTGGTTGCCGTTAGTGAATGCGCCTTTTTTGATTGTGAGTCATCTAATAATGGTGGGCGTTTTGTGGTTGCGAAGTCAGAAAGTTGACTTACAAGATCCGCAAGAAGTGGCGAAATTTTATCAATTTATTTGGAAGATGTTTTTTCTGGAATATCTACTTTTTCCGATCGCGTGTCTTTTACACTAGAAAAACGATCAAAAAAGCTGATGAATGAATCACGATAGGTTTAATTCATCTCTCATCTTTTGGCGTTATGACTTCAGTGGGCAAAGTTTATCTCGTTGGCGCTGGACCTGGAACCGTCGATTATTTGACCGTCAAAGGCTATCGGCTCCTGGCTCAAGCAGAAGTCCTTGTCTATGATGCCTTGGTTGATGTAGAGTTGCTGCAACTTGTCCCTGACCATTGTCTCAAGCTCAACGTGGGCAAACGAGGCGGAAAGCCCAGTATGAAACAACCTTACATCGATCGCCTCCTGGTCAAACAGTGTCAACAAGGAAAGCAAGTCATCCGTCTCAAAAGTGGAGACCCGTTTATTTTTGGGCGATCGACCTCCGAGATTCAGGCACTCAACGCCGCAGGATGTGATTTTGAAGTCGTTCCGGGCATCTCTTCAGCGCTGGCGGCTCCTCTGCTAGCGGGGATTCCCCTCACCGATCTGGTTCTCAGCCGCTGTTTTACCGTTCTGAGCGCTCATGAACCCGATAGTCTAAACTGGCAGACTCTTGCCCAGATTGATACTTTAGTGATTCTCATGGGAGGACAACAGTTGTCTGTGATCGTTCAGCAGTTGCAGAAACACGGACGATCGCCTCAGACCCCGATCGCGATCATCCGGTGGGCAGGTCACCCTCAACAGCATATTTGGATCAGCACACTGTCCCAAATTCTGGCACACTCAGTTAACCAATCGCTATCGCCTTGTGTGATCGTGATTGGCGAAGTTGTGGGGTTGCATTCATTTCTGCAACCGTCTATTCATCTTCCTGATCCGACTCTAGATGCTTAACCTCGCACATCTCACGCGCTCGTGCGGTCGAAATGCGATGAATTTCTGTTGATTAGTCCTCTACCCGACATGTGCTGTGTGTACCCTTCCTCTTTCTAGCAAAACCATTCTCGTCACGCGATCGGCGGGGCAGTCGAGCCAGTTTACTAAGCTGCTGCAACAGCAAGGTGCAACCGTGGTTGAGATGCCTACGTTAGAAATCACGCCGCCGTCTGATTGGCAAGATTTGGACGACGCGATCGCTCAACTCAACGAGTTTGATTGGCTGATTCTCACGTCTGGCAATGCGGTTGACTATTTTTTTGAGCGGTTAGCCTCGCGGCTGCAAGATGTGAGAGGCTTGTCTGAGATCAAGATCGCAGTGGTGGGAGAGAAAACTGCGTTTATTCTTAAGCAGCGAGGGTTACAGGCAGATTTTATTCCTCCCGCGTTTGTCGCTGACTCGATGGTAGCCAATTTTCCAGAGCCTGTGAGCGGCAAGAAACTGCTGTTTCCGCGAGTCGAGACGGGCGGGCGAGAAGTGTTGATGAAAGAGTTTAGCGATCAAGGGGCAGACGTGACGGAAGTGGCGGCTTATCAGTCGGGGTGCCCTGTGACGATCGACCCCAGCGCGTTAGCCGCTCTGCAAAACCGTCAGGTCGATATGATTACGTTCGCCAGTTCTAAAACAGTAAAATATTTCTGTCAACTCGTCGAGATGTCGCTGGGCGAAGCGTGGCAAACTTATTTAGAAAATGTCGGCATTGCCTCGATTGGTCCTCAAACGTCAAAAACCTGCCACGCCCTACTCGGTCGGGTTGACGTAGAAGCCGAAGAATATACCTTAGAAGGGCTGACTCAAGCGGTTGTCAAACTCGCGAGTTGAAGAGTTAGCGATTTATCTCGTTAGTACGGGTCAGTCTATTAGAAGTAGTTAGTACAAATATACTAAACTATGTTATCCTCATCTCAAACCTGGTGCGGAGGCAATTTTATGAGCGTTGAGCAGACTACCCAACTCATTCAGCTAATTCTCAACTCAGTGCTGATGGTGGTCGCCTGTGCCTTTATTTTGGCGGGCTTGCTGCTGAGACGAAGCGCCCTAGAACAGCGCCTGCAAACCACCAGCTTAGAATATTATCAGGTGTTGCACCTCGCCTATGGCTCTCAGGGCGATCGCCTTTTGTTGCTCAAAAAGCAGCTTCGTCACCTCCAGCAGCAGGTTAAGCTGTCGCAAAACGGCACCGTTGCCATTCACTACGCCTTTATGGTTTTTGTTGCCAGCACCTTCGCTCTGTCTCTCAGAACGGTTTGGGAGACAACTTGGTTGATTACAACGGCTCTCACGCTATTCGTCATCGGAGTCGGAATTTTGCTGCTGAGCGTGACGCTGCTATTGCTTGATTTGCACAGGTCCGACCGTCCCTTTTGGCAAGAAGTTAGAGGAATGTCGATTCTCAACCAAAGCGCCACTGTCGAGTTGCGCCCCGATCGATCAGGGCGACGCACCGCTTCCGATCGATCGCGCCGCAGTCCTGATGTGGCGATCGTCAGAGCGTCTCCCAAAGCTAGAGTCAGTTAGAGTTGAGGAGCAATCACCGTCGCGGTTCGACCCGACTCGTCAACGACAATCCATCCCGTTCCAAGATCTAAATCTTCAGCGTGGGTGCTGACTTTGAAATAGACTTTTTCGCCTGCGTTGGTTTCGATCGCAAAGTCTGCGTTTTGAGCATAGACCACCTTAAATCCGCGATCTTGCAGGCAAAACTTTGCCCAACTCTTCAGCGACTGTCGATTGGGATCAAACGGAATCGGAGGACGATCGAACAGCGTTTGCATTACGTGAATCAGTTCCATAAGTTTCGATTTAGACAGCCTGACATTGAGGACAAAAATAGAGCCGCCGCCCTGCGTAAATGTCTTTGACGATCGCCGTTCCGCACAAAAAACAGGGTTTGCCTTGACGACCAAAGACATAGTGCCGATAGTCACTGCGTTTATAGTGTTGCTCTTTAAGCTGGGCAACAATCTGTAAATCATTGGTGATGCCCTTCGTCAGATAAGACTGGTGGGTCACCGATAACACCGCCTGCGCCAACGCCTGAATCTGTCCAGTATCGCAGTCTACGGGGCGCAAAGACGGATGCACTTTGGCAACAAACAAAATCTCACTGCGAAGATAGTTTCCTAATCCTCCTAAAAAGTGCTGGTCTAGCAAAAGCGATGTCAATTGCCGACGATGGAATCGTTTATCGAGAAAGCGATCGACCACTTCCTCGATCGTGACGGCTTGATCCAACACATCCAATTCGACTCGACCTAGAAACGGATGGGTCGCTAACCCATGCTCATCCAGCACTTGAATGTCAGACGCACTATAGAGCAGAGCCGATTTTTTTGAGTTGTGAATCGCCAATCGCAACTGCCGATTCGTCGTCGGATAGGACTGCAAATTGCGGACATACCAGCGACCATAAAGCTGATTGTGGCTATAGATATAAAGCGGAATGGAGAAGCAAATCACCATCGCTTTTCCGCGCGTTCTAACCGCTGTGATGGTTTCTCCGGTCAGCGTTTCCTCGAATGATTTGAGCCGATCAAACGCGAAGAAAATCTCAGTCACGGGTCGATCGACCAATGCCTTTGCTATCTCGTCAGCCGCTTGTCTAATTTCTGGACCTTCAGGCATCTCAACGACCTAAGTAATCAGTGTTGTAATAGAAGTATGCTAGAACTTCACTGTCACACAACCTATTCTGACGGCACGCTTACCCCTACAGAGCTAGTCAACGCCGCGATCGCCAAACAAGTCCAGGCGTTAGCGATCACGGACCACGACACCATGAGCGGCTGGGATGAAGCGTTTGCCGCCGCGATCGACCAGCTCGAAATCGTCCCCGGACTTGAACTCAGCACCGTTTGCAATGATCGATCCCTCCACGTTTTGGGCTTCTACCCCGATCGAGATCTCCTATCTGCGCCATTAAATGAACGATTGGAAGGACGCAAACGGCGATCGCAAGCAATCATCGAAAAACTTGCCGATCTTGGCTATCCCGTCGAGCTGCCAGAGCTGGGAGAAGGCATGGCTCCCGGTCGTCCTCACATTGCGTCGGCAATGGTGCGCGCTGGATATGTCGGCTCATCGCGAGAGGCGTTCGATCGCTTCCTGGGGGATGATAAACCTGCCTATGTGCATTATGAAAAATTTGACAGCGAGGACGGAATAGAGTTGCTGCGATCGTGCAAAGCAGTTCCCGTATGGGCACATCCCTGTCTATTTCGAGGCGGTTATGTCGAAGAGATTTTGCCTCAACTTGTCGATGCGGGATTGATGGGTCTCGAAGTATTTCACCCCAGCCACACGCTCAGGCAAGTGGCGCGACTCGAAGCGCTCTGTGAGGAGTATCAATTGCTGATGACGGGCGGCAGCGACTATCACGGACCCAACCCCGAAACCAAGCGCGATGATTATTCATCACTCAACAGTTTGCATCTGTCGTTAGACTTGCTGGAGCCGATTAAACAAGCCGCCTATCAGCAGCGACAATAATCAGCGAAACCGATCGTCGCACATAAGTTCTCAAAGTCTTATGCTAAGTAGACAGACTTAATTAAACATAAAATGCGGAAGATGCCCTCACCCCAGCCCTCTCCCGCAGGAGAGGGAGCCAGAATCTAGTTCCTCTTCTCCTTGGGGAGAAGGGGTTAGGGGATGAGGGTCTTCAGTTTAATTGT
>JBBQYE010000036.1:0-16532 GCA_038208945.1 Leptolyngbyales cyanobacterium | reverse complement strand
AGGCACGATAGACAAGTATAGGGATGAACGCTTTATTAAAAGTGGAGATTTGCTCTGGAATTCTACTGGAACAGGAACAATTGGGCGAATCAATATTTATAGAGATGAACTTGATGAATTCAAAAAGGTAGTTGCTGATTCCCATGTAACTGTTGTTCGGTTAACAGGATTATGTAATGAGTATGTTCTCAATTTCTTAACGAATCCCAGTGTTCAAAGCCGTATTGAAGAAAATGCTTCTGGAACAACTAACCAGATTGAACTTAATACCACTACTGTAATTAATCAAATTTTTCCACTTCCGCCCCTCGCTGAACAACACCGCATCGTCGCCAAAATCGATCGCCTCATGGCTCGTTGCGATGAGCTAGAAAAGCTGCGGGCAGAACGCAACCAAAAGCGAATCACCGTCCACACTGCCGCCCTCGATCGTCTGCTGAATGCCAAAGAGAGCGACGACTTCAGCACCGCTTGGCACTTCATCACGCAACACTTTAGCGAACTCTATTCGGTGAAAGAGAATGTGGCTGAGTTGCGTAAGGCGATCCTGCAACTCGCTGTGATGGGTAAACTGGTGCCGCAAGACCCAACGGATGAGCCTGCGAGTGAATTGTTGAGGGCGATCGCTGCTGAGAAACAACAACTGGTGAAAGAAGGGAAAATTAAACAGCCCAAACCATTGCCCGAAATTAAGTCAGACGAAGTGCCCTATGAACTGCCCAAGGGATGGGAGTGGGTGCTGTTTGGAGATGTAGCTAATTCACGCCTAGGTAAAATGCTCGATAAGTCAAAAAATCGAGGTATACCTAGACCATATCTCAGAAATACAAATGTTCAGTGGCACTGGTTTGAGTTAAGTGACATAAAGCAGATGAAGTTTGAAGATGAAGAGCTAGATGAATTTAGAGTTATGCCAGGAGATTTACTTATTTGCGAAGGCGGAGAGCCTGGACGTTGCGCCATTTGGTCAGATTCTTCACAAGAAATATATTTTCAGAAAGCTCTTCATCGGGCAAGACCATATAGTGGGGTGGCTGGAGAGTATTTGCAAATTTGCTTAACTATTGATGCAAAGACAGAGAGGTTAAGTAGATATTTTACTGGTGCAACCATAAGGCATTTTCCTGGTGACAAGCTGAGTAAGTATGTTGTTCCTCTGCCTCCGACCTCAGAACAACAACGCATTGTTGCTAAAATCGACCAACTCATGGGTCTTTGCGATGAGTTGGAAAAGCAGATTGATGCCGCTACGAGCAAACAAACTACCCTGCTCAATGCCGTGATGGCTCAGGTGTAAAGGAGGGGCGATTGGATTAAGCTGCCACCACTTCAACATGCACCTTCATCCCCGCATGGGTCAACATCGTAATCAACGATTCTACTTGAAACCGATCAACATCACCTGCCATTAATCCTTCTACACAACCGATCGTCGTTTTCAGATTCAATGCCGCTTCCTCCAAACTCCACTGGCGCGATCGAACCAGCTTTCGCAAACTAATCATCAAATCCGATCGAATCCTCAGATTTTCTGATTCTTCCACCGAGAACCCCAGATCTTCAAAAATATTTTGATTAGTTTGAGTCATTCTGAATAATCCTTGCGCTGTTGAAGTAATTGCTTGTATCGTTGTTGTCCAAGCTCAATATCACTACGAGAAGTCTTCTGAGTTTTCTTTTGAAAGACATGAAGAACGTACACAGCTTCCTCAAACCTAGCGACATAAAAAATACGGTAAGTATTATCAGTCCGAATTCGGATCTCCTCCACCCCTTTCCCGATAATGGACATTGGCTTAAAGTCTGACGGAAGATCGCCTTGCTGAATCGATCGTAATTCAAATCCAGCCTTGCGACGAGCATCATCAGGAAAGTCCAGCAGGTCTTCCTTCGCCGAACCCACCCATTCGATCGGTTTATCGGTCATGGCTTGACTATTCGATCAGAGGTTAAGATTTTCGCCTTCTACTTTAACGGCTTATTATCATTGAAAATCTCTGTAAACCAAGATTACCCGACGTAAACCACGCGATCTCCTCAAAGACTTTACCCCAAACTTCGACGGCAGCAGCTTTATCGATGTCTTTGTTGGCAAAAACGGTACCGGAAAATCAAATCTGATTTGAGGCGCAAAACCGTAAACTGAGGGTTCCATTACTTATCCATCGCTTCAGCCAAAGCTACCTTTGTTCGTGCCACCGAAAGCCGGACTCGCTCCATCTGTGACTCATAAGCCGCCTTTTGTTCGGGCGACCCATCGCCAGGGTTTGCCCTCAAAATCTGCTCATAGTAGCGAAAAACTTGAAACGCATAACTGGCAGTTGCCACCTGCTCCTGAGACAGAGACCTGATGCGATCGACCAGATCAGCACAGGTCGCCGAATGTGGGAGTAGAAAAACATCGGCATACAGCGGCGGAAGCCTGTGTGATCGCGTTTTCAACTCCTCCAATAGCGCGATCGCTTCCTCAGATAGCTCTCCATCAAAATCAGCCAGAGAATTAAGCAAGGCTATCAGTAAGAACTTTGAACGTTTTTGCTTCAATCTCAAACGGTACAAGGGAATTCAACTTCTTCAAAATTCTAGCAAGTCCCAACAGCAATTTTTCTTTCAGGTGCTTTCATCATGGGTATAGAAGCGATCGCTGCACCGAATAAAAAGCCAAACTTGAGCAGATGGATGTCTATTGAAATGTTGCTCATTTGATACTCCTCGTCCTAAAACAGGATGGGCAACAATGGACTGGCTCTAGAGCGCGGCTACCATCACCTTTCTCACCATTTCTCTGGGACTGGTCGGCGACATTTCTACCCGTTTCCTCAAAGACGGTCCCGATACCGCAGGCGCGATCGCCGTCAGTGTGCAAAGCATTTTGACGCTCTTAACAGCGGGTGGCACACTCACCAAAGCTGAACAGACCGCAGGCAAGCAAACGCTCAAAGCCGTCAAAGTGCCAGAGCCGTATTGGCAGGAGTTAGGCGCTGGGTTTGCCTTTCTGTTGCTCTTAAGGCTATTTGGTCTGCGACAGTCTTTACCTCAAATCTCCATCTGGTACACCGATCGGGCACTGGAAAACTACCACAAATGGGTACTAGAACTAGACGCTGACAACGCCACGGCGCACTTCTGGGGCAGATATGAAGACCTGCAAAAGCCCGATGAAGCGCGCACGCAGTATCAGTATGCGATCGCGTTATCGAACCGATTGAGGTAACTCCAACCACAATTTTTGCTCATAGAACGATCAAAGGCGTGCCATGAGAGCTTTCACCCCCTTTCAGGTTAATCTGAGATCTTGCACCTGAACTAAAACTCTCTCGTTTCTGGCATTCACCCGCCCGTGATTGAACATCACGGTCTAACGGTGCGAAGTCCACTCAAGGGACTGAGAGAGGGTTTGAGGTTCAGTCCGTTTCAACAAACTTCGCAAGGCTAGCCCGGAATTCCATTCACGGGCGGGACAGAACCGCAGCGAATAGACGGGTGCAAGATCTGAGTAATCTTACCCACACCTGCGAACAAACGGAAAGACAACATCTAATTTGTCTTACCCCGATCCAAAAGCCTTTCGGAAAACGACATTTAATCCGTCACTTTTTCGACAGACGACACCTAATCTGCCATTATTTCGGACAGTGCCAAAGCATCTTGTAGCCCCTACAATTCCTCGAAAGCCGTGAAATAACGAGAGTGTCACCCGATGACAACAATTTGTCTCGACGGCATCTAATTTGTCACTGTACAAAAACCCCCCGAAACAGAGGCGTTCTGGGGGATTTTGTTTTTAATAAGGTATCACTGCTCGTTCCGGGACCCTCGATTCTGCGTCTTCCTCTAATTGGATGGGAACAGGCTGAACGTGCCAAATATCCCGCGTATAGTCTTGAATCGCCCGATCGGACGAAAAATATCCAATTCGAGCCGCATTCAAAATAGACATCTTTGTCCAAGCTTGGGTGTCTCGATAGGCATGACTGACGTGCTTTTGACAGTCGATATAAGACTGATAATCAGCGAATAAAAGATAGTCATCCTGATTTTTGAGCGAATCGATCAAGGGTTTAAACAGGTCTTGATCGCCCTTTGAAAAATAGCCCGATGCAATCTGGTCGATCGCGGCTTTCAGTTCGGCATTTGCTTGGTAATAATCTGCGGGGCGATAGCCTTGCGCTTTGAGTTGCGCCACTTCTGGAGTCGTCAAGCCAAATAAGAAAAAGTTTTCGGCTCCCACCCGATCGCGGATTTCAATATTTGCGCCATCCAGCGTGCCGATCGTCAATGACCCATTCATCGCAAACTTCATATTGCTGGTTCCAGAGGCTTCTTTGCCCGCTAACGAAATCTGTTCTGAGAGGTCAGCCGCCGGATAAACGTGCTGTGCCACAGAAACGCCGTAGTTGGGAAGAAACACCACTTTGAGACGATCGTGGAGGTCTCGATCGTGATTTACCACCTCTGCGACTGAGTTAATCAACTTAATGATTAGCTTTGCTATCGTGTAGCCCGGAGCCGCTTTACCTGCAAAGATCACCGTTCTAGGAAGCACATCTGCGTCAGGATGCTGTTTGATGTAATTGTAGAGCGTGATGACGTGCAGAATATTTAAGTGTTGACGTTTGTATTCATGAAAGCGTTTTACTTGAATGTCAAACAGTGAGTCAGCATTGACGCTGATTCCGATTGTTCTTTGAATATATTCTGCCAGATCTTGCTTATTGTCTTGCTTGATCTGCCGCCACTGCTCACAAAATTCTGCATCCTCTATAAACGCTTCTATCTGTTTGAGTTCGTCTAAATTTTTGACCCACGTTTTGCCGATTTTATTTGTGATTTGCAGCGCTAATTTCGGATTTGAAATCAATAGCCAGCGTCGAGGAGTCACTCCATTTGTTTTGTTGCTAAACTTCTCTGGAAATAGTTCATAAAAATCTCGCAGAAGCTGATGTTCTAGAAGCTCGGTGTGTAAGGCGGCAACTCCGTTAATCGCATGACTGCCCACACACGCCAGATATGCCATTCGCACTCGTCGCTGTGCTCCTTCTTCGATGATGGACATTCGAGTCACCCGATCGCCATCTTCAGGATAGAGAAGCCGGACTCGATCGAGAAATCGCCGATTGATCTCAAAAATGATTTCTAAATGGCGGGGCAACAGTCGTGCAAAAAGGTCAAGACTCCACCGCTCCAACGCTTCTGGCAGAATAGTGTGGTTCGTATAGCCAAAGCTATTCTGCGTAATGATCCACGCTTGATCCCAGTCTAAGCCATGCTCATCGAGCAGGAGCCGCATCAGTTCTGCAATGCCGATCGACGGATGGGTATCGTTAATTTGAATCGCAACCTTATCAGCAAAGCGATCAAAGTTCGGATGGGTTTGCAAATAGTTTCGGATTATATCTTGTAATGAACATGAGACAAAAAAGTATTGCTGTTGCAATCGCAATTCTTGCCCCTGATAGTTGTTGTCATTGGGATAGAGAACTTTTGTAATGTTCTCAGAAAATGTCTTATCGGCAACGGCGCGGGCAAAGTCTCCAGAGTTAAAAATTTCTAAGTTAAAGTCTTCACTCGCCTTTGCACTCCACAATCTCAGCGTGTTGACCGTGTTTGAGCTATAGCCAGAGATTGGCGTATCATAAGGCGTTCCTAAAACCGTCCGTTCAGGAATCCAGCGCACTTGATACCGCCCACTTTCATCGGTGTGAGCTTCAGTCCGTCCGCCTAGTTTGATCTCAACAATATACTCCGGTCGCGGAATCTCCCACGGGTTGCCAAACCGCAGCCAGCGATCGGGGCGCTCAACCTGCCAGCCATCTCGAATCGTTTGTTGAAAAATCCCAAATTCATAGCGAATGCCGTATCCGATCGCAGGCACTTCTAACGTCGAAAGCGAATCTAGAAAACAGGCAGCGAGACGACCTAACCCACCATTACCGAGTCCGGGGTCATCTTCCTGCTCTAGCAAATCATAGAGATCAAATCCCAGTTCTTGCACAATGTCGCGGATTTCTTCATAGAGTCCGACGTTGACCAAGTTTTTGCCGAGTTGTCGCCCGATCAGATATTCAGCAGACAGATAGCAGACAACCTTAACTCCGGGTTGCAGATAGGTTTGATCGACCGTTTTAATCCAGCGTTGCAGAAGGCGATCGCGCACCGTGTAAGACAACGCCATGAAATAATCGTGCGGAGTCGCCCAAGCCTGATCTTTTGCCAAAATGTAGTAAAGGTTGTCTAATAACGCCCGTTTCAGCGTTGCTCGATCCGTTCCCGTCCGATCGTCTTGCACTTGAATCTGGACGTGTTCTGTCCGACAAAAATGCTTTTTGGCATGCGGAGCATGACGACCGTTCTGCTTTAAGGAGTTGCCGCTCATAAATGAAATCCTTTAGGCGTGTTCTAGTCACTCAAGCTAAAGAGATCATGGCTTGATTGCATCTAGCTCAAGACAGAACAAAGCCTCCAGCTTTAACAAAAGGTGGAGGTTGAAAGGAGAGACTAACAACTGATCATCAGCTCGTCAATCTAAACCGCGCGACTGGTGAACTGGTAGTACAAGAAAAGGGCAATCATAGCGCCAATGACTGCAACAATGATTCCAGGAATGCTTAACGATGCAGATGTAAACGCTAGCGTTCCTGTGTTGATTAACGTAAACACTGTGCCGCCGATGAAAGCACCGACAATGCCTAAAACCATCGTGCCGAGAATGCTGCCGCCCTGGTGACCAGGGTAAATAGCTTTTGCGATCGCGCCTGCAATGATTCCCAAAACGATCCAAGCAATAATATTCATTGATTTAACTCCGCTAGGTTTTAGTTGAAATGTGTTGACGAAACAAAACAGCCGTTACTGACCAGAACCCGTTCCGGTAGGATTGGTGGTTGAGCCAGAACTGGGACTGTTCTGCGATCCACTGTTCGTCGAATTGGTTGACGGGCTAGGTTGAGCAGAACTTTTGGGGGTCGTCGGCTGAGAACTTGGTTGAGCGGCGGGGGCAGCCTGAGTAGCGGGGGCGGCTTGAGTAGCAGGAGCCGACGACTGAGGAATGGTAATATTTACTCTAGGGGCTTGAGCAGGGGCTTGGGGCACAGGCACTATCCGATCGCGCTCAATCACGCGCTCACGCACTTCAGGAGACGGGCTGACGCTAGGCGAAGCAGCCGCACCAGGAACCACAATCGTCCTGTTGACAGGGGCAGGAGTTTGATTGCTTTGGTTCAGCAGATAGAGCGCACCCCCGACGATCGCCGCTGTGCCTGCAAGAATGAGACCGACAAGCAGACCCCGACCTGCATTGTCATTATCGCGAACTTGCTGATTGGCTTCGTGGCGATGTTGCTCAACTGCGCGCCCTTGTATGTAGCCATCCTTGTAGTCAACCGGGTTGGGGTTTACTACATTAGACTCGCCTGAATTGGGAACCTGATTGGGATTGTCTTCGCGATCGTTTAAGTTTGCCATGTTAGAAAGTTAGGGTAGTTGAGAAGTGACCTGAAAGCGCTGATTAAATCACTTTCGCAAGACTGAAACAACTGAGTGATGTCTCTGAACAATCAAGCGTTATTTGTGTTCTTGGTTACAATTTACTCTCCCGTCTGGGGCAAATCGCTGTATCTAGAGAGATAATACTTCCTCTAGCTAAAGAGAGATCCTTTTAGGGTCTGCTGACTTGCGATATAAGTAGTTTATTGGCACAGTTCTACGCAGATAGTTTAGGACAAGGCTTAAGCCCCTTGTTGCTTTAACGGCAACTCAGCGTCCTCATGCAGTTTCGTAATGCTATAACTCCGCTTCCAGTTCATCAAACCCTTTTATCCCAACAAAGCTGGGTTTGTTGCCGTAGTGTCAAACTGACTAGTCGTTTTATAGAGTTCGTAGTTTCCTTTTGCCGCTGCTTCACGAGTCCGAGTCAGCAAAGCTGTAACTTGTGTCTGGCTCATCGGTTTGAACGTGCAGACTGCCTCAAACGCCTGGTCTAATATCTCCATTGAGTCAATGCCTGTAATCACGGTTGAAGTGGGCAGATTCATTGAATAGTGAAGGCACTCGATCGGACTAACCGTGTTGCTTCTGAGAATGTAGGGGTCGCCCATCGATTTCATGCCCAGCAACCCAATGTTATTTTTCAGCAGCACAGGTAACACTTGTTTCTCAAAGCTTCTGAAGCGGGCATCCATCACGTTTAGCGGCATCTGCACGGTGTCGAACCGGAAGTTATTTTGCGCCCCAACCCCCAATCTGGGGAAGCCAGAGTTCAAAGTCCCCCAGATTGGCAGGGCTGATTAGTTGTCACCAGATAAAATCTACAAGCTTGAGTCTTCGTTCAGCATCAGACTGATGCCTTAACGCAAGATAAAGGGTACGAATTTTCTTTCTCGACCTTAAATTAGCCCTGCCCAGATTGGGGGATTTAGGGGGCGACCTCTAGGCAAGCTAGCGTCATACAAGGCTGTTCAGAATACAGGTTATTTGATCCACAATCCTAAGAACAGGCAAGCCACGATATCTAAGGAGTCGAGCGGGTCGTCCTACCTTTAAGCGCCTCGGTTGCTGACAGCCCATCGCCTTGAAAGCCAAAATACCCCAGCACTGCCGCCGCTTCAGCGCGGGTAACGGTGCGTTTAGGTTGAAACAGGGTCGTATAGCCAAAGGCTCTGCGAATATTTGCCTGATCACCATTTTGAAAATCTGCTAACACTGCCCGTAGAGCTTTTGAGTCAGTTCGAGAGGCATCTTGGAAGCCCCAGGTTTGTTTTACTGCGTCGATCGTCGCACTCGGCAGAGGTTGACGGGTGTCGATCGGAACCTTCCACAAAATCAAATCTTCACGGCTCAAAGGAGCATCGGGGCGAAACAAAACGGTTGTGCTGTCTCCTGAAAGCGAACTGGAGATCAACCCCGCTTCTGCTAGCCCCTGAATGGCAGGAAAATCAGGATCGGTGCGTGAGACATCCTGAAAAGCAGGCTGAGACGTTTCGACTCCTAAGCGAATTTGTCGAGCCGGACGGCTGGTGTAGATGCGATTATTGGCAGCAACAAGCCAGCGAGCATACTCTCGTCGGGTAATCGTTTTATTGGGTTCAAATAAAGTCTTGCTTTCTGATTTGTTGCCAGAAGAGAGCGATAAAACGCCTAACTTCGTCAGATCCTTGGCGTATTGACTGAGTTCTTTAGGGGCTTTGTCTAAGTCGGCGAAGGTTTGCGGATCAGAGGCAACAGGCACATTGTTTGAAGCGGCTACTGTTGCTTGAGGAATTGGACCAATAAACCCAGGACTACCGGGCTGTGGAACGGACGCACTTGGAGATGCCGATTGAGTCGGTTGAGTTCGGCTAGTTTGAATCGAGAACCCAGCGCTGTTATCGGGCTGAGTGTTGGATTGAACGGTAACGATCACTTGCAGTCCTTCTCGACTGGCTTCAAAGGTGCCTTGAGTTTTATCGATCGGTCGCCCGTTTAACGTCCAGCCGTTTTTTTGCAACTCTTGCAGATAGAAGGCGACGATCTGATCGCTCTTGTCTTGGCTATTCCAACGAGTCAGCACCCCTTGATTAGGCTGGTTGCTATCGACTTCGAGCAGCGATCGGTTGGGATAGATCGGAATCTCAGCCGGAAAATCGGCAGGAAGTTGTGCTTGGGTGGTTTGAGCCACTGAGCTAGGCTGTGGAGTCTGAGCCGCCCCGATCGTCACCCCATTGTCTTTTAATCGGGGGTCAGCCTCAAACGAACCCTGAAACGACTTGCCCACCGGACTGTTTGTGCAGCTAGCGATCGGCAAAATCAGGAATGCAGCGAGACCCAGAGAAGTTGTCAGACGTTTAAGAGCCACAGCACGACGGAGTAACGATTCTTCTCTCATTCTAGTGCTGAGGTTTGAGGGATGATATGTGCGCCTACAAGCCGCCTATTCTTTGTCATCTTCGAGCATTTTTTGAAGATGCACTCCGCTTTGACTGTGGGCAAATCCCAGGCGGGTGGCTTCTAGCTCTTGAGACTCTTCTGAGAAGACTTCTATCTCTTTAAACCACCAGTGATAAAACGTCGGAAACCTCACCTCTTCTTGAGAGGTTTCTAGTAGCTCTAGTGCCCGCTCTCTGGCAGAAAGCAGACCGGAGCCATTTAACTCTGGGTATTGCATCAAAAGGCTTGCCTGTCCTCGCATTTTTGAGCGAATTGTAGACGATTTTAGCTCTCTGCACTCTGAGCAGATATCGCCTTGCAAAAGCCCTGCATCGTTAAAGAGAAGAGTGCGGATCTTGTGAACCTCAAATCTTTGGCGGCAAACGGTGCATGAGAGCTGAGGGGGACAGGTTTCTAGCTTACGTGCGAGTTTAATTTTCATCGCTGTGCAACCACAAAAATCGTTTTTATTCCTAGATCCCTAAAATAGCGGATTCATGTAGTCAGGTTGCTATTTTTTTGCAATTCTCAATATTGAGAGAACAAAATTCTAGAGTTCTGCAAAGAGAGTAATCGTTCCTGATCTACTGCCGTTTATGTTCGGACTCAAGGTTGACGCTTTGCGCTTGAGTTATAAAAGTCCGTTGACGTTTTGGTTTTGACTTCTGCGACTTCTTACAGCGCGTTGCTATTAACTTGCCCCTTAAAGCAGACCTCTGTCTAAATAGGTAGTTACCTCATTGTTCACAAAAGTTAACAAACGTCCATCTGGAATCAGTTCTGTGTGCGGCTTTGGTCTTATTGCGTCAGCTAAAAATGTTAAGCGAGGCAGTCAGGTGAGTGAAAAAGGTTAACCCTATAGGAGGAAAGCAAACACAAACGGTTTAGATAATATGTGAAGCATAGGTCAAGAAAAACAACTGGAGCTACTTTCATGGAAACTCGTAAAAGCACTGATTTACCTCCTGTCGCGGCTGCTTACAACGGCAAAGATCGCAACGCATTCTTATTTGGTTTTAACCCCCAAGCTGAACTCTGGAACGGTCGATTTGCAATGATTGGCTTCACCGCATATCTGTTGTGGGATTTAGCTGGCTATAGCGTAGTGCGTGACGTTCTACACCTTGTTGGTTACTAACCCATAAATCGGTTATGCAGCCCATTCACTAATTTAATTTTAAAAGCCCAGTGGCAACGTTGCCATTGGGCTTAGTTTTTGTGAAAAAAGTATAATTTTCAGCGTATTTTTTGCGTCTTATGCAATTAACTCTAATGATCGCGCTCACATTAACATCTCTAACCTATACTTAGACACTTTCATGCTCGCTCACTCGCACCCGTATGGGCAGGGGCAAACCAACCCATCGTTTGTGAACCACTGGTTTCAGCACGGCAGATCTACAGAAGGCAGACAGAGAGGCGAGGGTTGGGGAGACGATCGCCGCGCTCGTCGGGGTGACATCAAGTTCATTCTGCTAGAGCTATTGTCTGAGCGTCCTCGGCACGGCTATGACTTGATTAAAGATTTAGAAACTCGCCACGGAGGGTTTCGTCGCCTCAGCCCTGGGTCGGTCTATCCGACTCTTCAGATGTTAGAAGATAGCGGTTATTTGACGAGTCAACAAGAGAGCGGCCAACGCGTTTATACAGTGACAGAGAGCGGTCGATCCCTCTTTGCAGAACGAACCCCGCCGAGCATCCAGGGGTGCCCAGAGATGACTTTGGCGATTTTGCAGAGAAGTCAAAAACCATCAGCGAGTTGCGAAATGCAGCCACCGAGTTAGCAGCAGTGGTGATGCAAGTCGCCCGGAGCGGCAACCTCGATCGAATGAATCGGGTGCGTGAGCTGCTCGCTCAAGTCAAACGAGAAATCTATCTCATGTTGGCAGAAAAATAAGTAGAGGACGGACACTTAACCTGTAGAGATTTCACACAAATCTTCTGAGATAAGTTAGATTTTGAGCGTTTGATTGACCTTCCGACCAGACGTGATGAAATTCTCACCCCGCATTGCTTTTATCCTGGCAATATTTCTGATGTCTGCGCACTTGGCGACGGCTCAATCAACGCCGTCGTCTCAGCCAACCCTAGCACCGCAGCAGCGCGAAGAAGTACAAAAACTCATCGATCGAGAGATTGATCAGAGCAATCAGATTAACGATCGAGTGCAGCAAACTGTCAACAACACATTTGGTTGGACAACCGGATTGCTAAACTCACTCATCGCAGTGTTAGTAGCAATGCCAGTGCTAGCGGTGATCGTAGCGCTGATATTACGCAATAGCATTCGCAGTCAGTTAATCTCTGAGATTAAAAAGCAATTAGAAGAGGAAACCAAAAAAGAGGTAAAAGAACAGCTAAAAGTGCAGGTGA
Source organism: Leptolyngbyales cyanobacterium (assembly GCA_038208945.1). GTDB lineage: Bacteria > Cyanobacteriota > Cyanobacteriia > Leptolyngbyales > Leptolyngbyaceae > Phormidesmis_A. The sequence goes on along the minus strand of JBBQYE010000036.1, from coordinate 4,256 downwards.
CTGAAGAATTGCAAAAACAAGTAGAGGAATTTAAGCAAGATTTAGAAGCCTTAAAAATAGATTTTGTGAACCGATTACAAGACTTGGTTTTGACTGCACAAACTGAGAAGGAAGCGATCTTTCTAGAGTTGTCTAAAATCACGCCATCGATGATTCAAGAAGAGTTTGTTGCGCCTGAAGTGCAACAAAAAATGCAAGAACTGACCAAGCAGCTTGAGTTTTTGACGATGCTAAATCCTCGCTTAACGTTAACTGCGATGGATTATGTTCAACAAGCCGATGCGCTCTATTTTGAGGATCGCTATGATGACGCGGTGGAATCTTACGAAAGAGCTTTGCAGCTTCAGCCAGACTTGATCCCTGCTTGGCTCGGTCGGGCTAAGATTTTGAGAAGACTGAAACGCTACGAGGAAGCTGTTTCTGCAAACCAAAAAGTTTTACAACTTCAGCCCGATAATCCAAAAGGTTGGTTTGGGTTAGGCTACACGCTGAAAGATGCGGGACGTTATGAAGAAGCGATCGCCGCGTTTGATCAGTTGCAAAAAATTCAGCCCAGTAGTCATCACAACTGGAAACACAAAGGCTACGTGTTGACTAAGCTGGGTGACTATGAGCAGGCACTTCGCTGTTTTGAAAAGGCATTGCAACTCAAACCTAGCTCTGGAGGAACTTACTACAGTCGAGCTTATTACTATCTTTCTTTAGGGAATGTTGAGGCGGCGATCGCTGATTTACAACACGCGATCGAGATGTCTGCTTCCAACTGGAAAGATCGCTATTGGCAAGAGATGGCAAAAACTGACCCCGATTTCGATTCGATTCGAGAGGACGATCGCTTCAAACAACTTATCGAAACAAATTCCTTATAAATACTTTTTCAGCAATAAACTTAATCGCTCTTTAGCGGCATTTGAAACCTTGTCCATCGGAGTTAAAATCGCATATTTAAGAGCAGAATGAGCTTCAGAAGTGGGTGGATTTTCACTCAATCGACGCACCGTTTCTTGAATCACCTTCTGGGCATTGATCGCATTGCGTTGCAGATTTGCGATCACCATCTCCACAGTCACATTATCGTGGTCAGAATGCCAGCAGTCATAATCGGTCACTAGCGCCAAAGTTGCATAAGCAATTTCAGCTTCTCGCGCCAGCTTTGCTTCTGGAAGGTTGGTCATGCCAATAATCGTGGCACCCCAACTGCGATGCAAATTCGATTCTGCTTTCGTCGAAAACGCAGGACCCTCCATGCACACATAAGTGCCGCCTCGATGCAGCCCGACATCCGTAAGGTTAAGACTCTCGACCGAATCGGCTAACACCTTCGCTAAATTGAGACAAATTGGATCGCCAAAGGCAACGTGCGCCACAATGCCATCGCCAAAAAATGTGGAAATGCGATTTTTAGTGCGATCGATAAACTGATCAGGCACGACCATATCTAACGGTTTCGCTTCCTCTTTAAGAGAGCCCACCGCAGAGGCTGAAATCAGATACTCTACGCCCAAACTTTTCATCGCATAGATGTTTGCCCGAAACGGCAACTCAGACGGCAGCAAATGGTGGTTTCGCCCGTGCCGTGCCAAAAATGCGACTCGTGTTTCGTCTAGAGTGCCGACGATGAGCGCGTCTGATGGTGAGCCAAAGGGGGTTTCAACCTGCACCTCTTCTACGTCTTTGAGCGCCTCCATTTTATAGAGTCCGCTGCCGCCAATAATGCCGATTTTTGCTTGAGCCATGAGGAGTGAGGGATGAGGTGAACGAGTCAGAGACTATAGAGGGAAGCTGTAAAAACCAACGCTCCTGCGGGATAAACACTAAAAAAGTGCCTGAAAAGCCTTTGAAATCAAGACCGACAGACACTTCAATTAGAAAGCGGGTGACGCGATTCGAACGCGCGACATTCACCTTGGCAAGGTGACGCTCTACCACTGAGCCACACCCGCGTTTGACACACTTATCAATTTCGCAGATTGCCCTAGCTTTGTCAACCCCTTATGACAAGTCTGCAATCTGTCTGGAGGAATTTGACCGAGCAAATTTAGACTAATCTATTTTGTGAATTGGTGATTCTGTCTCTTTGAGCGGCTGAGGTCGATACAATAGTGACAACCCTTTGGACAGAAGCCTGACTCATGACTGCTCCTTCGGAACTTGAAACGGCGATCCAGCTAGATATCGCTCAAGATCTTCTCACTGATGATGTGGGACAAATTTCTTTAGAGACTGAATCGATCGCTGAAGATGACATCATCGACGATCTAGAGATGTCGCTCTTTGACCACCTCGAAGAATTGAGGCGACGAATCTTTTACTCCCTAATCGCGATCGCCGTGTCAGTCGCGGGCTGTTTTGCCTTTGTGAAACCGATCGTGCAGTTGCTAGAGGTTCCCGCCCAGGGGGTAAAATTTCTGCAACTTGCGCCAGGAGAATACTTCTTTGTCTCGATTAAAGTGGCGGGCTATATGGGGCTGCTGCTGTCGGCTCCGTTTTTGCTTTATCAGATTGTCGCCTTTGTGATTCCTGGGTTGACGCGGCGAGAAAAGCGGTTTTTGGCTCCGATCGTGCTCGGTTCTAGCGTTTTATTTGTGGGCGGCTTGTGGTTTTCCTACATCGCGTTGATTCCGGCAGCGCTGAATTTTTTCATCACCTACGGGCAAGATGTAGTGGAGCAGGCGTGGTCGATCGATCGCTATTTTGAGTTTGTTTTGCTGCTGATGTTCAGCACTGGGTTAGCGTTTCAGATTCCTGTCGTGCAGGCACTTTTGGGACTTTTGGGAATTGTTTCTTCTCAAACCATGCTGGCAGCTTGGAAATATGTGCTTTTAGGTGCGGCAGTCTTAGGCGCGGTGATTACGCCGTCTACCGACCCGCTGACTCAAAGCCTGCTGGGAGGAGCCGTTCTCGCCCTTTATTTTGGTGGTGTTGGCGTTGTGAAGCTGTTGGGCAAGTAGATTCATAGCGCTGATGTCTGCTTCCGAAGCTTTGTAGGTTGCATCCACTAGAGATACTATAGTGGATACGCAGACACGGAAAAAGAATGCTGGAGCGGCAACACTATTCAAAAGCCCCTATCACTGAGGCGCTTATTGACTTACGAGTGACTCTTCCTAATGAAGCGACTCTTGCAGGGCTTAATGAGCTATTTCCTGGCATCAGTGTTGATTATCCTAATCAAGATAATCAATTAGTTTTCCAAGGGCAACTAACGGGGGGTGCAAGTGTCTCTGCAACAGCCAATCAAACTCAAGTTGGATATACCTACTCCGATCGGGACCGTAAAAAGATCTTTAATGCCAGCTTAGGTGGCTTTACGTTCAGTCAGTTGGCTCCTTACGATCGCTGGGAAGCTTTTCGAGACGAAGCCCAACGGTTGTGGAGTATTTATCAAAATGCAATGCAGCCGACTGCTATCACTCGGCTTGCAGTTCGCTATGTAAACCGCATTGATATTCCACTTTCTACGTTTGAACTTAAAGATTTTCTCCGCACTGTTCCAGAAGTGTCAGCAGATCTATCAGAGGGATTAAGCGGCTATTTTATGCAGCTTCAAATGCCGCAGAGAGATATTGATGCGACTGTCATTATCAATCAAGCTACGATTCCTCCATCGACCTCTAAAGTCACCCCGATATTGTTGGATATTGAAGCGTCTCAAACTTCGACCTTGGTGCTAGACCAACCATTTTGGGACTATTTAGAAAAACTGCACACCAGACTCAATCATATTTTTGAAGCCTGCATCACAGATGAAACAAGGAAGTTAATAAGATGACAATCATTCATTTACCACCTCCGACTTCAACTGAAATCAGACAGCCTCTTCTCATCCGAGAACAGCCGAGTTTGCCACAATTTCAAAGCCAAGAGCGGCAGAGATTGGTAAAGGTTATAGAACAAATTTGGCAGACTCTAACCAGTTCGGAAAAACTACTAAATACCTTGGCAGGTCACGAAGAGATACAGTACAATTCCGTACCACCTAAGCGAGTCTTTACTATGAAAGTTCGCTACCGACTTACGGGGCGAATGCAACCTCAGCCATACTTACTAGAAGACGAATGACAATCGAACCGTTCTGGATGCAGGTGAACGAGTCAGATTTAAGGCAGGGAGACTACTTAGGCGACTTCTGCTAAAAAAAGTACCCAGAGTTTAGAATATTCCTAGTTCTCTTACAACTCTAGGAGCAAGTGGATGAAAGCTGCAAGTGAGCAGGAAGCGTTACTCAGTTCTAGCCAAATTGAAGATCTGCGACT
>JBBQYE010000035.1:0-16649 GCA_038208945.1 Leptolyngbyales cyanobacterium | reverse complement strand
GTGCTGGCATTCATGCACGATTTCCGCGTTCCCTTTGATAACAATCAAGCGGAGCGGGACTTGCGGATGATGAAATTAAAGCAGAAGATATCGGGTGGATTTCGCTCAGTCGAAGGAGCGCAAATGTTTGGTCGGATTCGGAGCTACATGTCCACGCTCAAGAAGCAAGGGTTGAATGTGTTGGACGCGCTCAAGCAAGTGTTCTTGGGTAATCCAACTATCCCTCAACCTGAGTAGTTACTAAATTTCACTTGAGACACACTGTCCCCTTGGCTGATTCCCTTCACTTGTCCTTTGCGAATCATGCTCATCGCTTCAATTCCTCTCAAGGTTCGTCTTACACTGTTGAATGAGCCGAATCCAGGTCGATGTCTCTGAACATCATGCGGATATTTTTCGCCCCGAAATTTATGACCTGATGAGCTAGTTTCTCTTTGCGTAAGTACTCACGCTTGTGTTTAAGTACTCGAAAGCTATGTTTGGACTCCCAAGAGCTGATCTTGATTACCCACGAGTTGGGTTTGAGTCTCTAAAAGTTGTATTTGGGTTCTGACAAAATGCAATCTGGTGCAAGGGAGAAAAAAGATTGTTACTATCGCAGGATCAAAGCCAATCGCTTTATCCGATCAATGTGAGCAAACTTCTATGGGAAAGTGACTTACCTGATCTGTCGATGTATTGCCACAGAGATCGCTTTAATCTAGCAGCGTAGAAGAACAGCAAAGTTGATTAGACAGTCTCTCATAAGCTTCTAATCGCGATTTGACAATCGTCCCACCAAATTCTCGCTTTCCAAGATTGGAAAGTGACTTTCCACAGATGTCGATGTATCGCGACGAGAGGAGTGGTTTTAGGTCGATCGTGTCACTAAAAAATCTCTTGTATCAAAATGACCGCAGCATTTTCCAAATTTGGAAAGTCACTTTCCATAGATGTCGTGTATTGCGAGGAGCGATCGCTCTAATCTAGAAGTAACGCAAACCCACCAAGCCTTAAATCCCAGCCGTCTTGTAGAGGTAACCCAAATGCTAATAGCCAACATCCGTGACCACATCTTGCGATCGCGGAAACCTATTACAGAACCCTATTGAAGTTTATCGATAAACTCAGCATTCGTTTAGACCACGTAGTATTCGACGTGATTTCAAGTAGCGATCGTTGTGGCTACGGAGCATCTTACATAAAGATTTATATCGAACTTGACCCTACCTAAATTCTTCCCTAATATTAATTTCATCTGAAGGCTCCGAAAACAAAGTGCTAAAAAGCTAACGCAGCTAACGTCTAGAGAACGAACTATTTAACGATCGTCGTAATATTGGGCAATGTGTAGCTTGTAGCTTGTAGCTTGGCGAATAGAGTTCGCGGCAGTACATCAAGTTTAAAGTTGTATGTTGCCTTCTAGCAGTCTTTTACCCCAGGAGCGGAAATGCTTAGAAAGCTTAGGCTGGGAACTCAATTTACGTTGCTACTCACTCTGATCTTTCTAGGTGGAACGATTCTGAGTGGAATTACATTGTCACAGGCAATGCAGCACAAAGCCGAGGATGAAGTTTCAACAAAAGCTGAAATCCTGTCTCAAACCATGAATGCAGTCAGAAGCTATACCAGCGAACACATTGCGCCTTTGCTTCAGAAACAGTTAGAAGCCTCGCCTAAGTTTATCAGCGAAACCGTTCCAGCTTACTCAGCACTAGAGGTTTTTGAGAATTTTCGCAGCCAGCCTGAACACCGTGACTACCTCTACCGAGAAGCAACCCTCAATCCCACCAATCCAAGAGACAAAGCCGATGAGTTTGAAGCTAATCTCGTGCAGCAATTCCGGCAGCAGCCCACACTCAACAAGCTTTCGGGCTACCGGAACCTGGATGGAATCAACCTATTTTTTACGGCGCGTCCCCTAGCCGTGAAGAAGGCGAGTTGCTTGCAGTGTCACAGCACGCCTGCCGCTGCTCCCAAAAGTCAGATTGCTAGCTTTGGGTCTGAGGGAGGCTTTGGATGGCAACTCAACGACATTGTTGCGGCTCAAACCATCTATGTTCCGTCTGACCAAGTTTTTCATCAGGGGCAACAGTATCTAGGGCTGACGATCGGCATTTTCGCCGCGATTTTTGCAGCAGCAGTGCTGTTGATTAATCGGCTTCTCAAGCGAAGAGTGATTCATCCGCTCAACCATCTGACCACGATCGCTCGCAGCTTGACGACGGATACGATCACGGTTGAGCAGGTCAGCGAATTTAACTCCGCCAAGATTACTAGGGTTGCGCGGCGAGGAGACGAACCTGGACAACTGGCGCGAGCGTTTCAGCACATGGCACAGGAGGTCGCGACTCGCGAGCAAACGCTGAGTCACGCAGTAGAACAACGGACGGCTCAACTCGCAGAGAGCATGAAAACGGCTCAACAGGCGAAAGCGCAAGCTGAAGAAGCGAATACAACTAAGAGTAAGTTCCTGGCAAATATGAGCCATGAACTTCGGACTCCGCTGAATGCAATCATTGGTTATAGCGAAATTTTGGTTGAAGAGATGACCGATTTAGAAGTGCCGAGCTTGATCCCCGATGTTCAGAAAATCCACGGCGCGGGTCAGCATCTTTTGGGGCTGATCAACAATATTCTAGATCTATCTAAGGTCGAAGCGGGCAAAGTCGAACTCTTCTTAGAAACTTTTGCGATCGCGCCTCTGATGCAAGAGATCACCGATACTATCCATCCCTTGCTCATCAAGAATCACAACACGCTAGTTGTGAATTGTTCGATCGACATTGGTACGATGAGATCGGACATCACTAAACTGCGTCAGAGCTTGTTTAATCTGCTCAGTAATGCAGGCAAATTTACTGAAAATGGCACCGTGACGCTAACGGTAGAACGCAAAGAATCAGACTGGATTAGCTTCTCAGTTAGCGATACGGGCATTGGTATGACTCCACAACAGCAGGCAAAGCTGTTTCAGGCGTTTACTCAAGCGGATCTGTCTACCACACGCAAATATGGAGGAACAGGATTGGGTCTGGTGATCACTCAGCAATTCTGCCACTTGCTGGGTGGAGAGATTCATGTCGAAAGTGAAGCAGGACAGGGCACAACCTTTACGCTACGGCTGCCAGAACGAGTGCAGCAGACTGCTCAACCTGAACGAGTGATCGAGCCTTTTAGTCCTCCAGAACAGCACGAAACGAATAGCGCTGCTAGTACGATCTTGGTAATCGATGATGATCCTGCACAGCAGGATCTGATGCAACGCTTCCTCAGCCGGGAAGGATATCGCGTCATGGCAGCTCTGGGAGGACGAGAAGGCGTTACCCTTGCCAAACAGCACACGCCAGAGATCATCCTGCTTGATATCAGGATGCCGCAGATGGACGGGTGGGAAGTTTTGAGCTTGCTGAAGTCTGACCCCGAACTCGAAAAGATTCCGGTTGTGATTGTGACGATCGAAGACGATCAAGCTCTGGGATCAGCATTGGGAGCCGTGGACTATTTACTGAAACCTGTGGATTACGATCGCTTACTCACGCTCCTACAGCCTTACTGTGCAAATTCCGCTCCGACTTCTGTTCTCGTCGTGGAAGATAACACCGAGAATCGTGAGATGATGCATCGTCAACTGACGAAAGCGGGATGGCACGTCTTGGAAGCGCAGAACGGGCGGCGAGCATTAGAGATGATGCAGCATGAGCAACCGGAGGTGATCTTGCTCGATCTGATGATGCCAGAAATGAATGGGTTTGAGTTTATTCGAGAACTGCGTCAGCATCCACAATGGCGATCGCTACCTGTGATTGTTCTAACTGCTAAAGACTTAACCCTTGAGGAACGTCAATGGCTAGGCGAACAGACACAGCGGATTTATACGAAAGGAGCAAGTAGCCGACAGCTTCTTCTCGATGAGATTCGCAGTTTAACCAAAAAAGCATAAGAGGTCACAGCAAATGGACGATCGCCAAGTTCAACATCGACTTCTCGTTTACCTGCGCCACGAACTCTGTACGCCGATCACTGCCATGATTGGGTATAGTGAACTTCTGCTAGAAGAACAGCCACAAGAGACGGCTCTATTAGGCGATTTACAAAAGATTCGTGCCTGTAGCCAGCAGTTGTTGACCTTGGTGAGTACCATTCTCGATCCGACTCAGCTTGAGATGAGCCAAATCGAGGGAGAATTAAATGGCTTTAGTTCTACGCTTCGAGTCGAACTTCTCACCCCATTGAGTACGGTCATTGGCTACTGTGAGATGTTGTTAGAGGAAGCTCCAGCCGCGTTGATTCCCGATTTAGATAGTATCAATGCCGCCGCTCAACAGTTACTCAACCTGATCAACGATATTGTCAGTCTGGCACAGCAACAGTTACAGGTTCTCAACGCACAGCAGGAAGCTCCACCCCTTTTTCTAGAGAGCGCAATGGCGGTTACGTTTCTTCAGAGTGCTACTACGACCCTTCAGAGTATCAGTCGGGAGTCTCCTGAGAAGCAGACTCAAGGCGGGATGATTTTAGCGATCGATGACACGAATTCTGAGTTACTGGCTCGACAACTCAAACGGCACGGCTATAGCGTCACGACTGCGACGAGTGCCCAGCAAGGCTTACGGCTGCTGAAGGCGATGCCTTGTGACTTAATTCTGCTAGATGTGATTATGCCCGGAATGAATGGGTTGGAATTGCTAGAGCAACTGAAGCACCATGAGACTTGGCGGCACATTCCGGTGATCATGCTCTCCGCCCTAGACGAAATTGATGGAGCGGTCAAGTGCATTGAATTGGGTGCAGAAGACTATTTGCAGAAGCCGTTTGATCCCACTTTGCTCAAAGCCAGAATTGGAGCTTGTTTAGAAAAGAAGCGCCTGCGGGATCAAGAAATTCTCTACCTCCAGCAAGTCGATCGTCTGACCACTGCGGCGGCTGAAATTGAAGCTAAAACGTTTAGTCCTAGCAGTCTTGATGATCTCAACCAGCAGAGCGACGAGTTTGGACAACTAGTTCGAGTTTTTCAGCAGATGGCTCAAGAAGTTCAGACTCGTGAACGATCGCTCGAACAACAGGTCAACTTCTTGCAGGCTGCAATTCACAAAGATCAGAGATTGCAAATCGGGAATGAGCTTGCTGAGACAAATCATTTTCGACAAATCCAAAAACGAGGCAAAGGAAGTAGAGATATTGAAAATTTGTATCGCGGTTCTCTCTATCCTTCGTTGTCTCGCTTTGCTCCGAATCAGGATCGATTGAGTGAAGCAGAACCGTTTGTTCAACGAGTGGATCTTGCAGCGATTCAGGCACAGGGGCAGCGCGATCGCACTCCTAAAACGATCGTGGTTCACTCCTTTCGCGGCGGCACAGGCAAGTCTAATTTAACGAGCAATCTAGCCATTAGCCTAGCAAAACAGGGGCATCGCGTTGGAGTGATCGATACTGACCTGCAATCTCCTGGAATTCATTTGCTGTTTGGACTCGACGATGAGGCAGTAACGCTGACCTTGAATGACTATCTATCGGGACGTTGTGCCCTGCATGAATCTGCCTATGATCTGAGCCGCATTTTACCACAGCCGTCTAAGGATGGAGCAATCTATCTGATCCCGGCAAGTGTTAAAGCTAACGACATCACCCGAATTCTTCGGGAGGGCTACCCTGAAGAGAGACTATTAGATGGATTCTCTGAGATTAGCCGCGACCTGCACTTAGATTTTCTGCTGATTGATAGTCATCCTGGGATCAATTCAGAAACCTTGCAAGCGATCGCGACTTCCGGTCTGCTCCTCCTCGTGCTCCGCCCTGACTATCAGGACTATCAAGGGACTGCTGTGATTGTAGAGCTAGCTCGGATGCTATCGGTCAAAGCGATCTCGCTGATTGTGAATCGGGCACTTCCTAATTTTAATGTAGAGACCTATCGACAACAGTTAGAAGCTTCTTACGACGTTCCAGTGGCAGGAATTCTGCCGTTTTCAGAAGAGATGATGCATCTGTCGAGTAGTAAAATTTTCTCAATCTGCTATCCCAATCATCCCTTAACGAAAGTGATTGATCAGATCGGTCAGCAATTGATTGAGTCAATGACTGAGAAGTGATTCGTAGACCATTCTGCTATGTGCTGTAGTAGGGACAAATCATGACCAAAATCCTTTTAGTTGAAGATAACGAGATCAATCGAGATATGCTCCGTCGTCGTCTAGAACGAAAAGGATATCAAGTGATTGTTGCTGTCAACGGTGCGGAAGGAGTGACTAAAACTCAAGCCGATCGCCCTGATCTAATTTTAATGGATCTGCATTTGCCGATTTTAGATGGGTGGGAAGCCACTCGACAGATTAAAGCCAATCCTCAGACTCAATCGATTCCAGTGATTGCTTTGACAGCGGATGCGATCGTGGGTGAGCGGGAAAAAGCCTTGGCTGCGGGGTGCGATGAGTATGATACGAAACCCGTCGATTTCGCACGGCTGCTGGGAAAAATCGATCGACTGCTCCAGTCTTCTGCAACACCGCCATCAAGCGCTGTAAATCCGTTGATCGAATGTCGCCAACAGATGGGATGGACTCATCTACGGCACGATTTGGAGCCGCCTATCTATCGCATGATCGGCTACAGCGATATGTTGCTCGATGCTTTATCTGACTCACAGGATTTAGCTTTATCTAATGATCTACAGAAAATCTACGTCTCTGCTCTACAGTTGTTGAGACTGGTTCAGGCGATTCTAAATCCAGCGTTATTAGAAGTTCAACAGCAGGATTGGACGATCGACATTTTTGCGCCTGCTTTGCGTCGGGAACTGCTCACACCGCTCAGCACGATTATGGGCTACTGTGAGCTTCTACTTGAAGAGCCACCTGCGGATCTGCTGCTGGATATAGAACAGATTCACAGTTCAGCAAGAGATCTACTGAGTCTAGTGAATAATCTAGACAGCCTGATGACCCGCCCTCTCCCATCGATTCAGACGATCGCTCTTCCTGAACCACTAAACAATCCAGCTTGGCGATCAACAACGCTAGAGCCGGATTCATCTCTAGTCAAGAACAGCCAAATTTTAGTCATCGGTCAATCTAGCAGTCTGGTATTCAGACAGATCGAACGTCAGGGTTATCAAGTTGCAATTGCAACCTCAGAGGAGCAAGTTTCCCAATGCTTGGCAGCAGGCTCCTATGACCTGATTTTACTAGACATAAATCAGCCCGAAACCGCAGGGTTAAAAGTTTTAGAGTCCCTCAAATCTCAGGAGCAATGGCAACAGATTCCAATCTTAATCATGGCAGCGTCTGATCAGACCGCCTATGTCGTGCAAGCGATCTCGCTGGGCGCAACTGACTATTTAACCAAACCTTTCCCGTCAGCCTTGCTTCGGGCGAAAGTCACTGCTTGTCTAGCGCAATCCCAACTCCGAAAACAGCTAGTCTACTATGAAGGCATTGTGGAAGAGTTCACAGAACAAAAGCAACTCGGAGCAGATCTCAGTCAGCAACTCGAAGTACTACAACTAGAGCTAGAGCAAGTCAAGCGATCGCAGCAGGTATCGGAAATTGTCCAAACTGATTATTTTCAGCAGTTGCAGCCCAATCTTGAACAAGAATTGCCAGCATCTCCCCAAGCTTCCTTACCCTTAAAAGTTTTATTAGTGGAAGATAACGAATTGAACCGCGATATGCTCGGTCGTCGTCTCCATCGACAAGGCTATGAAGTTGTAACTGCCAACGATGGTGCAGAAGGCGTAGCAAAAGCACTATCGGAACACCCGCAGGTGATTCTAATGGATATCAGTTTACCTGTGATGGATGGATGGGAAGCCACGCAACAATTGAAAGCAAATCCTCAAACTTGTCATATTCCAATTATTGCTTTGACGGCTCACGCCATGACGGGTGATCGCGAAAAATCGTTAGCATCAGGCTGCGATGACTATGATACGAAACCGATCGAGTTGCCTCGCCTACTTAACAAAATAGAGAACTGCTTGAAACGTTCAAACTCTAAATTAAATTCATAATCATGTGTGGAAATTTTGGTTTCTTGGGAAAGCGGCTCCCGCAGGATGGCGCTGATCTTATGCCTGCACGAGTGGTAGAGATTTTTAACACAATGGGTCGAGAAACTGAAATTCGGGGTGAGCAAGCGGGCGGCGGTGTTGTTTTTGCCCGAGATCGCCGCGATCGAGTGATTTTTGTCGGCAAAAAGGTAGTGAATCAAAAGCGGCAAAACCTTACCCAAGCATTGGAAGCTACGTTTGCAGCGACAAGACACAAAGCAACCAGAAAAGGCGCTAAAGCATTGAATCAAGCCGTAGTCGGCATCTGGCACTATCGCTATGCGACGAGCAGCCCACCTGCGATTTTAGAAACGCACTGGCATGAATGGATGCCTGCCCGATTTGAAGCGGTTTGGCGGGTCGAGGAAGGAAAATGGATCTGCGATCGTCAACCGATCAATCATCGCATCACTCACAATGGCGATTTTGATGCTTGGACACTCTTCGACGAGCCGATCGAAAATGCCGACTTAGGACTTTGGCTAGAACGGGTGCTGCACCAGCCCAACGCGACCCTAGGAGACTCTCCTAAGATTGCTGGAATGATGGATTTGCTGATCACTCAGGGCATCTGGAATGCTTCGCTAAGACTGTCATACCAGTTTGCTGTTGCTGAGTCGGTTGAAGACGCATTCGGCGGCAAAACTCCTGCCAAGTCTGCCCCCAATACCGCTCCGACTGAAGCAGAAATCAGCGATTGGAGCGCGATCGTAGAACAGGTCTTCCTCAAACACAAAGACACGCTGCTGTTGCCCTATGCGAATTCGATGGTTGAGCTATCTCGGAAACACTTAAACCAGTTGGAACAGGAAATCCTCCAGGTCTTAAGTCAAACGGATTCAATCCGCCAATGGTCGATCGCCAAACAATCTGCCTTTGTCAAAACTGCGGTTCATGTTTTCTTCCACAACAACTTGTATCAGGCAACAAAGCTATTTTTATCGAGAGCTAAGGGTAGCTTTGGACTCGTTACCGCCTCAACATTGAGTGAAGCCACGCTCGTCCTAAGTGCTTGGGGACAACCGATCGCGACGGGGTTTAACGTCCAGGATGATTATATGGTCTATGCTTCAGAGCCTGCTGCGGTCGATGCTGTACTATCCCATATTCCCCGATCGTATCGATTAGACTTAGACCAAAAAGCAGGTGAGATTGCTTGGGTCGGTGTGAATCACATCACGGTTTATTCCATGCTAGAAGACCGCGAACTCCGGGGGTCAGAGCTTGGACAGCGCTGGATTCCGCTTCAAGGCAACTCCTACATTCTGCCGCCTGAAGAACACGCGAATGATCCCGTCCAAAGAGACATTCAGGACATTCCTAAAGTCCTCAAGTTGATCGAGCTATCCTGGCGCGATCCAACTTCGTTCAATCGTCAAACCGCAGACCATTTGGTTGAATTACTCATCGAAAAAGCAAAGCTTTGGGATCACAGGCAACGGGCGACGGTTAACTTCAAACTAGAGCAGGTCGCAGATATTGCCTCGATCGATCTGCTGATTACAGGCGTTGAAAGCAGTCTGTGGCTAGGTGAGCGATTTGCTCAAGATTTGACCCTGCTATTCCCATCGCTCAGCGTCAAAACCATTTCTGCCAATCAGCTTCTACAACGATTGCAGTATGACTGGAAAGGATTGCGTTTAGGCAAAACCTCGATCGTGTTGGCGATTAGTCAATCTGGGCAGACCTTTCCTACCTTGCAAGCGACCAATGCCCTAGAGGATCTCCGCCGCCAAGGGAGCATCAGCGAACTTTTCATTATGACGGGAGAGATCTGTAGTCTGATGGGAACCGCGATCGCGCAGTACTATTATCAAGAGTCTAGTTTTACTCAACGGATTTTGATCAATGGCAGTGGACGACGAACGGCTGAACCCACAACTGTAGCCGTAGCTGCGGCTCAAGCGACTTTAACCGAACTCTTGCTGTATCTGGCAAAACAACTCAGAGCGCGATTTCCAGCTCATCAAGGCGCATTCAATATGTCACTCACTACAGCAGACCTATTGACTCTAGAGCGCCTCAAAGATGATTTTCTCAATCGAGCCGAATCGATTGTAGGAACAACTGCAAGCGGCGAACTCAATCGCTCTTCCGACTATCAGCAACTGATCCAAAGCAGTCAAAAATGGGCATGGCACATCATAGAAGCTCCCTTAGCTTGGGGAATTCATGCGCTTTATATTCTGATCACCGTAGGACTGCAAGTGCCATTGATACAAACTTTATTTCGCGTGATGTTCTGCGTTGTAAATCTGCCAGTTCCGGGATTGCTACTCCCATTGCTCACGCTAGCAGACATCTTGATCTACATCTTTGGAACTTGGCTTTGGAGCTTGGGATTACGCTGTGTGCAGAAGAGACCCCTTCTGGCACGTACCGGAAAGCGATCGCTAGTGATTGGCGATGTGCCTTGGATACATCAACTCTTAAAAGTGTATGTCAGTAAACTCTTTTCTCTCAGCTACGGCATCACTTCCTTGGATGTGCATGGTGCAAATCCACAGGATCATATGCTGCACCATTTTGGTCATCGAGTGGTCAGAGGAACATTAATCTTCTTAGGAGTTCCCGATGGGCGACGTAGCCCGATGCAGAAAGAGAACGAAAGCGCGATTCTCATGACGGGCAAGCAAGCTGCTGGAGTCCGAAATTTAGAGACAGGAGCAGAAATCATTGCCTTGGGGCACAATCGTGCGATCGCGCATCAAGGGTTTCAGGACGCGATTATTCTGTCTAGTGCCTCGCCTGTTTTGATTGACTTGAATGAGCGTTCTCTCGAACAACGAATCATGCTGGAGCAATTCCGAGAAGCCCGGTTTGATTCATTTGAGCGATTGTTAGCAAGCTATGTCTTTTTCTGGGCATTAGCGAAACGGGTCGCGTCTCTTCCCTTACTGCGCTATCAACATTGGAAGTCCCAAAGCCGCACTCGCATTATGACCACTGCTGCACCTGTTTCACGTTCCACAATAAACCTATCAAAACGCCCAATGGAGCGAAAGTAGCAGCAGTAATTTCGGTTGTGCCGCAAATACTTTTCAGTGACAAACGAAGTATCTCGTTCGCGTTCCGTTAAGCACCCATTTCACAACACTCCGGACAGTTTTAGGCAGCGATAGAGCCGTAATCACAAAGGGTTGAGTAGTTGGGATGAGATTTAATCAGACTCGGCTCTAGTGGGTCACTTGGCATGAACATCGCCATTCTTGAAAAAGCTGATTGGCCTAGTGATGTTAGACTCAACGATCTAGTTATGGCTATATTCGAGGCAAATGACCCACTAGTGAATGGGTAGCTTTCTTGTCAAAAACCGTTCGGACTGTTGTTAGGGTGCAACAAGGAGTTAAATAAGAGTGACTCTGCTAGGAGGGTGAAATGTTGTCTCGATTGCAACTTCAAGTTCTGCTGACGCTCGGCGTTACGATTGCTATTTCATCTCCGGGACTTGCTCAGCGCGTTCCCCTTCCTCCGCCTCAAGATTTACCGCGTCCGCTTCCCCCGCAGCCCTCGCCGTCGGAGGTCACGCCAACCCCTCTTCCTCCTCCGGATCAACTGATCCCGATTGTTCCGGCACAACCCACACCCGAAACACCCGGTAACCTGCCTGATATCATTCAACTTAAACAAATTGAAATTGTCGGGAGCACGGTGTTTGGATCGCAGGATTTTTCTGAGATTACTCGCAAATATGTCGGTCGCAATGTTTCATTTGCAGAGTTGTTGCAGTTGAGAACTGAAATTACAGATTTCTATGTCAAGCGCGGCTATGTCACTTCTGCTGCCATTTTACCGCCGCAAGTGCTAACGAATGGCACCGTCAAGGTTCAAATCATCGAAGGCACGATCGAGAATATCAACGTCACTGGAACTCGTCGTCTCAATCCTGCCTATATCCGCAGCCGCATCAGTCTTGCTGCCCAAAAACCGTTGAATGTAAATCGCTTGCTCGAAGGCTTGCGATTGTTGCAGATTGATCCTTTAATTGCCTCAATCTCAGCCGATTTGCAAGCCGGAACTCGCCCCGGAACCAGCGTTTTACAAGTGACGATCGCAGAAGCTAAAACGCGCGTGATCGCTCTGTCGCTCGATAATGCACGATCTCCCAGTGTTGGTTCGTTTCGCCGACAACTCGGAGTCTCACAGGCAGATTTACTGGGGTTAGGCGATGGACTCCAAGCCAGCTACACAAATACCAATGGCAGTAATGGCGTGGATTTGAGCTATACCGTTCCGTTGAATCCACGCAACGGAACATTGAGACTAGCTTATGGAAGTACTCGCAGTCGTGTGATCGAAGAACCGTTTGATATTCTCGATATCACAGCGCGATCGCGCTATTACGAATTGACACTCAGACAGCCGATTATTCAGCGTTCGACCGATGAATTCGCCTTGGGGTTGACCTTTTCGCGGCAAGAAAGTCAGACCGAGCTAGGCATTGATAATATTGGTCCGTTTCCGTTGTCTCCGGGGGCTGACGCGCAAGGACGAACCCGAATTTCAGCGTTGCGGTTTTTTCAGGAATATGTGCAGCGCAGCGATCGACAAGTATTTGCTGCGCGATCGCAATTTAGCGTTGGTTTAGGTTTGTTCAATGTCACGATCAACGATCAAGCTCCCGATAGTCGGTTTTTCGCATGGCGAGGACAGGCGCAATGGACAAGGTTGTTGGACAGAGATTCGTTGTTGTTACTTCGGGGAGATTTGCAGCTTGTCGATCGTTCCTTAGTGCCGTTGGAGCAGATTGGCATCGGGGGAGCCGAAACGGTACGCGGCTATCGACAAGATGCACTCCTCACGGATAACGGATTCTTGTTTTCAACTGAATTGCGGTTGCCGATTTTCAGACCGAGTGGGGGCATTGTCCAACTCACACCGTTTATCGATTTGGGAACTGGCTGGAATCGGAATGGAGGACTTGAGAGAAATACGCTGGTTGGAGCAGGCTTGGGATTGCTGTGGCGGCAAGGCGAGAATTTTTTAGCCCGGATTGATTTTGGATTTCCATTGGTGTCGATCGAGAATGAAAAGCGCACTTTACAAGAGAATGGCATTTATTTCTCGATTCGGTATAGTCCCTCGTTTTGATGTGCGCTACAGCCAGTTCCCAATCAAAGCAGTGAGATTCTCTCTAGCTCGATTCAAGACTCCTGCGGCAAGCGGACGGGGTATGAAAGCAGATTTGCTCCCGAATGCCAGATTGGGATTGCAAGCCCTAAAGCTTCGCCGCAGGGCGGAGGGGAATATATCCCTTACTCGATTCAACGCTGACAGCAAAATGACCCACCTGTTGTTTCAGCACCCTCATAAATCAAAATGGTTAGTCACCAACCTCCGGCAAAACCCTGACTATTACACACAAAGTTGAGGGAAGAGGCGAGAGCGAAGCCGAGTCGCGCTTTGGACTACAAACCACCCTCTCCAGATTGCGGTTGGTCCAGGATCGCCATCGCCCTTACGGGCTAAAAAGCCCCCTAGCTTTCCAAGGGCAATCCCAGTTTGAGCCACACAGAAGTCTGAGGGTTGAGGATTGCCCTGATGATAGGTTAGCAGCATTAGCGTTTGGATCTCAAGTTCAGTCAAGATCGTCCTGGCTGAAGCGGTATAGCCCTACGTCTATGCGTTAGGACAATGGGAATAAGGGGTTGTGGGGGCAATGCCTCTAACTAGGGGTTCCACCCCTGCACCCCGTCCTAACCTTGGTTAATACTGCTATAAATTTCCGGTTTCCAAACTTGGAAAGTGACTTTCCACAAATGTCGATGTATTGCGAGAGCGATCGCTTTAGTCTTTGGATATCGGTTCACTGGGTTGGCAAATTCATTCAACTCGCCGCTGATCCTCAATGTTCAAACAATCAACAAGGAGAACAATATGACTTTCATCAAGAATGTTAACAGTGGGAAGTTTCTAGCGGTTAATTCCGCAGATGGCTCTACACTCATTTAGTGGGATTTTACTGGAGATGGTACGCAACAGTGGAAGTTTGAGGAATCCGGCGTAGCGAGAGCACTCCCTGACGGGTCAGTTGAGTATGGAATCAAATGTATTAGAAATGTTGCAGGCGGAAAAGTCATTGATGTTCCCAACTCAGGCCATGATAGCGGAATTCAGCTCATCCAATTCGATTTTAATTGAGGGAGGAGCCAAGGTTGGGATGCGATTGACCTCCCACCAGATAGACCGAATATTTTTTATGTCAAAAACGGGGAATCTGGACTTCTCATGAATGTGCAAGGAGGCTCAATGGATAATGGGGCACCCATCATCCAATTTCCCTTGGATAGCAACGAGGTTACTCCAAATGAGTTATGGGAGAGAGTCAATTGAGGGATACGTGTCCTGAGTAGCAATGCGGCTAAATCCTACATTAAGGGTGTGAATTAGCTAATCTCGGTTATTACAGACCAAAACTTGCAATAACCCCCTAACTCTTGCTTTCAAGCTTAGGAGAGATAATCGGTTGACTCCTACAGGATTACACCATTCAAGGAAACAGGTAGCTTATCGACCTTGATTCCTCAGCGCTACTTTGATTCGCTCTTGATCGTGATTGTCATACTGTCAGAGCGTATTTACTTGCCAAAACAGCTTGCTCAGTGAGGTCTACAGCTTCATTGAGAAATTCCTCACAAACAAAATATCATCAGTCCCTCTTGTCGCTACCTTAGTGTTGGATATACCTCCGGCTACTCTACTCAAGATTTTGGTGCGTAAGTAGGGCTTGCTGAGAAAGTGTTCAACGAGTGCCGGAAAAACTGAAGAGTAACTTGTATGAGATTGGCCGAACCTCAAGCGGCTCCCTCAAAAGGCTTGTCAGGTTGTCCCTGGCTAATCGTTGAATGGGCAACAGTGAGATTGCAGATCTGCGATCTCACTAACTTTTGCAGAAACGTTCTTAAAAATTGAAACCGAGGAGAACACACATGAGTAGCAATTTTTGGACGACTCTCCCAGGCATTCTGACTGGCATTGGAGGGGTTTTAGCCGGTTGTTTTGGATTAGTTAAAGTCTTTATTCCAGATAACCCCTCACCCTCGCACACTTCTACTGTAGCCAGTCCCCAAGCCTCGCACTCCTCTGCCACGATACCGCAACCCAGTATTATTGTTGCGGCAAAATCAGACCAAGGGACTCCCTATCAAAATCCCTACGATCATACTGTCAAAGTCAAGTTTACGGCTGCGGGTGAATGGCAAGCAATTCCTAAAGATGCTCCTGGAGATTTACCCAAGGGATACATAACGGCGGATGGCGCAGGTGGTTTTTCGGCAAATCCAAATCGGCGGTGTCCCGGATTTTCGCTAGGAGCTTTGATTGTATCAACAGACCAGGAGAAATGCCTCGCTGCTGATAAGCAAGGAACATTCGATTTGCAGCCCCATCAAACTGCCAATTTCTTGATGAACGATGTTACAGGAGGATATGGCGATAATGCTGGGAATCTTCAGGTAAACTTGGCCCTCACCAAGTCGGAATCACCGTAGAGAGCGTAACGCACTGAACCAACGAACAACGTTGCGTTACGGCGCAGACACCCAAAACTACTTGCTCTGTCCAATCCAATTTGCGCCTAACGCACCCTACCCGCTTTTCATATCGCAACCTGAACTCCTATGAAGATGACAATTGCCTTGCGACGATATCTATTTGCACCATATTGGATTGGTCTAGTAATCGGCTTTTGGGTAATCTGTCTGGCTCTCTTTAGCTATGCCGCTCCCGTCAAAGCCGACAGTCAAATTAGCTCGCAACTCAGAGAGCAAGTGTTACAGATTATTCGAGAGAACCCAGAAGCTATTCTCGACTCGGTGCAGGTGTACCAAAGTGAACAACAACTTGCCCAGCAAAAAGCACAGCAAGCCTTCCTACAGCAAACGAAAACAAATCCTCAAGCGTTGATTGGGTTATCTCCCACAATGGGATCTCCAGCAATGGGAGCAAAAGCGGGTCAAGTTTTGCTAATCGAGTTTTCTGACTTTCAATGTCCCTATTGCCGCGATGCCAATCTCATTTTGCAGCAGTTTATGGCAAAGCATAAAGATAGTGTGACCCTAGTTTATAAGCACTTCCCGCTCATTGCCATTCATGCCGAAGCCATGCCTGCCGCTAAAGCGTCTTGGGCAGCAGGGCAGCAGGGCAAGTTTTGGGAGTATCAGGAAGCGCTCTTTACCCATCAAGACAAGCTTGGCGAGGCGTTTTATCAAGCAACAGCCAAGACGCTGAATCTGGATCTGAAGAGGTTCGATCGCGACCGCAATAACGCCGAAGCTCCTATCCAACAAGACATGGCGTTGGGTCAAAAGATCGGAGTTTCTGGTACCCCCTTCTTCATCATGAATGGTGAAACTTTTTCTGGTGCTAGCTCTGTAGATGCGCTGGAGCAAACTCTGGCGCGTGTCAGCAAGGCGTGAAGCGCTAGGTGGGGTATGGATGCAGTCGAGTAGGACATCGCTGCCCTACCCTCTGCTTCAAAACTGTGCTTGCCGTAAGGTAGGCGACCAGCGAGTTGCCATGAGCACTTTTCCAATCGCCCCCTTCCAAACGACGCATGACCGTTTCCGTGTCACATCGCTTTCCAGTGAACGTTTTCGAGGCGGTCAGCCTCGAATCATGGCAA
>JBBQYE010000034.1:0-16961 GCA_038208945.1 Leptolyngbyales cyanobacterium | reverse complement strand
TTGGCTGCGTCGTCATCCCGATTCTGTCCTCACCAGTCTGCATGGAATCTCACCGTTATACGTGATTATTGGCGGATTTTTGGCTCATGATCACTTCACCTCAATGACTGGATTGTTTACTCTTGCAGCAGCATTGCCGTTCATCGGAGTCGGTCGTCGTCAGCCTGACCTCAAACCCTTGACTTATTTAGGAATCTTGACCGTCTCGATCGCCGCTTATGAAGGGTTGACCTACCAATTGCTGCACCGTTCTGGAGGGGCTGTGGGAGATGGCTTAACGCTGCTGGCAGGGTTAGCAACCGCGATCGCCATTACTTATCGTCTGGTTGCCCAATCGCTACAGTTCTATTGGCGACTCACGCGATCGCAGCTTTTGACGGTGACGCACATCCATTGGCTCGGCGGCAGTATTCTCGCCTTTGTTGCTCTCATAGCGCCTCTCAGCCCTACCGGACATCTGATGTGGATTGTAGTCGCAACTCTGTTAGCAGGTTATGCAATCTGGCAAGGGCGGACGCGAGAGGAATGGGTGTATCTCGGTGCGGTTGAAGGATCTGCCGCGATCGCCCATACCCTCTCTCAAACGCTGCCAGAATCGATGCTGTTGAGTTGGGGAGCCGCGATCGCGAGCCTATTCGCATTTGGACTCTACACCTTGCCCTGGCAAACTTGGGGATGGTCACGCCGACCCTGGCAAACCTCAGCCGCGCTGTTGCCCGGAGCGATCGTGCTGATCACCAATGAAACCATCATGGTGCAAAGCCTATTGCTCACGGCTGCATTTTATGCCTGGTTTGCAAGAGCCACAGCTCAAATTCGTCTCAGCTATCTGGCGCTTGGGCTGGCAGATTGGGCGATTCTCAAGGTGTTAAACGAGTATTCACTGACCAATCCGCTATGGTTTATGACGGTCGTTAGCGGTTCAATTCTCTATGGTGTGCAGATTGATCCGGCTTTGCGATCGTCCTCATCTCGCGAAGTGCGTCATCTTTTGCGTTGTTTAGCAGTAGGGCTGTTTTGTTTCACGGCTCTCTATCAGTCTGATCGCAGTTGGGTGCAGGGACTGTTAACAATCGCGTTCAGCTTAGGATTAGTCGGAGCTGGGTTGACCTTACGAATTCGCGCCTTTTTGTATGTGGGCACTGCAACGTTTATGCTCAAGGTAGTTCGTCAGCTTTGGTTTTTTATCAACAACGAATCGCTACTTTTATGGGCAATGGGCATTGTTTTGGGACTGGCGTTTATCTGGATCGCTGCCACCTTTGAAGCGCGACGCAGCCAAGCGATCGCGCTAGTGCAATATTGGCTCACAGAACTCGATCGTTGGGAATAAGTAGCTGCCATCCTCCTTGCGCAGTCCTCTTCTTGCTCAATCCCCTACGGAGGTAAACCCTCCCACAAGGCTGGCGGTTCAGGTAGGGACATCGTTCTGCCCCCGGCTTTTCCGCTGGCAGAACGTTTTCAACAACAACTCTCTGTCGTAGATATACAGCTAGTCATATCGTTTAGGATCTTTCTTTGGCTTCTTTGTTTCGTCCGGTTGTGCTTTTGGTTTTTTGACTTCTTTGTTGCTTTTTTTCTCTTTTGACATAGCTACTCCTGAGTGAAGGTTTTCTTATTATACAAACCAGTATCAGACCGATCGTGCGGTTTATCGTCAGTTTGGTCAGTCAACGCGTTCTATAGTCAAAATCACATCTGTGATCGAAGCTGCACTTTGCAGCACTGAACTGATCACCTTGATAGGGTTAGCAATCGCTGGTGCAAACAAATCAGCAGATTCTTCTGTTGCTGTGTCATGACTCACCTTGAAGTTCTTTTCTTTTACTGGTGAACCCTCCCGGCTCTAACTAGCATAAAGGATGAGTTGATAGATTTTCCAGAACGGTGAGTCAGGAATCCATCAACTCAAGATTGACAGGCTACGACTGTTCACCAGAGAAATCAGTAGCCACATCTTGATTGGAACCTTTAGCCTGTAGTTCTACCAGGGCATCTCGCTGAAACCGAACAACGCGCGAAATTGAATTTCGGGAATGCTCAGAGGTAGAAACGGATAGGGTGATGTTGCTGAGAGTTGGATCAATAATGTGCTTTACAGTACAGACTTGCATCTTGTTGTTGCAATAGGCAACGATACGATCGCCCGACTGAATCTCAACTGCTTGAATCTTCAAGGGAACCTCAAATTTGCTACCAAATCAACCGAGATAGCTACATCAAAAAATTCTGCTGAAATATCTGAATAATTAAAACCCGCCTTCCCTGGATGGCACTGGAGAGTAAATGCTCTCGATCACCGCTCAAGGAAAGAAAAACCCGATATCACGTTTAAATTGATTAAGCATATAGCTCTTACATTCACTATACACTAAAGCAGGTGGAACCGCTATCAAAACTCGTGTTCTATTGTCAAGGTAGTTTATACTCAAAAAGTTACTAGATCTAGGTTTAATACTCGATTCCCTCCACAAATCACCCTCAATGCCTGTCCTACACGAATAGATCTGCTGACCTCCCGATACGTTAGGGCATTCATCAACAACGTCGTCTCGTCACACCGGAGTTGATCATCGATCACTGCAACAAGGGCAGGGCGTTTTGTTCTTGGCTAAGTTGTGCATCACTGCTTTGACTCACTTCTAGGCAGTAGAATAGCTTCATGCTCAATGCGCGATCGCGGCTTCTTCTGATTGGTATCACTGCCTTCCTCGCTATAATCGTGACCAAAATTGGCGGATATGCGATCGTGGACATGGGCGAATTGGTTCATTTCAACTGCCGCTCTCAAAGCAATCGCGTGAGATGTGAACTCACCCACGAACCGCTGATTGGTCGCCTACAAACGCTGTACCTTGCCAAAACTGACCTTATGCGAACGAGTGTGCAGTCAAAAAACGATATTATCGGAAATCGTATTTTTCGACTGGTCTTGGTCACGCAGTTACAAATAGAAATTCCGTTGACTCGCGGTTGGTCAAGGAGTGCGAATGAGCAATTGTTTATGCAACGCGATCAGCTTGATCAGTTCCTCAACACTCCCCAAGCAAAAGCTCTTAGCGTTAGAACTCATCGTCCCAGTCAGCTTTGGGCAATTCTAATGGGGTTGGGAGCCATCAGCGGCATTGTAGTAGCCAAATGTGGTTACCAAGCTTCACGCCTAGAGAAAAGTAGCTGCCCAAGATAGCTGCTAATCATCTCGTGAGATTAATTTGGCTCTCAAGTTAAAAGCAATATTCTAGCCGTGAAGATCAAGTAGTAAAACATCTCGTCCAGATTTAAAGCGGACTGATGAACCAGTGAGCACATACTTCTCAGCATTGGTGTAAGTTAGACAACCCACAAAAACGCAGGATGAAAGAGAGTTCCGACCTAGAAGGATAACTCCAAAAACACAAATATCCTGTGGTTCCCTAAACCGCGGAATTATGGGATTTTGAATTCGTCTTTAAAAATGGCTCAAGCGGGATTTGAACCTGCGACCTTGGGCTTATGAGTCCCCTGCTCTAACCAACTGAGCTACTGAGCCGAATATTTTCATTGCTTTCGATAGCTTACCATACATGCTTGAATGAAATCTACAGCGATTCTAGAAATCAAAAAGAGGAGCAATGTAGCTCCTCACTCATAAAATAATCAATCGCTGAGATCCTTATCCTCGGAACTGAGGTAGATGAGCGACTGGATTGACCGCACCTTGACCTGGAAGGTGAACCTCAAAGTGGGAGTGCGGACCTGTGCTGAAACCGGTGCTACCCATATCAGCAATCTGCTGACCTTGAGCTACAGTCTGTCCCACTTTCACTAAAATGCGGCTGTTATGACCATAGAGAGTAACACTACCATCGGCGTGCTGCACTTCAACCAAGTTGCCATAGCCACCATCATTCCATCCAGCCGTGATGATTTTTCCAGCCGCAGCGGCAACAACAGGCGTTCCGACCGGAGCCGCGATATCGACCCCTTTGTGCATCCGTCCCCAGCGCCAACCGTAGCCTGAAGTGAGCATTCCTTTCGCAGGCCAAATGTAGCCATTGAATTTGCCACTATTGCCGGGTAAGTAGGCATCGGGCTTTCCGATCGGAGGCAGACTTGGTGAAACCATCTTGCCCACAGAGGAGCGCACTAGAGGCGCATAGGTTTCTGACCCAGCCGGAGCCATCGCGACAGTTTGAGTCTTGGGCTTGGGGGCATCTGCAACAAGAGAATTCACCTTGGCTTGAGAACCAGATGCAGCCGTGCGATCGCTCCGCAAACTCCGAAGCTCTGCCTGCAAACTTTCCAGATTGCGGCTCGGCTTAAATTCTGGATTAACTCGATGATTGCCAGTCGGAGCAAGCGAGGCAGGAACTAGCGCCTGAGCAGGGGCGGAAGATTGGGGTCTAGCCCGAACGCCAACAGAATTCGACTGATATTTTTCGCGCAGTCTAATGATCTCAGTGACTAGACTGCTCACATATTGACCGTCATCCTGACGAACGTTTGCAGGTGCTTGAATGCCTGTGTAGGATTGCCCTCTCGATCGAGCAGGATTTAGAGCAACCTGAGGCGCATCGCCCCCGATCCCAATCGGAGTCGTGACTTCAGTGCTCGGCAAAACTACAGGCTTTGAAGAGGTTACAGTCGCGAGACTAGGCACTGTTGGCAGCGGCACTGAGGCAGCCTGAGTCAGATCAGAAGGCACTGTTGGCAGCGGCACTTGAGTCAGAGCAGCATCCGAAGACAGAAGTGACACGGCTTGAGATTGAGGAACCTTGATGAACTGGTTGACCTCAAGCAGATTTGGGTTCGTCAGTTGGTTGATACCAGCAAGCTCTGAGGAAGAGGTGCCGTGGGTTTGAGCGATCGCCGTCAGAGTGTCTCCTGGGCTGATCTGATAGCTCACCAGACTTGCTGCTTCTTTACCCAGAGACTGATGGACACTGGCTTGAACGGACTTTGATGCGTTCTTAGACTCCTCAGACTTCAACTCCGCCAGACTCAGCTTCAAACGATCTCGCTCTTGCTTCAGGTTCGCCACGGCGACATCCTGACGAGACTTGAGCAGTTGTTGAGCCTCTGCCGGGGAGGCATAAGTCCCTAGTTGGCTAGAGGCAATGATGGAAACAGGCTCAGTCGGGAAAGTTGCGACACTATCTGGCGCTAACTGACCGACTTCTTGGCTCATAGGGGGTTGGGCAGTCTGCCCATCTGTCGGAACCTGCAAGACTTGCCCCACATAAAGCACAGCGCTGGAACGCAGATGGTTTGCCGCTGCAAGCCGTTGAACATCAACCTGATAAAACTTGGCGATCTTCCAAAGAGTTTGACCCTCTTGAACCGTATGTTCAACCGTTTGGACGATCGAAGGAGCCATAGCTACGGAGGCAACTTCGGGCGCAGACTGAATGACCGCAACCTCGGATGGGTTAGAAACGGTTGGAGTTGGCTCTGTCGCGATCGGTTCAGCGGCAGCGGCAGCATCACCTTGCTGCGGAGCAAGTAGACTATATGCGCCCATTGAAATGGCAGCAAGCCCAATCATAGCGGCAGATGTGCGACCCCGGCGGTTTGCCTCAGGGAGCGCTTGTTTAGACTGTTCAGTTACCGCGTCATTGCTAACGGTAGAGAACGGAACAGGAATTGATTCTCCTTGCGGGAATGCTCGTTTCAAAAAACGACCTCCTAAATGACCAGCGTTTAACTGTCCTTGAGCCATTGAATTCACCATTTGTCAGTGATCGTTACTGCTCCGAAAAGCGATCAAGATCACAATCGGTAATTACACTTAGGCAAGATTACCCTGCTTTTTCGATTTAGACAAGTTCGCATCATTCAACAAATATCTAATGATGCACTAGACTCAAATCGATAACAGATCTTCTTAACTGATGTCAACTCATTGTGATGAGAAGCCTAACAGTCGTCCAATCTAGACAAATCCAAAGAGGAGTTTAACCTACTCTGCGGAAATTGCAACATAGAAACTGAGACTGCTATCCAAAGTTCCTTCTCGATAGACGAGTGAGAGGTAGAGCCTGTTTAAGATCTCTAGACCAATGGTAAGGGCTTCGTCAAGCTAACGTTTGTGAGCACTCAATGACTCGAAGTTAAGGTAAAGATGGATCACGATCAACCGTAGAATCATGCAGATGAAGCCTACTCTAGGGAAGGCAACTCCCTTATCTTAAGCTTACGTACTTTCTCAACAATCCTTACAGCATATAGCTCGTAAGACACTCAACGAGTCAGGGAATTGAGGTCAGTGGGTAAAGTTACTGCATCTTTTGGAGCGACTTCACATTCACATACAAATTTCTTATCGAGTTATTGCATTTTAGTGTTCTAGATAACTTATCTGGCTGAGATGCATTTCATGAATAAAGTGAGGCGTGAGGGACCGGCGATGCTGGTAAGTATCGTTTCTCCTCGGTCATCTTCTCGATAGTCAGACGCACATATCTCGATATTTAGACGCATATATATAGATGCAGTGATATTCAGCTTTGAGAAGACTGCAACCCTTTTAGCAAAGAGGCTGAAGCCCTTTGTTGACCTCCCGTTAACCCTAAAAGGAATTAGAGGGTATTTCTACTCTAGATGTCCTAATTGTCGGTGGGCTTCAAATAAGCCAACAGCCGCGCTGACAGAGAGATTTAGGCTTCGGACGTTGGGCTGATTCATGGGAATGCGAACCACCGTAGAACAGAGAGACAGCACGTTGGCAGAAAGCCCCTGAGTCTCACTGCCAAAAAGCAGCCAATCTCCTTCGACATACTGAAACTGAATATAGCTACAGCTTCCTGAAGTGCTGAATCCGATCCAGCGTCCGCCTTGCTGTTGATGAAATGTCTGAAACTCTTGTAGGGAGGCGTGAACTCGTAGATTGACGTAGGGCCAGTAGTCTAACCCAGCGCGTTTAAGATAGCGATCGCTAATCTCAAACCCTAGTGGACCGACAAGATGCAGTTCGGTGCCTGTAGCGGCACAGGTTCGGGCGATGTTGCCTGTATTGGGTGGAATCTGAGGATGGACAAGAACGACTCTGAGCATAGCGATAACAGTGGTTTTGTGATTCGGTGGAGGATTAAATCAGAAGATGGGCTAATCCGCACGAGTCATATCTTTTTTTAATCGACAGGAAAACGGCAACGACTGATTAAATATTTTAATTTATGAGCAGCATCCGCCTATAGATAGATTAAAGATTTAAGTTTGTCAGGATTCTTTGATTTCACTCAGAAAAATTGTAGTCGGCTCATTTTCCAATCAGTAGTCTAGCGTAGAATATTCAGCCAAATGGCTTAGTGAAAGGTGCATGAGCTTGAGAGGCGGGTAGCCGATCGTCTGCTACAGCCAATATAAAGAGGACTTTAAGAGAGGCATTGTCTCGCTAAACGCTGACTGAAAACATCAAAGCAGTGAATGGGTAGTTGCTAACCTATAAGCAACTGCCCATTCATCAAACAAACATTATTGCGCGGGTCTAGCGAAACATGCTGCTAACAGACGTGTCTTCATGAATCCGCCAGATCGTTTCGCCTAAAAGATTGGCGACTGAAAGAACAGTCAACTGTGGGAAGCGGTTTTCTTCAGCGACAGGGATTGTATTGGTCACGATGACTTCTTCGAGGCAACCGCTTGAGAGACGCTCGATCGCAGGGGGGGAAAACACCGCATGGGTCGCACAAGCATAGACTTGCCGCGCTCCTTGCTGCCGCAGAATCTTGGCAGCCTCGGTGATCGTGCCTGCCGTATCGATCATGTCATCGACGAGCACTGCCGTTTTACCGCGCACATCTCCGATCACGTTCATGACTTCGGCAACGTTATGAGCTTGGCGACGCTTATCAATAATCGCGAGAGGCGCGTCATTCAGCTTTTTGGCAAACGCTCTGGCACGAGCCACCCCACCGACATCGGGCGAAACCACCACAATGTCTTGAAGCTGTTTGCTTGCTAGGTAGTCGATCAAAACAGGTGAGCCGTAAACATGATCAAGTGGAATATCAAAATAGCCTTGGATCTGAGCGGCGTGCAGATCCATTGCGAGAATGCGACTTGCCCCCGCCTGAGTAATCAAGTTTGCCGCCAATTTTGCAGTGATCGACTCACGACCTGCGGTTTTACGATCGGCTCTTGCATAGCCATAATAAGGAATCACTGCCGTAATCTGTCGTGCCGAAGCCCGCCGACAGGCATCTACCATAATCATCAGCTCCATGAGATGATCATTGACAGGACGACAGGTTGGCTGAATTAAATAGACATCACAACCCCGAATCGATTCTTGAAGTTGGATATAAAGTTCGCCATCCGCGAACCGTTTTCGCACCATAGGACCGAGATCAATTCCCAGGTAGCGTGCAACTTCTTGAGAGAGGGCAACATTCGCCGAGCCAGAAAGTAGTCGAAGCCGATTGTTGTCAGGAACCGCTGCAAATGCAGCAGGAATAGTTAACGTTGCAGAACGGATCACAAATAAGCCCTCGAACGCATTCATCGCAATCTTATCACCGGGAATTAAAAACTTCCCCCCATTTTTTACTGATCTACCGTTTTTACTCATGCCTCTAGACTTTGAAGCAACCTTAGATGAAGACTGAACGGCTGACTAGGCAAGTGATCTAGTCAAAGCGATCGTGATTTCCTAAATAAACAGAGCAGTCGTCAGAGCAGCGCATTGATTGAGAAATTAATTCGTCAAACTAAATCTAATCTCTCTCAATATTGCCAAATCTAATCATCGACTGCAATGAGAATTTGTAACACTTCAAGTAGAAACTTTTAGTAGGAATTTAACTAAAAACAAATTGATTTTGATAGAAAATATACTCTTAAAAATCAAGAATTTAAGCGATAACAGTGATCGACCGATCGATAGCAGCTAGTGAATAGAAACGAAACTTTGGTCTCTGGAGAAAATTCTATTCAACCTGATTCATCTGCGTTATCTTGTAATCCGGAAGAAAAAGGAGAGTCTGTCAAATGAGCCTGAAAGATAGCATTACTAAGGATATTCAAGCGGCGATGAAGTCTAAAGACAAGGTGCGGCTAGAAACCCTGCGAAGCATTAAGAAAGTGCTGTTAGAGAAAGAGGTGAGCGTTCGTCCGCTGGGGCAAACTGACCTGACAGAGCTACAGGAAACCGAAGTGTTGGTGCAAGTGGCAAAACAGCGCCGAGACTCGATCGAGCAATATCAAAATGCCAAACGCGATGATCTGGCGCAGCAAGAGGCACAAGAGTTAGCGATCGTAGAAGAATTTTTGCCGCAGCAACTCTCTGATGATGAGGTGGCTCAGGCGATCGATAGCATTATCGCCCAAGTCGGGGCAACCTCTGCTAAAGATATGGGTAAGGTGATGGGTCCAGCGATGCAGCATTTGAAGGGCAAGGCAGACGGCAAAAAAGTTCAGGAATTCGTCAAATCTAAATTAAATGGTTAGCGTTCTACTTTTATAAAAAGCGTCCGTAGCTCATATCTTTTGAGGCGTAGCTACTCTCAACACTGCCCCTCGATCAGAATCACGAAGGACTTAAGGTGCAGCGTGTCCTGGTTGGGGCTGTAGACTTTAGACTGGAAGCGTCGGGTCAGCTCTTGAGCACCCCCTTAACTATTATTGAAGTGTAAGTGACTGAATCTACTATGCAGACAGCTATCCCTACCGGAACTATTTTGCAGAATCGTTATCGAGTTCTGAGCATTTTGGGGCAAGGTGGATTCGGTCGAACTTATTTGGCAGAAGACCAGGGGCGATTTAATGAGCTGTGTGCCCTCAAAGAACTCCTTCCACCGCAAGATAATGCCTACGCGCTAGAGAAGTCTAAAGAACTCTTTCAGCGAGAAGCACAGATTCTCTATCAAATTCAGCATCCGCAGATCCCTCAGTTTCGAGCGACGTTTGAGCAAGACCAGCGATTTTTCTTGATGCAAGATTATGTCGAAGGCAAGACCTATCGTGCACTCCTTGACGAACGCAAAACTCAGGGCTACGTCTTCTCAGAAGCGGAGGTGATTCAGATTTTGCAGCAAGTCTTGCCCGTGCTGTCTTACATTCACGGCAAGGGAATTATTCATCGCGATATTGCACCCGACAATATTATGCTGCGGCAGAGCGATCGGCTCCCCGTCTTGATCGACTTCGGCGTGGTGAAAGAATTAGCAACTCGAATTCAGTCGCCCGACACGGTTAGACAATCGACGACGGTTGGTAAGCTGGGCTATGCTCCCACTGAGCAAATGCAGACGGGGCGCGCTTATCCCAATAGCGATCTCTATGCCTTGGCGGTCACTGCGGTTGTGTTGCTCACTGGGCGAGAGCCACAAGAATTATTTGACGAAACTACGATGACCTGGCGCTGGCAGCGATTAGTAAATGTCAGTCCGGCTTTTGCGATGGTGCTCAACCGGATGTTGAGCTATCGCACCACCGATCGCTATCAGTCAGCCCAAGATGTGCTTCAGGCGATTCAGTCTCCGCCCAACGTTACGCCTGTTCCTCAAACCTCTCCTCCGATCGCCACCCAGCCCCAACCTCAGCAACAGCCCCCTTCTTCAAGCATGGGCACGGTAGCCGTGGGGCGACGCAACATCGATTCCACGATCACCCCCACGAATATTACTCGCTCAGATCCGAGCATTCCGACGCGCGGCTCTCTGTGGGATGACCCTTGGGCAGTGGGCGCGATCGGCACTGGATTAGTATTATTGACTGGCTTAGGTTCCTGGACGCTGGTACGCGCTTTGATGAATCCGCCTGCGCCAACGCCAACCCCGACTCAAACGATCGTCGCGTCTCCTAGCCCAACGATTACGCCGAGCCTTCGTCCGTCGCCGACTCCTAGCCCTAGCACTCAGCCTGTCAATTATCAGCAGCGTCTCAATTTGGCTGCGGGAGAAAATGCTGCTAAAAATGGGACGTTACGATCGAATGAGACTCTCAGCTTTGTGATTCCGGGTCAGCAAGGAGAGACGTTGAGTGCAGCGTTGGCAAGTGAGGGAGTTTTGCTGAGTGTCTTGGCTCCCAATCAAGATCCGGTGGACGATCGCGCCAGTCGGGTTTCTCGCTGGGATGGCGAACTGCCGTTTACGGGAGACTACACGATCGAGCTTAAAACCGTGAAGGGCATTCCCAAAACAGACTATAAGCTAGACGTAAGTCTGAAAGCACCGCCGACTCCAACGCCATCGCCGACTCCGACTCCGACTCCAAGTGTCACTCCGACCGTTCAGACTGAGCAGGTTAGCTTTCCGGCGGGTCAGACAGGAACCTCGATCGCAGGTCAGACGACTCCAGCCATTATTCGGCGCTATTTGGTGAATGCTCAAAAAGGGCAGACTTTGAGCGTGCAGCTTAATTCGGGTGCGGCAACGTTAGTGATTCGCTATCCCAATGGAAAGCTGGTCGAAGATTCTTCGGGCGTTGTAAACTGGCAGGCTCAACTGTCGAGAGGCGGCGATTATCAAATTGATGTGATTGCCAGTCAAGACACTGACTACCAGTTAGAGGTGAATGTTCGGTAAAGTAAGAGAAGTTTTGAGTGGATTTGCTTGAACGCACTACTAATTACCGGAACCGACACCGACGCGGGAAAGACCGTTTTGACGACTGCGCTGATTGCATATTGGCAGACTTACTGCAAAACTCGATCGCTCGGCGTGATGAAGCCTATTCAATCAGGCACGGGCGATCGGGAACTCTACGAGCATCTATTCTCGCTCGATCAAACCCTGGACGAGTTGAATCCTCTCTATTTTGAAGCCCCGATCGCGCCTCCTTTAGCGGCTGAAAAAGAAGGGAAGCGCGTCGCTTTAGAGAAGGTTTGGCAGAGTTTTGAGACACTCCGCCAAAAACGAGACTGGGTGTTAGTAGAAGCGTTGGGCGGATTGGGTTCCCCGATCACACGAGAAACGACAGTGGCAGATCTAGCCTGGGATTGGCGAATTCCGACCGTGTTAGTGGTGCCTGTGAAATTGGGCGCGATCGGGCAGGCAGTTGCCAATGTTGCGTTGGCTCGATCGCGCCGTGTTGATCTCAAGGGCATTGTTCTGAGTTGTGTAAAGCCTTGCTCTGATGACGATGTTGAAAACTGGGCACCTGCAGATTTAATCGAATCGTTGACCAGTGTTCCAGTTTTAGGCTTGATTCCACATCTGTCTGACCCAACTGATTTAGTCAAGCTGGCTCAAGTGGCATCTGATTTAGATCTAGAGCGATTGATTCCTTTAAGTTACAGACGCTAAATCGTGCAGGTGAGATCGCCAGCGCGTTGAGTGAAGCGGAGATTTTCTCGATAGTCGATCGGGCAATCAATCACTGCCGGAACGTCTTGCGCGAGCGCTTCTTTTAAAGTGGGAATCAGATCGGCGCAGGACTCAATGCGATAGCCCTTGAGACCCATGCTTTCGGCAAACTTGACAAAATCGGGATTGCTGAATTTGATGAACGATGAATGTCCAAACTGGTTTTCTTGCTTCCATTCGATCAGTCCATAGCCGCCATCGTTGAAGATAATCGTGACAAATGCCGTACCGATTCGCAGGGCGGTTTCTAATTCTTGACAGTTCATCATAAAGCCACCGTCGCCCGTGACCGCGACCACTTTTTGATTGGGGTGAACCAGTTTAGCGGCGATCGCGCCGGGAATTGCAATGCCCATCGCCGCGAACCCGTTGGAAATAATGCAGGTGTTGGGACGGTGACAGTGATAGTGACGCGCCATCCACATTTTATGCGCCCCCACATCAGAGATCACGATATCGTCAGGTGCCATGACTTGCCGCAGATCATAGATCAGCTTTTGCGGCTTAATTGGAAAACCATCATCATGCTCATATTGAGCATAGTCCGCTCGAATTTCGGCACGCAGTTCTAGCGCGTGAGGTTCGGGTTTGCCTGCTCGATCGGCGCGATACAAAATTTCTTGGAGGGAATCTGAGATATCTCCAACCACTTCAGCCATCGGACTATAGCTGCTGTCAATCTCAGCCGGAGTGACGCTGATATGCACGATCGGAATGTCTGCTTTGGGATTCCATTTTTTGGGCGAATATTCAATCAGGTCATAGCCGATCGCGATCACTAAATCCGCCTGATCAAAACCGCAGCTAATATAGTCTCGCTGCTGTAACCCCACCGCCCACAGCGCAAGAGGATGCGTGTAGGGAATCACGCCTTTGCCCATAAAGGTATTGGCAACCGGAATCGTGAGTTGAGTCGCAAACTTAGTCACCATCTCACTGGCTCGATCGCGAATCGCCCCATTGCCCACCAAAATCAGTGGATTTTTGGCTTCAGAAATGGCGATCGCTGCTTTCTCAATGCTGTGAAATGAAGCGTAGGTTTTCTCGATCGCTCCGGTGGTTAGGGGCTGTCCGATGACAGGCATCGCGGCAATGTTTTCGGGCAAATCAATGTGGACGGCTCCAGGGTTTTCGGTTTGAGCAATTTTGAAGGCGCGACGAACAATCTCTGAAGTGTTGCTGGGGCGAACAATTTGAGCGTTCCACTTCGTAACTGGGGCAAACATCGCCACCAGATCGAGATATTGATGAGACTCAATGTGCATCCGATCGGTGCCCACTTGGCCAGTGATAGCGATTAGCGGAGCGCGATCGAGGTTTGCGTCAGCAACTCCGGTCATTAGATTGGTTGCTCCCGGACCGAGCGTTGAGAGGCACACTCCCGCCCGTCCAGTTAAGCGCCCATAGACATCTGCCATGAATGCTGCACCTTGTTCATGACGAGTTGTAATAAATTGAATCGAGGAATCTTTGAGCGCTTCCAAAACATGAAGGTTTTCTTCTCCTGGCAGCCCAAAAATGTATTCTACGCCCTCACTTTCTAAGCAGCGAATCAGTAGTTCAGCCGTGTTCATTTCGCTCATGATTCTACCCTCCGGGAAAAGGGATTAAGTGTGAGTAATGCAATTTCAGGCTGGTTTAAGAGACCTGAAATCTTTGGACAAATCGACTCAGTTTCTATCAAGAAGTCAACTTAAAACCGAGTATCTAAATCAAGGACACCTGTAGGACTTTTGTAAAATTTGACTCTAGAGTTTCTAAAATTTATGTGACATCAAACAGACTTTAGATTAATAGATTAGCAGTTCTCGAGAAGAGGGATCTGACCCTTTCAAGTTATAGCTGATCTCTTCACTTTCAAAGCTAAGAATCGATTCGTCCAGCCTATTTTTCCCAAATTGTTTTGATGTTAACAAACTCATGAATTCCTTCTTTTCCCAACTCGCGACCATAACCCGATCGCTTGATGCCGCCAAAAGGCAAGCGCACATCAGATTTGACCATGTTGTTGATAAAGACTGAACCCGATTCGATTTCTTCAATGAAGCGATCGCGCTCTTTTTGATCGGTCGTCCAGACACTCGCCCCTAAGCCAAACGGGGAATCATTGGCGCGTTGAATCGCCGCACCAATGTCAGGAACTCGAAACAATAATGCCACCGGTCCAAAAAATTCGTCGTGCTCTGCCAAACAGCCGACCGGGATTTCGCTCAAAATTGTTGGTGGATAAAAATTTCCTGGACGATCGGGCAGCGGCTCACCCCCGATTAAGAGTTTGGCTCCCTGCTGGACACTGGTTTTGACCTGCTGGTCTAAATCTTTGAGGATTCCAGGAGTGGCGAGTGGTCCAATATCGGTATCGGGTAAAAGCGGGTCACCAATCTTGAGCGCACGATATTTATCGAGAAGGCGATCGATAAATTCGTCGGCGATCGCATCCGCCACAATGAATCGCTTCGCCGCGATGCAAGACTGTCCATTGTTGATCATGCGAGCGGTCACAGCAGTCGAAACGGCGGTTTCTAAATCAGCGCTGGGCATGACGATAAACGGGTCACTTCCGCCCAGTTCTAAAACGACTTTTTTGAGGTGCTTTCCGGCTGTCGCGGCTAAACTCATCCCCGCAGGTTCGCTGCCTGTAAGAGTTGCCGCTTTGACGCGATCGTCTGCCACGATCGCCACGACCTTATCCGCTCCGACTAATAGCGTTTGAAATGCCCCGGTTGGAAAACCCGCCCGATGGAAAATTTCTTCGATCGCCAAAGCTGACTGCGGCACGTTTGAGGCGTGTTTGAGCAAGCCGACATTTCCTGCCATCAGTGCCGGAGCCGCAAATCGAAACACCTGCCAAAATGGAAAATTCCACGGCATGACTGCCAGAATAATACCTAGTGGCTGATAGCGGATAAAACTATGACTGGCATCGGTTTGAACAGAAACATCCGCTAAGAGATGAGACGCATTTTCGGCATAATAACGGCAAACCGAGGCGCATTTTTCAACCTCTGCGATCGCCGCCTTTAAAGGCTTGCCCATCTCCAAGGTCATGAGTGTGCCAAAGCGATCGCGCTCTGTCTCTAAAATTTCAGCCGCCCGGTTGAGCCAGACCGCTTTTTGCACCATAGGGACAGCGCGATAGCTAAGAAACGTCTGCTGTGCATGAGCAATTTTTGTATCGAGGTCTCGATCGCTCAGTGATTCAAACGTTTGCAAGACTTCTCCCGTTGCAGGGTTTGTTGTAGCGATTCCCATAGTTTATGCTCCAAGCAATAACTTAAGACTCTACTTTCTTAAAGAGTAGTCAACTCAATCAAAGTAAAAAAGACGCGATACCAACTGAATTTGAGCTTACATAGAATCGACCCCTGTGGAACAAGGGGCTTAAGCCCCTTGTTATATGCAGCCTCACAAAGGATTGGTATAACGTTGAGCCATGTTGCCTAACACAATAGCGTACAAATTACTTTCTTCTACAAACCGCACCCTGATCTAAATCTAACCTTTGATTCTTCTTAGTTTTTCATTAAAAAGCTATTGCTTATTGTAACTTTGCAAAGAGTTAGAATTGCATCTAGAGCAATCACGTTTCTCATAACACTTTCAGAATGGAGAAATTCTGTTCGTCACTACTACACCTACGGCAGAAATCATTTCCATCATCGCAATGACGACATTTGCTAGAGATGACCATAGAAGCAATTCTTACGATCTTTAAAGAGCTAGAAGCGGTCACTCTGCGTCATCTACATCTGTGTCACTCTTAGATTTGCGAGGCGCTTGCGGCTCCCGAAACAGCGGAGTGTCAGCTAAGACCGCGATCGTGCCTGTCCTTCCAGTCTTGAGAGTGGCATCGGTTAAGATGTCAATCACTTCAATTCCGACCACTTCTTGAATCAACTCTGTTAACTGAGGATTGAATGCCTTATCGAGGTCGTCTCTCACTTGTTCTGCCAATTCTTCTTGACCACTTGCAACCAAAACCTGCTCAGTTTTCGGAATAGAATCTTCTAAAATAATAACAACTTTACCATCAAAGATTTGACATTGAACGCGACTCGGCTGCTGCCCAAGCTGAGTCCGATAGAGGGCTTGAATACGTTGAGAAAGAGTGCGTTCTAGCTGCCCACGAGTTTGAGTTTCAGAATTCATAGTGCATCAATTTGAGAATATAGGGTCTTAACAATTCAATAGAAATATTGCTTAACTCTGTTATTATCGCGATTGCTGAAGTCAGAACAATCCATCTCAAGACGGGTTTGAAGTCATCAAAGATTAACCAACAAACTCCTACTTTGGTATCAGAAGCAACTGGTTTGAATTGAGAATGATTGAGTGTTTATCTCGTCTCAATGAGTCCGTTAACGATCACCAGCACGATCGACAGCAAAATCAGCACCCACAAGACAAACCCCGGAATGAAGGTGAACAATCCTATGCCTCTGAGAATCCAGACTAGGGCGGTCAGCCCAATGACTCCAAAAAAGACGATGACCCGCGAGTTAGATGATTTACTCATAATTTCTCCTGGCAATGATGCGTGTTCTCGCCGATCTCTTCAGCATGAGCCAAATTATTTAAATCTTCATCGAAAAACGGCAGATTTTTATGGCAAGGTGTCAATTATATTGATAACTTGACCTTGGTAGGAGCGCGATCGACGACTCGTTACAAGCGTAA
>JBBQYE010000033.1:0-17097 GCA_038208945.1 Leptolyngbyales cyanobacterium | reverse complement strand
CCGCTGGACTTGGCATCTGGAGACGCTGCACCTGTAGCCCTCTCTGCTCCTTCCATCAACGGTTAATTCCTGTTTGACGGCATCGTAGAAAGATGAAATAGTCTGAATATCAAAAGCCCTCCACAGATGTGGAGGGCTTTTGATATTGTCTGCAATTGTGAGACAGTCGAGCAATAAGGGTCTTAAGAAAAACTTAGACTTTTTGCAGAACACGATCGTAGACTGCAAGAAAGCCTCTATCTCATATCTACAGTCATGACGCTAACGCAGGTTTGGGGGTCTCTCATAATCTTTATAGTCTGCCCGATCGTGGGAGGACTCCCTCTGATCGATTGGATGACTTATGGGATGACTAGGAAACGGTTAAAGAATCTTGGCACTGGAAATGTAAGTGTCTCAGCTGCTTTCTATCATGGTGGGCGATTGGTCGGAATTCTAGCTGTTTTCTCGGAGGCGCTGAAGGGAATTGCAGCCGTTTTGCTGGCTCGTGTCTTTTTTCCTGACAATGCTGAATGGGAGATTATTGCGCTGATTGCGCTCGTGTTGGGTCGTTACTGGATAAGTAAAGGAGCGGGAACCACGAATGTTGTTTGGGGTTATGCAGTGCATGATCCAATCTCTGCTCTGCTGGTTTTTTTGATTGGTGGAATTGGCTTTACGATTCTTCGAGAACGCACTCAAGGTCGAGTTGGCATCCTGATTTTGTTCCCTTTGGTGACAGCGCTGCGTCATTCTCAAGATTCGGCATTGATTATCATGACGATCGCGCTAGGGTGCCTCTTAGGATGGGTTTACAAAAAGCTTCCAGATGACTTAGAGATGAAAGCTGAAACCGCACAAAAAAATTCACAATCTATGTTTAGGTTTTTTCGGGGCGATCGAGCACTCATCTCTCTTGACCAACCACTGTTAACTTATAAGGCAGGAGAAAAAGCGGCAACCCTGTCTGATTTGAAGCAATTGGGCTATCCCGTCCCGGAGGGTTGGGTTTTGTTTCCAGGTGATGATCCTGCGCCGTTGATCGAATTCCTTCAGCCGTCTGAAGCAGAGCCTTTAGTTGTGAGATCGTCGGCGATCGGCGAAGATTCTGAGTCGGCTTCGGCAGCCGGACAATATCAAACAATTTTGGGAATCACGCGGCGGGAAGAATTGTTGCCTGCGATCACCAGGTGTTTAGAGTCTTACCATCAAGCGTCGGCAGTTCAGTATCGGCGCGATCGCGAGTTGCCGGATACTTCAATGGTGGTGCTCATTCAAAAGCAGATTCGAGGCGCGTTTTCGGGAGTTGCGTTCAGTCGCGATCCGATTTCTCGCCAAGGCAGTGCGGTTGTGATTGAAGCGTTTCCGGGTGATGCGGCATCGGTTGTGTCAGGGCAAGTGACACCAGAAGGTTATGAGGTTCAAGTCCCTGATTCTTCAACCTCTGACTGGGTTTTGCCAGACGATCGGATTCTAGAGGTGAATGGGTCAGGTGATACTCCACTCCGATTGGTGCAGCAGGTTGCTTTTCTAGCGCGTCGTCTTGAAGAGGAATATCACGGC
The DNA here is from genome assembly GCA_038208945.1 of Leptolyngbyales cyanobacterium. Lineage (GTDB taxonomy): Bacteria > Cyanobacteriota > Cyanobacteriia > Leptolyngbyales > Leptolyngbyaceae > Phormidesmis_A. Next base: position 15,555 of record JBBQYE010000033.1, on the reverse strand, counting down.
GTTCCTCAAGATGTGGAGTGGACTTACGACGGTCAAACTTTATGGGTGTTGCAGTCTCGGCCGATTACAACGTTAGCGCCAATTTGGACGCGCAAGATCGCGGCTGAGGTGATTCCTGGATTGATTCGTCCGCTTACGTGGTCGATTAACCGCCCATTGACGTGTGGCGTTTGGGGCAAGATTTTCACGATCGTGCTGGGCGATCGCGCTCAAGGACTCGATTTTAACCAAACCGCAACGCTGCATTATTCTCGCGCTTATTTTAATGCCTCACTGTTGGGTCAGCTTTTTCGACGGATGGGGTTGCCTCCTGAAAGTTTAGAGTTTCTCACGAGAGGGGCAAGGTTTACCAAGCCTCCACTTAAGTCAACGCTTCGCAACTTACCAGGATTATTGCGATTAGTGGGTCAAGAATTACAGCTTGAAAAGAACTTTCGCCGAGACAATCAAGGCAAATTTTCTCCCTTTCTAAACCAAGTCTCGGTTCAGCCTGCGGTTGAGCTATCGCCTCCTCGCCTGCTAGAACGAATCAATCTAATCCTCGAACTAATGGAGGTGGCGACATTTTATAGTATTTTTGCTCCGCTGAGTGCGGCACTGCGAAAGGCAATTTTAAAAGTCGATGATGGACAAATCGATAACGGAGATACGCCAGAGGTAGCAGCATTGCGATCGCTGCAAGCATTAGCAATTTTAGCCCGTAAGAATCTACTGAGTAACAAACGGATCAATCCAGCAGAGACAGAATCTCTGAGCAGCTTGAACCTATTGGAAATACTCAATAGAACCGTGGAAGGTCGGGATATTCTCGATCGCTTTAACCAAATCTTGAATCGTTACGGCTATCTAAGTGAAGTGGGAACCGATATCGCAGTACCCACTTGGAAAGAAGATTCGCGCCCTGTTAGAGAGTTATTTGCTCAATTTTGCTTAGAGCCGCCACCCCAGTCAACATCGATTCGATCAAAGGCTGGACTGGTACAGCGTCGGTTTAGCTTGAAAGGACGAGTGACAGAAGTTTATAGTCGATTGTTGGCAGAGTTGCGATGGAGCTTTGTCGCATTAGAAGCTGACTGGCTCAAGTCGGCAGTGCTGACTAAGCCTGGAGACATCTTTTTTTTAGAGTTAGCAGAAGTTCGGCAAGCCGTGAATCTTGATCAAACCATCCTGAACCGGATTCCTCAAATTATTGCTCAACGTCGATCGAGCTTGCAAAAAGATGGTCAGATTGAGTCAGTTGCACCGATCGTTTATGGCGATGATCCCCCCATTCCCGTTTTAGAAAACTGGCAGTCTTCGCGACAACTGCAAGGAATTGGAGCTAGCGTTGGGCAGGTTGAAGGACGCATTAAAGTGCTGAGATCGCTCTCCAATGTGGGAGAGATCGATCGAGAAACCATCCTCGTTGTGCCTTATACAGATTCGGGATGGGCACCGCTGTTAGCCAGAGCAGGTGGATTGATCGCAGAAGTCGGAGGTCGGTTGTCGCATGGCGCGATCGTGGCTCGTGAATATCGCATTCCTGCTGTGATGGATGTGCAAAATGCAACGAATCTTCTACGGGATGGTCAATCAGTCCGTATTGATGGTCAGAGGGGAACGGTGGAAATCTTGGATTAGGAATGAGGACGAAATTGATCGGTTGTATTCGTAACCTTCTTGCGATCGAGTCGGTGGACGATCGTCAAAAAATCACGCATCACAACGTCTAAATTTTGCTCACTGAGCAACGGGACATGAACAAATAAAGCGCGGGACTGCGTTTCCTGAAGATGCGACAGGACAGAGTAGTAGAGGTGATTACACACAAAATTTCCGGCATCGTGGCTGATCTGGGTGGCGATCGTCCCTTCAATCAAAGCAGCCAAATCGATCGAAGTGTGCAACACACTGCCCTGAGATTTGCCGTTTGACTCTATGGTCAAAGCTTGCCGACTCTCTGCCATTCCGCAGCAGATAATCACATCTGGTAGAAGACGGTCGATCGTAGAAATCACTTCTCTGGGAGCCATTTGAAAATCGACGCAAATTTTTCTTAAAAAATGGCACGGGTGAGCAATTAAATTTCTTTGAGAAATCTCGTTTAATAAATCATCCGAGGAATTAGAGCGTTGGTGAGGCTGCCAGGTGTCAAACGAAGTCAGTAACAGCATTCTGCTATGGTCAAACAATTTATTAAAACTTCACAAGAGACATTCGCGATCGTACCGAAGCTTTATCTGAATTGAGTGATGTTTGAACCATAGCATTTCTGAATTTACTCATGTTCAAGATACTCATTGGCTCTGCTCTCTCGATCGCGTCTAGTTCTCTGCTCGCATTGCCTGCTGCTGCCACTAACCCAGATTATGGGTGTTATATGCAGACTGGCTCAAGACAAATTGTTGATCTCACTCGATCGGTCTGTGGGTTTAACGCTGCCCAAGCCGCTAAAGACGCTAAAAAAGATACCGCTTATCTCGCGGCAGTCAAAAAGCTCTTGGGGCAAGATTTTGGCGGAAACGACTCGCTCACGAAGTTAGTGGAGACTAACCCAGACTTATTGACGACTGCTGCTAGAGACTATTGTCAAGCCCGACAAAGTGGAAAGTCTGAAGAAGAAATTATGGAGAACACTTATCGAGAATCGATGGAATCTCTGGAGAAGGCTAGCTCAAACGCTACAACCCGCCAGGAAGCTGAACAACTTCAGAGACAAATGGAAGCTAAAGTCGCTCCTATCGAACTTGCTAGATCGCTAGCTTCACAGCATTACTGCCCCAATTTGAATAACCAAGCAAGCCAATAATCGATCGCTAAATTTCCAGCCCTTTCCTCAAAAAAGTGTCTTATGCCGAGTCCCGTTTCACCTCGCGCTGTGTAGTAGGCTTAGAAACGGGAACTTCGGTATTGTATGACTCCTTCTCCAGCCTTTAATAAAGCATCTCATCGCAAAAATCTTTGGTTTGAGCGGATGATGGCGACGATCGCGGTCGCCAATCTCGGTCTCGTTGCCTTCGATCTGACCTACGTGCAATGGCGCGATTTTTGGTTTCGCCGAGTGCCGATTGTGACGCAGAGCTATGACTCCGTAAAAGGTATCGAACCCCATCGCGACACAGATCAATATTTGCAAACTGTTGATAGTTTAAAACAAGACCTTCAGCAAGGAGGATTGCAGAACCCGCAAGTGGGTCAACGTTTGCAGGAGTTGCGCGATCGCAGCACCGACATGATTGAGAGCAACCCATTTGCAGGGGCGAACAAGAGCGGCGCACTAGAGAAAATCAAAAATCGAATGCGAGAGCAGATTTTTGGGCAGCGTCGCAATGAATCGGCTCGTCAGGCATTCAATCAGTTTTGGAGTGTTAACTACCTTCAGCAAAAGGGCGTTGATCAAGAACTGCAATTCTTCGATCGTGAGATTCGTCCTTTAATTGCCGTTAACTATTATCGTTCAATTGGCGAGAATGGCGAACTTACCGATCGGTTCTGGCTACTCGATCTGCCGTTTGTCGCCCTCTTTGGGCTTGAGTTTTTAGCACGAACCTTTTATCTCAGCCGCAAATATAAAAGTTTGAGTTGGTTCGATGCGATGCTATGGCGCTGGTATGACGTATTTCTGCTACTACCCTTTTGGCGTTTGCTGCGAGTCATTTCCGTTGCGCTGCGGTTAGAACAAGCGAGATTTATCAGTTGGGAACGGATTCGTGCTCAGGCGAGTCAAGGATTGATTTCCAACATTTCAGAAGAACTTGCAGAAGTTGTCGTCGTGCAAGTCATTAATCGAGTGCAGGCATCGATCGATCGAGGAGAACTCTCGCGATGGTTGACTCAAACCGCGTCTCGTCCTTATATTGATCTCAATCAGCGTGACGAGATTCAAGAACTCACAAGCCACCTGATGAAGCTAACCGTTTATAAAGTGCTTCCTAAAATCAAGCCTGATTTAGACGCGCTGTTGCGGCACAATGTCGAGGCAATTCTCAATCAATCTCCTGCTTATCAAGGGTTGAAGGCAATGCCTCTAGTCGGTGATTTGCCCCGACAGATCAATGAGCGACTGGTAAGCGATGTGACCGAAGGGGCATATAGCGCGATCGCGGCAGCATTAGAAGATAAAGCAGGGGCGGAATTGATCAACAAACTGGTCAAAAACTTCGGGCAGGCATTGATGAGTGAGATGGGAGATCAGCGATCGCTTCAGGAAGTGCAATCACTGATCACTGATTTGTTAGAAGAAGTGAAGGTGAACTATGTGCGTCGTTGGTCAAGCGAAGACATTGAAGGAGTTTTAGAAGAAGCGCGACAGATTCGACGAATTGATAGACAGTAAATTGGCTTTAGAGAACACTTTAGGGCATGTTTAGAACCTCTCTCGCTGCGATTCCGCCTCGCCCTGAACTGAAGTTCGGGCTAACTTGGGAAAGTCCGTTGAAACGGACTGAAGATCTGGCAATGACTCGCGTTTAGCCCGGTTTACGGACTTGCCACCACTAGCCCGAACTTCAGTTCAGGGTGGGATGGCAACGAAGACCAGAGTGTTAAAACACTGCCTACTCAAATCCTAAAGAATCCAATCATAGGGAAGATTCAAGAGTATTGTAAATGCACAGACTGATTACACTATCTGGGCAAAGGTATGAGTGACGCTGAATCTGGCATTCGTCTATTTGGAAAAACGGTTCCGCTTTATGTGCAAATTTTAGTTGCGCTGATTTTGGCGATCGTCGTTGGCGTTCTCTTCGGGGCTGGAAATCCTGATCCGAGTAACAAAGCCATCATCAATAATCTGGCGGTTCCCTGTGATTTGATTCTCAAAGCGCTCCGTGCCTTGGCGACTCCGCTGATTTTGATGGCAGTGTTGCACACGTTTATGACCGCTAATATACCCGGTCGATCGGGGCGCAAATTAACGGTCTTATTATTGACAAATACAACGGTGGCGATCGTCATCGGCTTGCTCGTTGCTAACATCGTCCGACCCGGAACCTGGGTACAAATTAATAAACCCGCCGGAGAAAGCGCGGGCGGTGTAACGGTTGATCCTTGGTCACTGGTGCAGACTAGCATTCCAGATGCGGTGCTGAAACCGTTGGTTGATAACAATGTGATTCAGCTAATTGTGATTGCGCTGACCTTTGGCATTGCCCTTCGAGCGCTCAAATCAGAACAGACCAAACATGGTAAATCTGACTACAAGCCGTTAGAGCAAGTGATCACGTTTTTATATGAGGCGATTATTCATGTGCTCACTTGGGTGATTGTTTTGATTCCGTTAGCGGTGTTTGGCATCGTGGCAAGAACGATCGCGCTAGAAGGCTTTGCACCCTTTAAGTCTCTTGGGGCGTTCATTTTGGCAGTGTTGCTGGCTCTGTTTTTGCAAGCTTGCTACTATCTAACTCGCGTCAAACTTGGCTCGTGGGTCAGTCCTGCTAGGTTTCTATTGGGCGGATCTGATGCGTTCTTCACAGCTTTTTCGACTTCTTCCTCAACCGTGACGATGCCTATCACCTTCGAGGCACTGCAAACCAAAGTAGGATTGCGAGAGTCTTCTGCTTCGCTAGGCGCGCTGGTTGGCAGCAACTTCAACAATGACGGCACCGCACTTTATGAAGCGATGGCAGCATTATTTATTGCTCAGGTGATTGGACAAAATCTGCCCTTTCCTCAGCAGATCATCGTTATTTTAACCTCGATTTTTGCGTCCGTTGGTGCTGCCGGAATTCCCAATGCGGGACTGGTAACGATGACGCTGGTGTTTTCATCGGTAGGATTGCCCACTCAATACATTGCGATTTTGGTAACGGTCGATTGGTTTCTCGATCGCTGTCGCACCGCCATTAACGTTATGGGCGACATGACCGTAAGTTGTCTGTTGGATGGCAAACAACCCAAATCAGCGATCGAACCCGCTCTCGAAGAAGCCCTCGCGATCGAAGGGGAATAGGACGTGGTTTAAAACTCTCTCGCTGCGATGCTGCCTCGCCCTGAACTGAAGTTCGGGCTAACGTGGGAAAGTCCGTTGAAACGGACTCAGGATCTGACCCAACTCGCGTTCAGTCCGTTGTAACGGACTTCCCACTCTCAGCCCGAACTTCAGTTCAGGGCGGGATGGCAACGAAAACCAGAGGTTTAAATCTCTAAATTCACACTGGAGAAGCAAACCGGATTTTGAGATAGTCATCCTCCATCTTTGCCCCGGCTGGATTTAAAGCCGCCAACGCTTGAGGCAACACTAAATTGCGGCGATGATTTCCAATGCGGACATTTAACTCGTCGCCCGTTTTGCTAAGTTCGACCTGACTTTTCTCAATGCCAGGTAGATAGATTTCAAGACTGTATTGCCCCTGATCTTGCACGACTCGCAGCGTCGTTTCTTTGTAATAAACCTGCGCCGGATCTTCGTTGTTGGGATAGAGCGTTTCTTTTAAACGATCGAGCGCCTCTAACCCACACATTTCTTCTGAATAAAGCGGCACTTCCTTGACAGGTAAAGGTGCAAAGTTATCGTGGATCTCTTGACGATATTGCGACTGATTTTCTTTCCAGCGTTTAAAGAATGGATCGGTAACTGATTCAGGAATGATGCGATTCGCGATAATTAAATCTGTTGAGACGTTTTACAAACTTAGATAAGCGTGAGCACGCAGCGATTCTTTGATCACCATCTTTTCAGGATTTGTGACGAGTCGCACCGAGGTTTGCGTATTGTCAATCAAGACTTTTTGCAGCGCTTCAATTTGCTCATAAAACTCAAACGGCGCATCCATCACCTCTTTGTTGGGCAGAGAGAAACCCGCGATCGGTCTAAAGATCGGCTCCACTAAAGGACGCAACGCCACCGAAATGTTTTGAAACGGCTTGTAAAATTTCCGCATATACCACCCACCCACTTCAGGCAGACTCAGAAGTCTTAATGCCGTTCCCGTCGGGGCAGAATCGATGATCAATACGTCAAACGTGCCTTCGTCATAATGACGCTTCATCCGCACCAATCCAAAAATCTCATCCATCCCCGGAAGAATCGCCAACTCCTCTGCCTGAATGCCATCTAACCCTCGCGCTTGCAACACCTGGGTAATGTAGCGCTTCACCGCACCCCAGTTACCCTCTAGCTCCATCAGGGCATCGAGTTCGGCACCCCACAGATTAGGGCGAACTAACTTCGGCTCGTGACCTAACTCTAGATCAAAGCTATCGGCTAACGAGTGGGCAGGATCGGTGCTCAAGACAAGGGTTCGATAACCAAGCTCGGCACAGCGAAGCCCAGTCGCGGCGGCTACAGAAGTTTTGCCAACGCCGCCTTTCCCTGTCATTAAAATTACACGCATGGTCGATCGAAGTCCTTGCCTGAGAATTGTTTACATTCTTTTACCTGACTTCATTCTCCCATAGGAATCGGGCTTTAGGGATGGGGCGATCTCTACCGAAAGTGTTGTTTCAGCACATCTAATCGTGAACAGTTCCAGTAATCGATGTGTGACACGATTAAATTTTCTGCGTTGATGGTCAACTCACTCCAACCGCTAATCGAGATGCGAGGCTTCCAGGGTAACGGCGTGTTCCAACTCAATGTCCAATCTGTGCGGATCAGATCACCGTTGCGTTGAATAGTATGTAAATCCATTTTGACGTTGAGAAACCAAGTTTTGATGAAGCCGATCGTAGATTGATAGCGATCGCGTCCTCGAAACTCATTCATTGGGTCTTTGAAGTAAACGTCTTCAGCGTAAAGGGTGTAGGTCTGGTTTTCTGGAAAGCATCCATAGTCTTTTTGAAGCGTTTGTAAAAGATTTAGAGAACTCATCTTTAATAAATCCAAATAAATGAAAGTTCGTAATGATAGTTAATACTATAAAATTTGTACCAAACAACTCTATGCCTACTCGGTATTTCTACTCCGACTTACCAGTTTTGACTGATTTTGTCCAAATCGCTGACTATCATAATTTTGTTCCGGTTCCTGATGACTGGTTGATTGTGATTACTGATATTGTCGGCTCGACTCGTGCGATCGAGCAAGGTCGTTATAAAGATGTCAATTTGCTGGGTGCTTGCTCGATCGTATCCGTTCTCAATGTCGCAGATGCAGTTGATGTTCCGTTTGTGTTTGGGGGCGATGGGGCTTCGCTGATGATTCCGCCCACGTTGCTAAGTGAGACCATTCGATCGCTGCGATCAGTTCAAACTCTCGCAAAAGACGAGTTTGAACTCAGCTTGCGGGTAGGCATCGTCCCGGTATGGGTAGTGGCGCAAGCAGGGTATTCTGTTGATATTGCCAAACTAGAGATTTCTAAAAACTATAATCAGGCGGTTTTTATGGGAGGCGGATTGACCCACGCCACTGATTTAGTCAAAGATCCGGCGACGGAATCTCTCTATAAGTTGAATTTGGTGAAAGCCAGTTCTCCAGCAAACTTTTTGGGCTTAGAGTGTCGCTGGCAAGATATTCCCAGTCGCTATGGAGAAACAGTCAGTTTGTTAGTGCTGGCAACCCAAAACGACCAGTATCGAGACGTGATCGAGCAGATTCAACTGATTTATGGAGCAGACGATCGCCATAATCCCATCACGCGAGATCGGCTCTCTCTGTCCTTCAACCCCAATAAGCTGATCAAAGAAACTAAACTTCGTGCCCTAACTAATCATTGGTTCAGCAAACTCAACTATCTGGGCAAAATTGAGCTTGAGAATCTGCTCGGCTGGATGTTGATGACCTTTAAACTCAATATCGGTGGCACCGATTGGGGTCAATATCAAGACGTGGTGGCAGCAGCAACCGACTATCGAAAATTTGATGACATGCTGCGAATGGTGATAGCTGGAGATGCCCTTCAGCGGGAAAAACTCACCGATTATCTGGAGAAGAAATATCGATCGGGCAAACTCGTTTATGGATTGCACGTCAGCGATCGGGCACTGCTAACGTGTCTAGTGTTCGATCGCAATGGACGACAAGTGCACTTCGTCGATGGTGCCGATGGAGGCTATGCGCTGGCAGCCAAAGCAATGAAAGCTCGAATGCAGAAGCCTTTAAGTTCAAAGAGTGGACTCTAGCACCGTGTCCATACCTTCTGCTAAAACTCGCTCTCCCAAGAACGTGCCTTAAGCTAAAAGTAGTCATCACTCAGATCTATACCGCGATCAGTTAGACGCTTGACAGCAAGCGGTCTGCTGTAGCCAAAACCATTTTTAGACACATAATTAAACTCAAAATGACATCCATTGCCACGACGATCGCTCCTCTGAGCTGGTCAGAACTCGAAGCCCTCACAGACTTTCAAGTCGAACCTGTCAACGGACTCACCAACGCTCAAGCCCGCTTGCGTCTATTCGGTCAAGCTGAAGCCGATGTGCGGGTGACGCTCTATCGCGACAACCACGCCTGGTGTCCCTACTGTCAAAAAATCTGGCTGTGGCTAGAGGAGAAGCAAATTCCTTACCGCATTGAGAAAGTGACCATGTTCTGCTATGGGGAGAAAGAAAGCTGGTACAAGCGTAGGGTGCCCTCTGGGATGCTTCCCGCGATCGAGTTAAACGGTCGCATCATCACCGAAAGCGATGACATTCTGCTCGCTCTAGAACACGTTTTTGGTGCCTTGGGTGCGGGCATGGACGATCGCATGGTGCTCCCTCTACGACGACTAGAGCGGCTGCTTTTTAGATCTTGGTGCGCTTGGCTGTGCCGTCAGGCAAGCTCGCCTCAGCAAGAGCAGCGTAACCGCGACCAGTTCATAAGCGTAGTGGCTCAAGTCGAGGAGGCTCTCGATCGTACTCCAGGTGCTTACTTCCTTGAGGAGTTTGGCACTGCTGATGTTATCTTTACGCCCTACGTTGAGCGCATGAATGCCAGTCTTTACTACTACAAGGGCTACTCTTTGCGAGAAGAAAACCCGCGTTTGTCTGACTGGTTTGCGGCGATGGAAAGCCGACCCACTTACCGGGGCACTCAGAGCGATTTTCACACCCATGTGCATGATTTGCCTCCACAGATGGGAGGCTGCTGGGAAAACGGTGAACCTCAGACACGACTTAACCAGACACGAGTGGATCATGGTCCTTGGAATGGGCTACCCGATGTGACCTATCTAGAACCCGAAAACTCCCGTGCTGAAGCGCTCTACCGCGTGCTCAAGCATCGGGACAACATCATCCGAGTTAACCCTGCTGACGACCCGTTAGTGGATGTGGCTTTACGGTGTGCTTTAACCAGCTTGATGACGAGCCAAGTTTGTCCACCACCGCCGGGGTCTGACGCGGCTTTACGATATTTGCGCGATCGCATCAACGTGCCCCGCGATATGTCTATTTATGCTGCCAAACGACTGCGAGAAGCTCTAGAGACGACGGCTGCTCTGGCAGGCGATCGCCAAGGTCCGCCCATTCCCGTTCAGCATCGACGGGATCAAAACCCGGCTGATTTTGCCAGCGCGAGTAGCGTTGACTCTAAGAGTTAGTTGTAGGATTGTCTGGGCTAGAGGTCGGCAGGTCGGCAATGGGTTCTGAGAGTAGCTCTTTGACAATTAGAGGAGGTTGCGGCGTGACTTTATCAGGCAATAGAGGAGGCAAAATTTGGTTGACTCGCAGACCCAAAACTGAGAAAGCTTGAGGAATGTTTTCTACAGCAAACGGTTCAGTCGCTGCAAATGCTTGATCGCTCACTAGCAACACTCGAATCACGCTAAGCGGAACTTGCAGAAACAAATTGCTGACAAGAAGCGCGATCGCGGCTATCACTAACCCTAATCCTCGCAGCCCCGGAGCAAACGGGGTGACCTCAGCCGCGATCGGAGCCACATAATAAATCCCACGCAACAGTAATAGCAGCAGCAAAGTGCCTAGTCCAATCCAGATGGCGCTGCGACGAGCTTTGAAGAGAGTTAGAACTCGCCGCTGGTCATCGGTTAATTGGGCAGGCTTGAGGACAACGGCAACTATGCTGAAGATATAGAAAGGCTTTTGCCACTGCATCCAGACGATCGGGGCGATACCGACTGCCGCAATCAGCCCCAATTCTAACCAGATAGGCAATGAGGGATCGCCGACTGCTAGCCCCAACAGGCAGACTAGCAAACACAGAGGAAGGGCTGCCAAACCCGCTGCATGAATCCAAAGGTAGGGATCAGACCAGACAGCACGCATAACTTACACTCACGTTAAACCCATGATTCATTCTAAGGGGCGCATGGTAGGGTGTGAGCTACGGAGAAGAGAGGTTGTCAGACTATTTGCTGACTTCCTGGCGCTGTTTCTTAAGAATTTTTAGCTGATGCAGCAAAGATTCTGTTTCGGCGTGGAGATTGAGAAACTTTGTTTGCTGATCAGCTTGATAGAGTGCCTTCATCTTTTTGAGCGATCGTGCCCACTCACGATCGGAGAGGCTGGAATGATCTTGGAGAGGCACACACACGGTGGTGTTACTAAACTGACTGCTTGAATTCGTCGTGGTCATAATGTGTTAGGAATTTGTACTTACTCACACCGAGGGTCATCTTAACCTAAACTTTATACAAGTTTTTACGAAGTGCTTCATTTTGATCGACTAGCAGAGAGTTTTCTAAGTTCCTTTGAACAGGACACTCTGACCCTCTGTAGTAGACTAAGATCTGAACCTGTCGCATTCAAAGATTCAACCCTGTGACTTTAAGTCTGCCCATTCAACATGATCTCCTCTCTGAGACGATGCCCAAAGTTCAGAACTGGCGTGGCTTGATTGAGGGCTATCGGCGCTATCTGCCCGTGACCGATAAAACCCCTGTGATCACGCTGCATGAAGGCAACACGCCCTTAATTCCGGCACCTGCGATCGCGGCTCAAATGGGTCGGCAGGTGAAAGTATTTGTGAAATATGACGGTCTAAACCCGACGGGCAGTTTTAAAGATCGCGGCATGACGATGGCGATTTCTAAAGCCAAAGAAGCGGGGGCAGAAGCGGTGATTTGCGCCAGCACGGGCAACACCTCGGCGGCGGCGGCGGCATATGCTCGTCGCGGCGGAATGCGGGCGTTTGTGCTGATCCCCGATGGCTATGTGGCACTGGGCAAGCTGGCGCAGGCGCTACTCTATGGGGCAGAAGTGTTGGCGATTCAAGGCAACTTCGACCAAGCTTTAGAAATCGTGCGCGAGATGTCGCAAAACTATCCTGTGACGTTAGTTAATTCGCTCAATCCCTATCGCCTTGAGGGCCAAAAAACGGCTGCTTTTGAAGTGGTTGATGTGTTGGGTGATGCGCCCGATTGGCTGTGCATCCCGGTTGGCAATGCGGGGAACATCAGCGCCTATTGGATGGGATTCTGCCAATATCATCAAGAAGGACGTTCTACCAAACTCCCGAAGATGATGGGCTTTCAGGCAGCGGGGGCGGCTCCTCTGGTGAGTGGGCATATTTTCAGCCATCCTGAAACCCTGGCAACCGCGATTCGGATCGGCAACCCTGCTAATTGGCAAAAAGCGATCGCGGTTCAAGATTCGAGCAAGGGTGAGTTTAATGCCGTTACCGACGAAGAGATTCTGGATGCATATCGTCTCTTAGCGTCTGGAGAAGGAATCTTTTGCGAACCTGCCAGCGCTGCCTCTGTCGCCGGACTGCTCAAGGTGAAGGATCAAGTACCGTTTGGGGCAACGGTTGTTTGCGTCCTGACAGGAAACGGGCTGAAAGACCCTGACACCGCCATCAAGCATAGCCAAAATCAATTTCAACAGGGCATTGCACCAAAGTTAGATGCAGTCGCAACAGCGATGGGATTTTAGTCGCCCTTGTGTTCTCGTACTTTTGTCAGCAAATCCACCGTGTCGCCTAATGCGGTGGTCAGGTTTTTGCGAGTTTGGGCGTGGTTGGCTTGCTCATCTTTGAGATTTTGAGCCAGTCGATCGTGCTCTGTCCACAGGTCGAGCAATCGAGCTTTGAGTTCGTCAACCGTGGTCAGGGTCTCGATCGAGCGATCTGGGGCAGATTGAGCGACCAATCCGTCTGATGAGCCTTTAGGAAGGCTTTGAAGTTGGGCAATTTCAGCTTTGAGAGCGTCGATCGTTTGTCGGGTCAACACGGCTTCGGTGCGTCGCTGCTGCGCCTCTGTCTCATAGAGTTTCCGCCAATTGTCAGCGCTAGAATTTGCGGCTTCCTGTGCCTCTTGGGCTGATTGTAATTTTTGTTTGAGTTCTTTAATCTCGTTGAGCCACTGCACAACTTGGTCAGCCATTTTTCTCGCCTCTATTAAAATTTAAATGCGGTTCAAAGGATAGTCTTTTCAGACTTTATTTCCAGCCTTTTTTTGCCTGCTCTAGCACGTAAGCGGATACATCTTGAATTTGAGCTTGGCTGAGACGATCTTTGTAAGCAGACATATTATTTTTGCCATTGGTGACGAGTTGAGCGATCGCTGCTTCGGTCGCATAGCCATTTTTCTGGAGTGCCTTTAGGGTCAGCGTTTTGTTGCGTCGGACAATATTGCCACCATGAGCATGACACCCCGCACACTGAGCCGTGAACACATTAACACCGTTGCTCAAGTCGGCGGCAAAGACAGGCTGGAGCAGGGAGCTTGTCCAGAACACGATCGCGCTCAATCCAATCATTAATAATCGCTGAATCATACTGGTTTGACTTAAAAGTAGGTGTGTTCTTGATCGTGCCACATCTTTCAGCCCCTACCTATTCTCTTGTTGAAAGACGGTGGCACAATATTGAGAGTGATTAACCGTTGAAGGAGCAATTGCGGTGCTAGTAAAGGTGGGTGCGGGGGTCGTTTGTTTTACGATCGCGTTCGTTTTGGCAAGCTTGGTTGAATATTGGCTGCATCGCTTGATGCACGTCTCGCCAAAAGTGGGTGAGCGACATCGTGATCACCATCGCCGCAATGAGGCGCAGGGCGTGCTGTGGGAGTTTCGTGACTATGTGAGAGGGACGCTCATCGTCTTATGTTTGATGTTTTTCCACTCATTCCCGGCGGGCATCGGCTGGTTTTTGGGCGGGTTTGTCTATGCGGCGTTTTCTTCTTATGCTCATCAGCTACAGCACGAAAACCCGACTAAGTGCTTTTGGATGAAGATGCCTGTTCACTATGTGCATCACAAATATGGGATGTGGAATCACAACTTTGGACTCGCCGTAGACTGGTGGGATCATGTGTTTGGCACTTATAAACTCGTGGATTGGTTAACCGACGAAGAACTCAGTCAACCTGAAAAAAACTATTGGCAACTGCGCTGGTTCTAAGCTAATACCAATTCTCTCTGAGGTTGCACCTAACAAGGGGCTTAAGCTCCTTGTTCCACGGGGTTAACTCCATGCAAGCTCAAATTCAGTTGGTATCAGCACCGTGTCAAGGGCAAATTTGCTGCCAATTCAAAAAACTTTCGATCGCTCCCTTCACTCCTAAATTTCTCTGTGCTATCGTTCCAAAATCCCATTAGAGAAGGACAGGGAGAAGCGATATGAGCTACTTCCAGGAAGCAAAGGCGCACTTTGTCGCCTCGCATCAAAATCCGATCAACCAAGCGTTACATCACTTAACAAACGCGTTGGCGATCGCCGCGATCGTCTACTTGTTTTACGACTGGCGAATCACGCTCATTTGTCTAGTGCTCACTCAGGTATTTGCTTTGGGTGGACACGCCTTTTTCGAGAAAAACGAACCTGCCTTTGTCAAATACCCCGGCATTACGATTCTGGCTTCTCTCTCTTGGTCATTTGAGCATTGGTTTGGGTTACGTCAGCTTTGGCACTATTTTAGGCACAAGGCAAGCGCATAGTTAAGGTTCAACTTTCGGCACGAACTCACAGTCCTTTTACACTACGGAGAACTCCATGTATCAAGACTTGCTAGTCATCGACGCAGACGCTCACAAAATTGAGAATCCCCTCGTGATTCGGGACTATATTGAGCCGCAATATCGCGATCGCGTCGGTCTCATCGTCGATAATTTGGGCGATCAGCGGATGCGAGTCATCGACTTTAACCCCGCAACGGGCAAGAACGACTTAGAGCGGCTCTATCCTCAACCGCAGGGTTTAGGAAAAGGGGGCTTTCGGAATCTTCACCCAGAAACCACGCTAGGAGCCATGTTTAACCAGGTTCGGTTAGAACACATGGATCGAGAAGGCGTGGATATTCAAGTGGTTTATGGCACCTGGAATTTGAGCTATTCCTCGATTCTGGATAAAGACATGGCGATCGCCCTCTGTCGTGCCTACAACAACTACATGGCGGAAGACTGTCGCGGCTATGGCAATCGCATTAAACCGATCGGAGTCTTGCCGATGCAGGATGTCAACGAAGCGGTCAAAGAGATGCACCGTTGCGTCAACGAGCTTGGCATGATTGGCGTGGCGATCGCGCCCAACATCGCCATTCCGCACCCGAAAGCACCCGATGCGTCTCCAGAAATTCGCACCTGCAAAACCTTAAGTCACCCTGATTTTGAGCCAATTTTGCAAGCGGCAGTCGATTTGGATGTCTCGATCGGCATTCACGGCGGACCGGGTTCCTATATGGTCGGCGGCATCGCGGATCACATGGAGACGTTTGTGCTCAGTCACATTTTTGTGCAGCGCAATCAACAGCAAATGGCACT
>JBBQYE010000032.1:0-17395 GCA_038208945.1 Leptolyngbyales cyanobacterium | reverse complement strand
GTGATGCCTGCGGCGATCGCTAACACCATTCGCCAAGTGTGCGTCGTATATCGAGTCGGAAAAAACAGCTTGAGCAGCAGCGCGTGAGCCGCAAAAAAAAGTCCTAGAGAGGCAAGCGCCGTTTGAGCTAAGACAATGGCTTCGCTCTTAAGGTATCTGATTAACGGGAAGCGAACCGGATTCTTAGCGACGATCGCCACTCCCAAACCCGCCCAAATCAGTGGCGGCAATAGCGGAGGCAAGATGCCACTATGCTGCCCAGTGAGCCAAAACCGCCAGAGGTTAGGGTCAAAATAGGGATGCCGTCCGCCGGGGTAAAGTTCTGGCATCGTCAATGCCTCAGCCTTCGTGACGATCGGGTTAAACTCCGCAGACGAAATCGCGTAGGGCAACAGTGCCAGAAACCCCAACCCGGCTGCGATTACAAAAAAGGGAATGCGTTCTCGTTGGAGATGAAAGTGCCAACGTTCCCAGTTCCAAAGCCGTAGGAAGAGGACTGCGATCGTAATAAAAACCAGAGGCGGGTAGATCAGGGCTTGTAGCACGATCGTGACGATCACACCAAGCCGATTATGATGCAGCACATAATATAAGAACGCTAGAAACAACGGATAAACAAATGCTCTAGGAGTCGCAGAACTCAAATCATCTCTAAACCATAGACTTTGATTGAGCAACAGCATTGCGATAAAACCAGCCGCAGGAATTGGGAACAGGTTTAAACAAACCCCAAACCCGTAGAGAGTCGTCACAATCCCAATCAAAATAGGTAAAAACTTACTCAATAGCAATGGCTGAATGCCAAAGCTTGCAATCAGATGATAAATCGCTGCGTATCCAGACGGCGTAATCGATTTGAAATAATCTGCAATCAAATCGTGAGGAAATAGAGATGGATTGACAAATTGCTGCATCCAAAACACATATTCTCGCGCATCGTCTTGAACAATGTAGTCTGCTCTAAACGCTTTTTGCAGCCCTAGACAGCCATAATAGAGGGCAAAGCCGAGGCTGAGACTCAACCAAACTGCGATCGACGTGTGACGATCGAGTGGATCAATGGGAGCCGTTAAAAGCCGACGCAAACGCGAGACTAGCATGATGAATTTAGTAGAATTCCGACTTTCTACGTTAAGTCCATTCTGTCAACACTTTTTCATAATACTGTCCGGCACGCTCCCAAGTGTAGTGAGTTTCGACAAACGATCGGGCTTCGCGAGACATCTGGTCTCGCAGTAGAGGATCTTCAAAGAGCCGAGCGATCGCGCTCACATAATCTTCAACTCGATTTGCCCGCAGTGCTCGCAGCGGAGTGTTTTCACCATCGACGGCTAACCCTTCTAAGCCCCGATCGCTGGCAACGATCGGGGTTCCGGCTGCCATTGCTTCTAGTGTTTTATTTTTGATTCCAAATCCGGTTCGCATCGGAATCACGCACACGGTTGCTTGATGTAAACAGTCTGCCATTGCAGGAACGCGACCTGTCACCGTGATGTTGGGGCGATCACCCAATCGCAACACCTCTAAAGTCGGACGTGCGCCAACTAGCGCGATCGTGGTATCAGGATATCTTTTCTGCAACACAGGCAAAATCTCTAAACACAGGAATTGAGCCGCATCAATGTTGGCTAAATTGTCCATTGCCCCGATGAAAATGAGTTTGTGTCCTCCCGGATCTGTGGTGCGATTAGGAAAGTCGGTGAAGTCTACCCCGTTGGCGATGACTTGAAACTTAGCCGTAGGATTGAACGCGTTTAACTGATCTCGATCGTCCTTTGTGGTGACCACAATGTTTGAAAATTTATTGCAGTAGCGTTGTTCATAGCGTTTAAGAAGCGGCAGATTTAAACGATCGCGCCATTGATTTTCTGATGTCTGAGTCTGTAATTGATTTTGGCACGTTCCATAGACAGAGCTATGTACATTCACAACAGTACGAATTCCCCTTTGCCACTCAGAACGCACATAGATTTCATTGACGCTGTGTTCACAAGTGATCACCTGATAGTAATTAGATTGAATCGCTCGATCGACCCAATCTTGCATTTCTAGCGAGTAAGAAGACAAGACGCTTGGCGGCGTTCCCTGCCGTAAAAATTGGCTAAACCGCTGAATTTTTGCAAAAAATCTTCGCTGAGAAGCGGTGTGAGTTGGACGATCGAACACGACTAATTCTGCAACCCGTTCTTGTAATGCTTCGATTTCAGCATTGGTCACATCCGGCGATTTCAGCGTCGCCACAGTGACTTGATGATGACGACTCAAATATTTCAGCAAATTGAAGGTTCGTACTTGAGTGCCTCCCTTAGTGGGCGGGTAGGGAAACGTTGCCGAGAGCATCAAAATATTCATCACCACTGCCAAAAGGACTGAGTTAACGTACCCGTTTTACGAGTTTGAGCGATTGTCTGTGCAAACCTCGCCGCTTTGGTCAATATTAGAGGCAGCTCCCTCAGTCAGCTTATTATGTCGATCGTTAGCGTTTGCATTCCGACTTTTAATCGCAAAGAGTTATTGGCGATCGCCATTGACAGCGTTCTTCAGCAAACTTACCAAGACTTTGAATTGATCATCTGTGATGATGGCTCAACTGATGGCACATCCGACTTGATGGCTCAGTTCACCGATCGTCGCATTCACTACCTCCGACATCCTCAAAATATTGGCAAAAGTAACAATATGATTTCTGGGTTTCAAGCCGCAACAGGGCAGTATTTTGTTAAATTCGACGACGACGATCGCTTGACTCCAAGCTTTTTAGAAAAAACAAGTCAGTTATTAAATAAAACCCCTCATATTGATTTTGTCGGCACCGATCATTGGGTGATTGATTCTAATACGATTCGCAACGAAAGTTTGACTCAGTTCAACTCTCAAAAATGGGGACGATCGCAGCTACCTCAAGGACTGGTCAAAGATTTACTAGAAGTCACCTTCGTCAAGCAAAGCCTTCAGATTGGGGCAACGCTCTTTCGGCGCGAGGTTTTGACTGAAGTTGGCTATATGCGATCGAACATTCAAAACTGCGAAGACAATGATCTACTCGTCCGATTAGCATTGGCAGGAAAACAAGCTTATTATTTGCCCGAACGGTTGATGGAATATCGCTTTCACGCAGAACAACAGGGACTCGATCGAGCCATTTCCTACTTAAAAGATAAACTGAACTATTTAGAAAGCTTTCACTTTGAGTCAGAAAAAATAGAGAAGATTCGGCACGATCGTCTCTTAGAAACCAAACTTCTGCTCGGACTTCGCCTCATTCAAATCGGAGAGACTCAAGAAGGACGATCGCTCATTTATCAAGGAAGATCAGCGTCACCCATCAAAGCCCAAATCGGACTCGCATTATCCCGACTACCTGTGAATCTACGGCAGAAAGTATTGACCGTTTTGAGGCAGATGAAAGCGTCGTAGGGGCTTTTTTATGGATTGCGTCTGGTGAGCGCGATCGCCATCACCTCATCGAAAGAACTACTAGAAAATGCTCAGTAATGCAGCTATGAGTGAGGAGACACGGACTTCAGTAAGGGCGATCGTCTTCACGCATTTGATGAACTGGTGGAAAATACTAAAGAAGCGATCGAGCTTCGCTCTATATGACCTGCAATGACCAAGAAACACAAGCTACTCGCGAAAATCCTCAACAATCAGAAAAATGTTTCGTTCGATGACATCGTTACACTGATAGAAGCATTCGGATTTTACCGATCTAGAGTAGGAGGAAGTCACCACGTTTTCGAGCATTCTGATATTCCTGAGCTTGTCAACCTTCAAAATCAAAAAGGTCAAGCAAAATCTTACCAAATTCGACAATTTTTAACGCTGCTTGAGCAATACAATCTCACCTTAGAGGGCGCTGGAGAAGAAGAATGAATAACTACCACATCAATGTGTTCTACAGCAAAGATGATGAAGGTTACATCGCCGACATCCCAGACCTAAAATTTTGCTCTGCGTTTGGGGCAACCCCCGAAGAAGCCGTCCACGAAGTCGAGATCGCCAAATCGCTGTGGATTGAAGCTGCACAAGCGTCAGGAAAGCCGATTCCCGAACCTAAATATCGACCTGCAATCTACCAAATCAGTTAGTAGTAGCGGCTAGAGAGTCATCAGTTTTTCAGCATTCGTATTGACAACGTAAATACATCCTGTTTACACTCCAGAATATGGACGTGTATTTCGTGCTAAACGGCATTACTTTTGTTTGGAACGACGAAAAGGCGCGGAGCAATCTTAGTAAGCATGATGGAATTACCTTTCAGTAAGCTGCCGAAGCGTTTTTCGATCCCTTTCTCGTGGTTATTGACGCAAGCCGCAACCGTGAAGCGAGAGATGCTGTAATCGGACTGGATACTTGATGGAACCTGCTATGTGTGGTTCACATTGAATGTGAGGAGAACGCAATTCGGATTATTTCCGCCCGTAAAGCAACCCGTCAGGAGCGAGAAACCTATGAAAATTGAAGCATTAAAAAAGCGGTTAGACAAAAATCGTCCTATGACCAGCATCACGATTCGCATACCTGAAGATGTGGTAGAAGACTTAAAACGTCTTGCACCGTTGTTAGGTTTTTCAGGCTATCAGCCGTTGATTCGGGCTTACATTGGTCAAGGACTGCACACCGATTTAGAGCGATTTGAAAGCGAAACGGTGACGGCGTTAATGGCGAGTTTGAAACGGCGGGGGGTGAGTGAGGAATTGATTAACGAGGCGTTGAGTGAAGTGGCTCATCGTTAATGGCTGTCATTGGTGTCTCAACGAGTCTAAACAGTGTCTTAAAGATGCGATTCACTTATAGTCTTTGCCAATCTTTGGTTAAAGCTTGTCCCCATTTTATGGCTAAATCAGTTTGAGTAAATGAGATCTCGATCGAGCCATTTCCTACTTAAAAGATAAACTCAACTATTTAGAAAGCTTTCAATTTGAGTCAGAAAAATAGAGAAGATTCAGCACGATCGTCTCCTAGAAACCAAGACTCTACTCGGACTTCGACTCATTCAGATTGGAGACACTCAAGCAGGTCGCTCGCTCATTTTTCAAGGAAAATCAGCGTCGCCCATCAAAGCCAATCGGACTCGCATTATCCCAATTATCTGCACCTCTGCGACAGAAAGTATTGACCGCTTTGAAGCGGATAAAAGCCGATTAAAAAATCAACGATCGTATAAGCAAACTCTTGTATTTAAAAATGAGATCAAGAAAGCGATAAAAAATACGGCTACCAATTTAAGCCGGGACAGTAGCTCCCTCAAAGCTTAAAGCTTCGTTCAGTCTGTCCCGCTTTATGTCGGTAGCCAAAATACTTATATTTTTATTCCGTTTTCAAGTTTTTTTGAAAAAATTGACGATCGCATAAGCAAACTCTTGTATTTAAAAACGAGATCAAGAAAGCGATAAAAAATACTTATATTTTTATTCCGTTTTCAAGTTTTTTGAAAAAAATTGCTGATCTTTAGACAAAAAACGCCTTGATTTAGTAAAAAAGCTTCTATTTACTAAAAATTTCATCTGATCGGACTTCAAATCAAACTCGATCGCTCTCGTTCTTCATCTGCACCACTCCACTTTCAGCCATCGATCGCGGATAAACCAACAGAAAAAATCCCATCCACGCCAAAATCGGGATCGCTACCAGCACCGTCACCCAAATGGTTTTAAACACAAGCCAACTGCCGCTAATCAACGTCACTCCGGTGAGCAAAATTGACCAAGGTTGACACCACCACGGCTTATAGTCCCAAACATTAGAAGATTTGTTGATATCAGGTTGCATCAGCCGCACTCGATAAACGTCACTCTGTTCAAGATAGCAACCAGAGACTATTTCAGGCGACAGCATTGAGCTATTGTGATCAATAGTGACCTTTTATAAAATCCGCCCTCCTATGACTCTGGCGCATCCTCACAAAAAGGCAAAAGCCCTCAAATCGTCTAGCCGTCGTCCCGCCAAAGAACTGTGCAGCGAGTGTGGGCTGTGTGACACTTACTATATTCACTATGTCAAAGACGCGTGTGCGTTTCTCAATCAGCAGATTGCCGAGCTAGAAGAAACCGTTCACGGGCGCAGCCGTGATCTAGAAAACCAGGACGATTGGTATTTTGGCGTTCATCAAGACATGATGGCAGCGCGAAAAAAAGAACCGATTCCGGGGGCGCAGTGGACGGGAATTGTGAGTTCGATCGCCATCGAAATGCTCAATCGCGGCATGGTAGAAGGAGTAGTCTGTGTGCAGAATAGTGACGACGATCGCTTTCAGCCAAAACCTGTGATTGCCCGCACGCCTGAAGATATTCTTGCGGCACGAGTCAATAAACCCACGCTCTCGCCAAACCTGTCTATTTTGGAAGAAATTGAACAGTCGGGAATGAAGCGACTATTAGCGATCGGAGTCGGCTGTCAGATTCAAGCCCTTCGAGCCGTTGAACAACAGTTAGGACTTGAGAAACTCTACGTCTTGGGCACTCCCTGCACCGACAATGTGACCCGCGCGGGATTGCAGAAATTTTTAGACACGACGAGCCGATCGCCTGATACCGTCGTCTACTACGAGTTTATGCAAGACTTTCGAGTGCATTTTAAGCACGAAGATGGCTCAACTGAGTTAGTGCCCTTCTTTGGCTTAAAAACCAACGAGCTTAAAGACGTGTTTGCGCCCTCGTGTCTAAGCTGCTTTGACTATGTAAACTCCCTCTCCGATCTCGTCGTGGGATATATGGGAGCGCCGTTTGGCTGGCAATGGATTGTGGTGAGAAACGATCGAGGTCAAGAAATGCTTGACTTGATGCAAGACCAAATCGAGACGCAGCCCGTCATGTCACAGGGCGATCGTAAAAACGCCGTTCAGCAAAGCATTCCAGCTTACGATAAAGGCGTAACGCTGCCGATGTGGGCGGCAAAACTCATGGGCGTGGTGATCGAAAAGATTGGTCCGAAAGGATTAGAATATGCGCGCTTCTCGATTGATTCTCACTTCACCCGCAATTATCTATACGTCAAACGCAACTACCCAGAGAAGCTAGAACAACACGTTCCAGATTACGCAAAGCGAATTGTCGGGCAATACAAACTACCCGACTGATAAAAGTTGAATGATGTCTGAGACGCGATCGTTCATTGCATTTATCCGCCCTGAACCGACGTTTGGGCTAACGGTGGAAAGTCCGTTGAAACGGACTCAAGAACTGGCTAAGACTGGCTCTTAGTCCGTTTCAACGGACTTTTCTCTGCTAGCCCGAACTTCAGTTCAGGGCGGGGCAGCATCGAAGCGAAGAAGACATTAAGCACTTCTCAGAGTAGCTTTTGAAACGCGGTTTCTTCAGAGACTTGTTTCGCTTCAGTCAACAAGTAGTCAAAGAAAGCCTGCGCGATCGCCGATAGCTGTTTTCCAGATGGATGGACGACATACCAATGACACTCGATCGGAAAGCCTTCTACATCTAAAATCGCCAACTGATTTGTCAGTCCTTCTAGCGCCAGAGTGTGTTTAGAGAGCACCGAAATCCCTAGACCACCTACGATCGCTTGTTTAATCGCTTCATTGCTGCCCAAATCGAGTTTGACTCTCATTGGCAACCCCTGAGAATCAAACAGTTTTTGCATGGTCTTGCGAGTGCCAGAACCCGGTTCTCGCATGATCAGAGGCTCTTCAGAAATCCGCTTTAGAGGAATATTTTTCTCATTGACCAGCGGGTGATTGCGCGGTGCCAACACCACCAACGGGTTTTCCATGAAGGGATGCGCCACTGCATCTGAGTCTTCGGGTAACTGGCTGAGAATATATAGATCGTCTCGGTTTTCGTTCAGACTATCTAACACATATTGGTGATTGGTAACGGTTAGAGAGATATCAATGCCGGGATAGCGTTGACAAAACGGACCGAGAATTCGCGGAATCACATATTTTGCAGTCGTCACCACAGCAATTCGCAGACAGCCTTGCTTTAAACCTTTGAGGTCAGCGATCGCGATCTCAAACTGAGAGAGCCGAGCGAACAAGTCTCGACAGGTTGAAAACAATTCTTTACCCGCAGGAGTCAGGTAAAGCCGTTTGCCAACTTGCTCAAATAATGGCAGACCAACCGTTTTTGATAACTGCTTAACCTGCATCGAAACGGTTGGCTGAGTGAGAAACAGTTCTTCGGCGGCACGGGTAAAACTGCTGTGACGAGCAACCGCTTCAAAGACTTTAAGTTGATGGAGGGTGGCGTTCTGCAAAGCAAAGGTCTCCTGGAGATGGATAGCTAGTTCATAGTAAAAAGTCTATTGAAATTATTGATAACAATGCTTTTTTACTATGGATTTTATAGATATGATAATCCATAAGAGCTTACGCTCCCTTCCAATTGGCGTTGCATGGTTCAGTTTTTTGTTGGAGCCATTGCCAAGTTGTTGCAGGTTTCGATATCGCAGCGATCGTAGACTGGTACCTTCACTTTCTCTGTGCAACGCTTTTCTCACAGTCTTTTGTAGAATCTCAATCTTATATTTACTATGGCTGATATTGTTGACATTGCCGTTGGTGCAGGGTCTTTTACCACATTGGTAACAGCGGTTAAAGCCGCTAATTTGGTTGACGCGCTCAAGAGTCCGGGTCCGTTTACGGTGTTTGCGCCAACCGATGATGCGTTTGCTAAACTGCCGCCCGGAACCATTCAGACTCTCGTGCAAAACATTCCTCAACTTGCCCGAATCTTAACTTTTCACGTCGTATCTGGCAAATATACAAAAGCCGATTTAGAAAAGCTCGATTTTGTCACGTCGCTCGAAGGATCACCGATCACATTAAATTTCACTGACGGCTTCGAGGTGAAGAATGCGACCGTGATCGCGCCTGATATCGAAGCTGATAACGGAATTATTCACGTTATTGATAATGTGATTTTAATGGGTTAACGATCGCGATTAAAACTCCTGCACCACCCGAATTCTCTAATGGGTCACTTGCTGCAACGTCGCGGTGAAATCAGGATAGGAAATCGCGGCGGCTTCGGCGCGGTGAATCGTTGTGGTTCCTGTAGCGTTGAGAGCCGCGATCGCTAAACTCATCGCAATCCGATGGTCAGTGTGACTATCGACTTCAGCCCCTTTAAGAGTTTTGCCGCCGATAATCTCCATGCCATCCGGCAACTCGGTGATGTTGGCTCCCATGAGATTCAGTTGAGTCGCGGTGATGGTGATGCGATCGCTCTCTTTCACCCGCAGCTCTTCAGCGTCTCGAATCACGGTTGTTCCTTCTGCAAAGGTGGCGGCGACTGCCAAAATCGGAATTTCGTCGATTAAACGAGGAATTAAGTCCCCGGAGATCGTGCAGGCTTTGAGTTTGCTATGACGCACTCGCAGATCGGCGACAGGCTCTCCGGCAACGTGACGCTGATTTTCTAACGTGATGTCTGCGCCCATTTGTTCTAAGGCTTCTAACACTCCGGTGCGAGTCGGATTCACGCCGACATTCTCGATCGTCAAATCAGAACCCGGAACGATCGCCCCCGCCACGAGCCAAAACGCCGCCGAGCTGATATCTCCTGGAACAATCACAGTTTGTCCTTTAAGTCGAGATTGCCCCGTGATGGTGACGCTGTTGGTTTCGGGATCAACGCTTAGATCTGCCCCAAATGCTTTAAGCATCCGTTCGCTGTGGTCGCGTGAGAGAGCGGGTTCGGTGACGATTGTCTGTCCTTCAATCATCAGTCCGGCTAGCAGAATGCACGATTTGACTTGGGCAGAGGCGATCGGAGACTGATAGTGAATCGGCTTTAAACTCTGTCCTTGAATCGCCAACGGTGCCAGGGAATTGTTGTTGCGTCCCCAAATCTGTGCGCCCATCTGCTGCAATGGCTTCACCACGCGAGACATCGGGCGAGAACGAATCGAGCGATCGCCCGTCACCGTAAAAAACTTCCCCGGATGCGACGCTAAAATTCCCAGCATCAGCCGAGTCGTGGTTCCAGAGTTCCCCGTATTGAGGACATCTTCAGGTTCTTGCAGATTGCCAAACCCGATGCCTCTGACCCGCACTTCTTCGGCATTGAGTTCTGAAATCGTCGCTCCCATCGCCCGAAAACACGCTGCTGTGCTGCGCGGATCTTCGCCTAACAGCAACCCATGAATCACCGTTTCGCCCTCGGCAAGAGCGCCTAACATCAGCGATCGATGAGAAATCGATTTGTCTCCCGGCACCCGAATTCGCCCATGCAGTGCTTGTTGTGTGCTTTTAATGGTTAACTCATGCTGTTGATCCGTAATCTTTAAAGCGATCGAGGGTGGAGTTGGCATGGGGATCGGCTAGACTAACATCGCACTGCGTAAGCTATCCTACCATCCCATGCTGACTCACCATCGCAGACCCGTTTCTCGCTCGATCGTGTCTACAAAATTGCCTGCTTGGTCTGACGTGCAGGCAATCACCACGATTTATTAACGAGACAAGAACGGTTTCATCTGCTGTTGACGGAGCCTAAAATTGAGATTAGCCAGGAGAGCGACCGAGAGTCAACCCAAACTGATCTGCTTCCCACCCGCGACTGCTGAGGTCAGAAATTTCTCCTTGTCGGATCACGATGACGATGCAGGGTGATGACAAGCTCAGCTATCGACACCACTGGGAGCGCGGCGTTGATTGAACTCTGATCAGACACAACGCCATTGGGTTCCTATGCGCTAAACCTGGAGATTCACCCCCGTAGAGACGTTTCGGTGAAACGTCTTGCCGATTTTGCCATGACAGATCGTGTTTAAAAATTATGCGGTTACCCGATGGCGTGGAGACGCTCCACCGAAACGTCTCTACCCGATTTTGACATGACCGATGATGGGTCACATTAGAACGTGAACGTTGCCCGAACCGTGCCGATCACCACATCGTCATTGCGGTTGTCATGGTTAGGAGCCGTTAACCAAACTACTCCAGGAGTGACTGCAATGTTGTCGGTTAACTGATATTGGTAGAAGCCTTCAATGTGTAGAGAGGTGTCGCGATCGCGCCCAACTGCTTGCCCCAGTGCGCCTCCACTGCCTGTAACTTTGGGTTCCATTCCGACAATGATTCCTCCTAGATTGCCCTTCTTGCCCAAATCGGGAAACGCGAGACCTACCGACCAGTTCCAGATGTCAAGATCGCCTTTTAAGCCCGTCAGCGTCTGGGCATTGGTATATCCGACTGAGCCATTGATATTGATTTTAGGACTCAATTTGACGGAGGCTTCGATGCCATAAGCATTTGCGGAGGTGGCAGACCCTGTGAATGTGCGGAAGTTTGCGAGATCACTGCCCACACTGCCGTTTGCGGTGAAATCGTTATTGTAAGCGTGAATGTAGGTTAACCCTAGAGCCAACGATTGGCTAGGCTTAAAGGTCAACTGAGCGATCGCTCCATATGCCCCATTCAGCAAGCCCGCACCACTACCAGGATTTGCTGGATCATTGGCGAGATAGCCAAGACTCAGTTCTAGTGTATCGCCAAACGATTGCCGCAGTCCGACCCCGGTTCCGTTCACCAGATAGTAGATGGAGTTGCGAATCCCAAAGTGAGTTAGGGCACCCGTCGCACCATCTCCATCAAGAAAAGGATTGAGGGTGTCGGTAAAGTCATCAATAGCTCCAGCGTTTGCCTCGATCGTGACTGTCGTCTTTTCACCCAACGGAAATTGATACAACAGGGCATCGACTCCGAGTTGATTGCCGCCATCGCCTGCAAATCGGAAGTTTCCTTCTCGCGTCAGCAAGTCGCCATTATCTCTAGCCGCAGGCAGCACGGCTAAGTTTGAAGCTTGTAAACGGGTTCTCAATATGTCCCTGCCCGTAAAGCTGGTGTCGAAGTTGAGACGAACTCGATCGCCCAAAATCGTGTTTTTTGAGACCTCTTGACCGCTGATCGTTCTGCCCGATGCAACGCCTGCAAGCCCGATGACGACTTCTCCATTGAGTTTAGTTGTGGTAGAAAACTGCTGCTTTTCTAAGGTGGCAGTCCGCACTTCGAGGGCATCGACTCGACCGCGCACGGTTGCCAGTTCTACAGCAAATTCTTCTTGCAGCTTTTGCAAAATTGCCAGGTCTTCTTTCTTGACTAAATCAGCCGTGGCTGCGGCGATTAGTTCGTTGACGCGATCGAGACACGCATTCAACCCGGCTGCAAACTCATAGCGAGTCATAGCACGGTTGCCGCGATAGGTTTTGTCAGGATATCCAGCAATGCAGCCATAGCGCTCAACGAGAGATTGCAGTGCCTGAAATGCCCAGTCAGTAGGACGCACATCTGATAGTTGAGAGACAGAAGTGACTTGAGATAGTGGTGTCTCGATCGGATCGTTGCTCTCATCAACTGAGGGCATTGTCTCGGCAGCTTGAGCAAGCTGAATTGGCGCAGTCTGAGCAATGGCTGGAACATCAGCCGCTTTTGCCATTGATGAAATCGTTAGGCTGAGTGCCACGATCGCAGGATTTAGCCACAAAGCTTTGAAAAAGAGATTCGTCATAATCGTCTAGCCTCGCACCAAGGTGAATGAATGGGTCACGCAACTTCTGCATCGACTCGATCAGAAGTCAAGCAAAGCTGCGAGTGATAATAATTATCGTTCTTATCTATTCGATGAGACAATAACCCTTAATCGTCTTATTACGGTTTGACGAACCTTGTCAAGCTCTTTCTGCAACTAATTCTCAAGAAGATGCAGAAAACAGACCGAAAAAACGTTATTTATCCCCCCCTCCGGCATTCACGACGGGTAATTGTTCCACGTTACTGCTGCCAAAAAGCCTGCTTTATTGATAATCCGACGTTGCCGAATTGATGGATGAATTTCCAAATTGACCCTCACCCTAGCCCTCTCCCAAGAGGAGAGGGGACAAGATCTTTAGCTCCCTTCTCGCCAAGGAGGAGGGTTGGCGAGGACTTTGCACGTCGTGAGGAGGGCAATTTATAGTTGCATTCAGCAACGCCGACAATCCTACGGGGTGGCTTTCTTTTCCTGAACGGCTGAAGACTTTGGTTTCTCGCTCAAGTTGCTTAGGCTTGAATCTGACGTGCCATCGACTTGATTTAACAATTTGATGATTTGGGTACGACTTGTTGCAGCCTCTTGCGGTTGTTTCTTCAACCACGCGATCGCCTTGGCTTTGTCTTGTTGCGCCATCAAAATCAGCGCTCCCCAGGTCTGCACATCTTGCCGAATAGGATTCACTTTCAGCAGAGCGCTGACCCGCTTCCACAGCCGCCCCGAATCATTCTTCAATAGACTGGTGATCTCGTCGCGATCGTCAGGCGACACTTGCAGCACTTGTGTGGCTTTTGCCCAACGCCCATCAATCAGATTGACTAGCACCTGTTGACTGACACTCGCCCAAGGCTGAGAAGCTTGCAGTTGAGTGACTTGTGCGTGGCGTTCTACGAGATCCATTTGCGCTTGAGCTACTGCCGACCATTCCGTCGGAGGTTGGCGTTTCTTTACCGATCGTAAAAACTCTAGAGCGGTTGACCATAAACCATTTCTTGCTAGAAAAAGGGCATCGACAAACGCGCCATTTTCTAAAGCAGGTTCGGTGAGCGAAACCGGAAGAAGCTGTAGAGGATCAGGGGTGAATTTGCGTGCTCTCACCTGGTAGGCAGCAAAATTGGGTTCTAGCCCGATCGACTGATTCACCACCAGCGTAGACAGCATTCCCTTGGCTCGTTTTTGCCAAACGGGAGCCTCTCCGATCGGGCTAGTCCATCGCAACAAAACGTTGAGGTAGGGTTGACCAGGGTTGTAGTGAACGATTTCTCCATAGGCGGTAGATTTGTTTCCCTGCGATCGCTGACCACTCAGGTTAAGCCAAATGCCTTGCCCCGGTGCTCTTTCTTCAAATCGCAGTAGTGTGGTTAACGGCAGTGCGCGGGTTGAGCCTTGATCGTCGCCCTCAGCCTCTGCAAACGGTGTCAGCACAAATGTCTCGTCGATTCCACTGATCGAAAGCTGACTAATCAGTTGAAGATACTCTCTGCCTCGACGATCGCGCCCCGCAACCGGGCGATAGACTCTTAGCTCAGTCACGCGATCGCAGCCTAGATCACAGTTCTCTTGGTGAGTCAGCACAGGCAGCAGCAGATCAGAAGGATTTTTAGCCGATTTCAGATTGCTGTCTAGCAGGATCGGGTTGCCGATCGTGCGTCCGGTTTTTCTCAGTGCTTCCTGTAACTCTGCCAGGGTTCGCAACTCGGCTGACCCCACGATCGGAATTTTTGCCTCATCGGGAAGATAGTGATTCAGCCAAATCACCGATCGAGGATCAAGAATAAATTCCACACTCAGCCATGCCCCACTGATCACTAGACCCGCCGCAACTGATAAAAGCCCGATCGCGCCGATCGTTCCCCACTTGATCTGAAAGGGTGCCCTAGAGATGGAATGTTTCATAGCTCAAACATGGGAAGACTGCCGTGATGGGGGTGACAGACTACCCCTAAAAAGAATGTTATACGCGGAGAGAGCATTGTGTACCAATCATTAAATAATTGGACGGTTCCCAACACCTGAAGCAGGCTGGGGGATACGCTACGATGAAATAACGTAAAGATTCATCTCAAAAATAAGAGTTAAAACGCATGGCATTATTTGGACTTGGCAAAAAGCAGAGCTTGCCCACCCTTGAAGAAGCCCTACCAGGACGGGCGGAAAAGATGCCCGTGCCCTCAAGTCACTATGTCAACGGCAATCCCCTTCAGCCTCCGTTTCCGACTGGGATGCAGACGGCAGTGTTGGGGTTTGGGTGCTTTTGGGGCGCAGAGCGCAAGTTTTGGCAGCAAAAAGGGGTCTTCACAACCGCAGTAGGATATGCGGCAGGAGCAACCCCCAACCCGACTTACCAAGAAGTCTGTTCAGGTAAAACGGGACATAACGAAGTCGTTCTAGTGGTCTTTGATCCCAGTGTGGTCAGCTATGAAGAGTTGCTCAAAGTCTTCTGGGAAAGCCACAACCCGACTCAGGGAATGCGTCAGGGCAACGATGTCGGCACTCAGTATCGATCGGGCATCTACGTCTATTCTGATGAGCAGCGCGCTTTGGCAGAAGCATCTCGCGATGCCTATCAAAAAGCGTTGACAAAAGAAGGCTATGGAGAAGTTTCGACCGAAATTCTCGACGCACCTGAGTTCTACTATGCTGAAGCCTATCATCAGCAATATCTCGCCAAAAACCCCGGCGGATATTGTGGTTTAGGAGGCACAAAAGTTTGCTTCCCTGACCCAGAAGTCAGCGAAAAGAAGTAATGCAAGGCTTCGGCTGAGATTCCTCTCTCCACTCGCTGGGGAGATGAACTCGAT
This sequence comes from Leptolyngbyales cyanobacterium, assembly GCA_038208945.1. Lineage (GTDB taxonomy): Bacteria > Cyanobacteriota > Cyanobacteriia > Leptolyngbyales > Leptolyngbyaceae > Phormidesmis_A. The sequence continues at coordinate 2,100 of JBBQYE010000032.1, read as the reverse complement.
TCCTTAATAAGGGTGTCAGGCTCTCTTAAGCGATAATCGTTTAGCTTAAGCTACTCTCTAAATAGACTTAATGAATGCCTTTGTTCGACGATCGCCTGCGTCGATCGTGAAACCAATCCTGCAACTGCTGACGGCACGCCGATTCTAAAATGCCGCCCAGCACAGCCAGTTGATGGTTAGAAGCTGCACTATCTGGTACATTAAGCACCGATCGGACTGCTCCCGCTTTCAAATCATCTGCCCCATAAACCAGCAAACCCAATCGAGCTAAGATCAGCGCACCTGCACACATGGGACAGGGTTCTAACGTCACATAGAGCGTACAGTCATTCAGATGCCAGTTTTTTAACGTCTGTCCGGCTGCTCTAAGGGCGAGAACTTCTGCGTGGGCAGTCGGGTCATGATCACGCTCCCGCCGATTCTGGGCTTCTGCAAGCATCTGTCCATCTGCATTCACAATCACTGCACCGACAGGCACATCTCCTGCGCTGCCTGCCTCTTCTGCAAGTTCTAACGCGCGAGTCATCCAGCGGCGATGCGTCAAATAAGTAGGGTCATCGATCGAAGACGGAGAAATCTGAAACGGCAAGGATGCAGTATTATTGTGAATTTTGTCCCGATCGTACCACTTTATGAATTTAGTTAGTACCCTAGCGCTTGACCTGTGCGGCGAATTTGACAATCGAGAGCAAGCGATCGCTGATCCCATCTGGTTTGTTCATCTAAGAGCGTGGCATCGCCCGGTTAATCTATTCACAAACGATAGTTGCACCGTGTTTGCCGAACAAGCAAACGTGTTGCAGCTAGATCAAGCCTACCGCCAGCGGCTGTTACGCATCCGATCGACGGACGATCGTGCTGACTTTCCCTTAAACGTGCAATATTACAGCTTCAAAAATCCTGCTGCATTTCGGGGTGCCGGACAGAACCCAAATCGGTTAGAAACCCTGACTGAAGACCAGATAGAACTCTTACCTGGCTGCGTTCTTCAAGTAACTCATGAACAAAGTTTGCAGGGCGATCGCTTCCACGCGTCGCCTCCTGCCGATGCTCGCTGCTGCTTTTCTTATCAAGGTGAAACCCGCCAAGTCTCCTTGGGGTTTGAAGTCAGCCCTGGGAAATTTTTCAGCTATGACAAAGGCATCGAACCCAACACAGGCAAAGCCCTTTGGGGAGCGATCTTAGGCGCTTACGAATTTACCAAGCGAAAAGACTATTAGAATATCTGACTAACTTGCGACTCCTCTCGGTGCTCCTTCTAGGGCTTCTGACTCGGTTTCAAAAATCTCAAACACTGAGTCCATCATCGTCACTTCAAAGACAAGTTTGGCTTCGGGGTGAACGTTACAAATCCGAAAGCTGCCTCTGATCTTATCGGCATCGCGCATTCCAGCGACTAGCGACGTTAAGCCAGAGCTATCAATAAAATTGACCTGCCCCAGATTGACGACAATGTGACGGCTAAGTTTGGCGATACATTCTTGGAGCTTTAAGCGAAACTGCCATGCCGTCGTGATGTCGAGCCGCCCCGTAGGCTGAAGGATAATGACAGTCGTACCGTCTTGATGGGTGTGCGTTGTTTGCTCCATGTCAATTGCCTTCTGCTCCATGTAAACCATTGACGTTCCTCATGCGGTAGATATCGGTGAGTGCTGTCCGAGTATGAGGTTCGGACGAAGCGCATCGAGTTTAGTGATGCCCACATATCTGGAATTTCTAACGCAGCCAACGATCGAGACATTCATAAAACAGTGAGAAGCGCAAAAACGAAGGGTAAGCCGCGCAGGCTATGCCTTGGGATTTGCTGACCAGTTCGCCCAGTCTTGCGGCTTTAAGAAGGTGTCATAAAGTTCTGCTTCGGGGCTTCCTGGTTCAGGCTGAAAGCCATACTCCCAGCGAACTAGGGGCGGAAGAGACATTAAAATCGACTCAGTGCGTCCGTTGGTTTGCAAGCCGAAAATGGTGCCCCGATCGTACACCAGGTTAAATTCAACATAGCGCCCGCGTCGGTAGAGTTGGAAGTTGCGCTGATGCTCGGTGTAGTCTAAGCCGTTGCGACGCTCGACGATCGGCACATAAGCCGGAAGAAACGCATCGCCG
>JBBQYE010000031.1:0-17418 GCA_038208945.1 Leptolyngbyales cyanobacterium | reverse complement strand
GGGACGGTATTTAGTCTAGAGCCAAGAGGCGCTCTGATCGACATCGGTGCCAAAACTGCTGCCTACATTCCTATTCAGGAAATGTCAATCAACCGCATTGACAACCCTGAAGAAGTGTTGCAGTCAAACGAAACACGCGAGTTCTTCATCTTGGCAGATGAGAATGAAGACGGTCAGTTGACGCTTTCGATTCGCCGCATTGAGTATATGCGCGCTTGGGAGCGGGTGCGTCAGCTTCAGGCTGAAGATGCAACGGTGCGATCGCTCGTGTTTGCTACCAACCGAGGCGGCGCACTGGTGCGAATTGAAGGTTTGCGCGGGTTTATTCCCGGTTCTCACATCAGCACTCGCAAGCCCAAAGAAGAATTAGTGGGCGAAGAGCTGCCTCTGAAGTTTTTGGAAGTCGATGAAGAGCGGAACCGTTTGGTTCTTAGTCATCGTCGTGCTCTGGTTGAGCGCAAAATGAACCGCCTAGAAGTGGGCGAAGTCGTGATCGGCACGGTGCGCGGCATCAAGCCTTATGGTGCATTTATCGACATCGGCGGCGTGAGCGGTCTGCTGCACATCTCAGAGATTTCTCACGACCACATCGACACTCCTCACAGCGTCTTTAACGTCAACGACGAAGTGAAGGTGATGATCATCGACCTCGATGCTGAGCGCGGTCGGATTTCGCTCTCGACCAAGCAGCTAGAGCCTGAACCGGGCGACATGGTGAAAAACCCTGAAGTGGTTTACGAGAAAGCTGAAGAAATGGCGGCAAAGTATCGTGAGCAGATGCAGATCAATCAGCAGGGCGCTGCTCCAGCAGCCGTTGCAGACGCGATCGAGGAGGAGATCGAAATTCCTTCTGCTGAAGAGGAAGCAGTCGCTCCTGAAGAAGTGGAAGCAATCGCTCCTGAAGAGGAAACGGTGGCTCCTGAAGAAGAGGAAGCAGTCGCAGATCCTGAATTGGTTCCAGCGATCAACGAATGATTGCAGTCAAGCCAATTTAATCATTAAAGAGAGGGAGCCATCCCTCTTTTTTATTGAACCTATTTAGAGGAGCGTATGGCGACGATTTCCTGTGGTGCAAAGACGTTTCAAAACGTAGAAGCCATTCTCTTCGACAAAGATGGAACGTTAGCCGACTCCCATCAGTTTTTACACGCGTTGGCGATAGCACGATCGAGCTTCGTCGAGGCTCAAGTGCTTGGAGTTAAAGAGTCTCTATTAAAGACATTCGGGCTAGTCGATGGACGCGTCAATCCCGTCGGGTTAATTGCAGTTGCAACTCGCCAAGAGGACGAAATCGCGATGGCTGCTTGTATTGCCGCCACTGGACGTGACTGGATCGAGGCAAAGACGATCGCCCATACAGCATTGCTAGATGCCGATCGAGCGCTCCCCAAAAAAGCCAAACTGACTCCACTCTTTAATGGCGCACTGCCGTTACTGCAATCCCTGGCAAGGTCAGATCTCAAAGTTGGCATTCTCTCGGCTGACACCGAAGAAAACGTGCGTGATTTTGTCGAATTTTATGATCTTGCGGCTTACTTTCAGTTGCAAATGGGAAGCTGTAACGGACTCAGCAAACCCGATCCTCGATTGCTGCATCTAGCTTGCCGCGAATTAAGCGTGTCACCTGCCGCAACTTTGGTGATCGGAGACTCTAGCGCCGATATCGAACTGGCAAAACAAGGCGGCGCGATCGGCGCGATCGGTGTGACTTGGGGAGGCACTCACCCAAATCAGCTAGCCAACACGGATGTGATTGTCGATCGCTTCGAGGAGATTCAGCTTAGACCGTCTGTGTAAATTCTACGGTTTCTTCAGAGTTACATAAAGCGCTAATTGCGTTGACAAGCTGCTCTGGGTCGATCGGTTTTGACAGATGGATCTGAAACCCTGAAGATGGGGCTTGCTGTTGGTCAACTTCTCCAGCGTAGGCAGTCAGGGCGATCGCTGAAACATTTCCTCCTTGCTCTGGTGAAAACGATCGAATCTGCTGCATTAGCATATAACCATCCATCTCTGGCAGTCTAATATCGCTCAATAGCATGTCTATCGGGAACTGGGTGAACGCAGCCAAGGCTTCGCCTGCTGTCGTGGCTGTGATCACACTTGCACCCGCCTGGGCTAGGACAAACGCGATGAATCCCTGAGAGTCGGCTTCATCGTCCACCACTAGAACTCGAACCCCCCTTAAATTGGGTCGATCGGGGGCTAATTAGCCTCTAGTTTGACCACTGGCGGCATCGGTATGAGTGGCAGGTTCACCGTAAACGTCGCTCCCAGTCCTTCTCCTAAACTCTCTGCCCAAACGGTGCCGCCATGAAGCTCGACGAGATGATGGACGATCGCCAACCCTAATCCAAGTCCTTGCGTGGTCTGGTTATTGGCATCTCCTTGTCGAAACCGCTCAAAAACATGAGGGAGTAGGTCTGCCCGAATGCCGCATCCCGTATCGATGACTCGAATTTGAGCCTGAGTCTCTACCACGTCGAGAGTGACTTCAACCCGACCCTCTGGAGATGTGAATTTAATGGCATTTGCAAGCAGATTCAAGAGAATTTGATTTAAGCGATCGACATCTCCCATCACCGTTGCCTGATTCAGTTGCGATGTGATCTGAACGTTCTTTTCGTCGGCGGATAGCTGTGCCGTTGAGATCGCCACATCCACCACCAATCTAAGATCAATCGAACGAAGGGTTAACCGGATTTTTCCGCTCTGAATTCTGGCAGTGTCAATCAGGTCTTCAATCAGTTTAGATTGCGCTTTAGCACTGCGTTCAATCACCTGCAAAGCGCGATTGGTTTGTGCTTCATCGAATGTACGTGACTTGAGCAGTTGGGCATAACCCAAGATGGCACTTAACGGGCTGCGGAGTTCGTGTGAGACGTTCGATAAGAAGTCATCTTTTGCTCGGTTGGCTCTTTCAGCTTCAGCCCGCGCTGCTTGTTCTAATTCAAGCTGCTGCTTTAATTGGATTTGTAACCGCGCGATTTCAATCGCTCCATTGATCGTCAAGCGCAGATTCTCTGGGGTGATTTGCTCTTTCACCACATAGTCTAGTGCCCCTAGTTTAATTGATTGAGCCGCGATCACTTCGCCGCCTCTCCCAGTCACCATAATCACAGGCAAGACATTTTGCTGAGTCTGGGCTTTTAATTGGGTGAGAAACTCTAGACCATTGAGATCTGGCAGTTGGTAATCTAGCAACACAATATCTGGCTGGTGCTGCTGACTTAACGCTAACCCTTCTTGCCCTAAGCCTGCCGTCACGATCGTATAGTGATACTCCTGATCTCGCAGCAGATACCGTCGATACGTCTCACAGTCTTCGGGGTTATCATCCACGATTAGAGCGGTACGTTGAGTTAGAGACATGTTCGATTTTTACAGAGAATTGCCGGGAAGTCTTGCAATGTCAAACCAATAGTCTAGTAATGTCTGAATGCTTCGCTTTAATAAACTAAAATCCATGGGTTTGATGATATAGCTATTTACCCCTTGCCGATAGCAGGCTTCGATGTCTTTCGGATTATTCGACGTGGTAAAGATGACCACGGGCACCGATTTTAGATCGTCATCTTGTTTGATTTGGCGCAGCACCTCTCGTCCATCGGTTCCTGGCAAGTTTAGGTCGAGCAAGATTAGCCCAGGACGGGGGGCGCTTTCAGGATCAGTGTAGCGATCGGTGTGGTAGAGAAACTCTAAAGCCTGGTCGCCATTCAGACAACGGTAGACAGAAATAGCCAGAGGAGATTGGCGCAAGAAACGCTGGAACGCTTCAAAATCCTCGTTGCTGTCTTCAACGACCAGCAATAGGGGTTGCACCTTGGAGATGACTGAAGGTGCAATCATGGCTTCACCGCGTCCGATAGAGTGAAATAAAACGTACTGCCCTCACCCGGCGTAGACTCTACCCAAATTTTCCCATCATGCCGCTCTACAATTTTGCGGACGATCGTTAACCCCGCCCCGGTGCCCCCACCATATTGGTCGGGTGGATGGAGTCGCTTGAAGATTTCAAAAATCCGCTCAAAGTGCTCAGGGGGAATGCCAATGCTGTTGTCGCGGATGTAGAGCGTATGGGAAATCTGGGTGCCATTCCGCACTGGTTTTGATTCGACAAAGCCAATTTCAACCCATTTCTCGGCATTGTCGTTATATTTAATCGCGTTGCCGATCAGGTTAGTAAATAACTCGATCATCTGAGAGCGATCGCAGCAAATCGTCGGCAGCGGTTGGGGTAGACGAAACTCGATCGGGTGTTGGGGATGACTAATTTTGAGCGTAGCGATCGTCTGCTGTACCAAGACATTCAGGTTCACGGACTGCCGCATCACTTCAGATCGTCCTAGCTGAGAATAGTGCATCAGCGAGCTAATCAAATCATCCATGCGCTGAGTCAGACGCACCACCGTTTGCAGCTTGGCAACGCCGTCTTCGGGCAACACTTTGACATAGTCTTCCATCAAAAAATTAGAGTAGTTATGAATCCCTCTCAGCGGCTCTTTGAGATCGTGGGACGCAATATAAGCAAAGGAATCTAGCTCAGTGTTGCTGCGGGTCAGTTCTAGATTGACTCTCGCCATTTCGTCTGTCTGAGCCAAGATCACATCTACGACTAAACTCCGTAGCTCGATCGCCACTTCAATTTCGCACTGCAACCAGTTAAGAGATTTGAGGCGCACGGTTTCTTGCCAGGCTGCAAACGATTGGCGCGGAGAAATCGTCACACTGCCATCGGCTGCAATCTGCGTAGGGTTGTCAGGGTTGCCTGCCCAAGTCACCGTTTGCAAAAATTCGGGACGAAACCACAGCACATAGCGATGCTGAGTTGTTGAGATTGCCATCGCCAGCAACCCACTCGCGACATTTTTATAGGCTTTAGCATCTGGGTAGAGGCTGGGCAGAGAGTCGGTCACAAACAGGTCGTTCTCAAAGCGATCGGGCAACCACCCCAACAGATCAATCACAGATTCTTTGTCAGGAGTGCTGCCAATCAGGGCAATGCGATCGCCTTCACACACCGCCGCACCCTGTGCACCCGTAAGCGCCAGCAAATCGTTGGGAGAATCTTCAAGTGCCTGCAAAAAATCGGTCGCATTGGTCAGGCGATTGACAAACTGCACCTCGGTGGCTTTAAGCCGGAGTTCGTAGTCAAGGTTTTGAGTGGCTTCCTTCACCGATAGCTCGGTAGACATCAGTTGACCGAGAAACTCGCAGATCGTGCGGATTTCGTAAGGCACAAATTTGGGCGTGGTGTGATGGCAGGTAATCATCCCCCACAGTCGTTGCTGCTGGATCAGCGAGATGCACATCGAAGCCCCGACTCCCATATTCTGCAAATACTGGATGTGACAGGGTGACATACTCCGCAGTACGCAATGGCGCATATCGAGATTAGCAGGCTCAGTCCCTTCGATGCCTGTGAGTAAACTGGGCTGATAATTGACATCGGGCAGCAACCGCAGCCAGTTGAGCATATAAAGGTGTTTTGCCCGTTGCGGAATGTCTGTGTCGGGATAATACAGTCCTAAAAAAGCCTCTAAATTGGGTTTCCTGTCTTCTGCAATCACCGTGCCATCGCCAGCTTCATTAAAGCGATAGACCATGACCCGATCGAACCCCGTAATCTGTCGCACTTCCTTCACGATCAGATCGCACAGTTCAGACAGCGTTTTTGTGACCTGAATTTTTGCCAGCGTGTCTTTGATGTTGCGATAAGACTGGGTAAAGTCGCGTTTAGCCGTCGCTGCGATCGGCTCTAGCTCCAATACAATTTCACCACTGAGAGCCTGGTGAACAATGCCGTTAAAAAACCGAGTAGAACCCTCATCTCCTGGGATCGAAAGATTAAGCGGATTGGTTTGCTCAGACGCGGGATCGAGGCAAGCTCTAATTTCAGCAATGTGATCGTCGTCAATAAAATCTGATAGCGGGCGATCGACAAAGTTTTCGGGGGCAATCCCTAAAATATTTTCAGCATTTAGACTCACCTGTGTAATGTGAAGGTCTGATTCTGAAAGCACACATAACAAACCATGTGGCTGAATGGAACCTGGTGTGTGGATGGATTCTCGTTCTTCATTGATCACATTAAGAGCCAGATTTATCATTTTTTTGCAAAAGTTTTGGTAGAACTTATTCTTTAATCTTTTTGAGAAAATCGTTTTTTTAGAAGCGTGAAGCGATCGCGATGCGAACTGCATTCATAGTAGCTAGAAATACGGTTGCTATGTAGAATTGTCTAGCCCTTTGCTCAACCATTGCCACTTCTCCTAGAGGTTTTCAACCATGCGATATTTCCTGCTATTAACGCTGCTGATGTTTCCGTTTGTGATGAGTCCGATCGCGCGTGCTCAGTTCACCGATCCGACCGTTCAAGCTAGGGTCAAAGAAATTGAGGCACTCAGCCGCGCCAAAAACCTAGCTCGTCAAGCGGGAGAAGCTGCCAACGGTGGGATAGGTGTTTATCGGGCTGAACGATCGATGCACGGATATGCCGCCCAATCTCCCTATGTAGATAAAGGTGATTTTTGGCTCTTTACCTTCAAAGGCAGCGCTCCCGGTTCTGATACTCCGTTTGTGGAGAGCGACGTGCGAGTAGACAAAGCCGATTTTAAGACAACCGTTCTTTATAACGGAGCAATTCGTTAAAGCGCTCAGTCAGGGCGTTTTCTGTAAGCTTCTACAAACTTTTAAATCCATACTGTCATACTGAATCGTTCACCGAGTCGTCTCAGCTTGAATCTCTTGTAAAATCTGAGATTTCTTCTTCCGATTGAATGTGTCTTGCTAATACTTGAGCCGTTTTTCTAGCACCCGTTCAGAAAAAAGCTTGGTCAAGTCTTGCCGCAGCCCTCGCCCGATGTATAGTCTCAACAGCGCTTCTACAGACATCTCTCGGCTCTCTGCAACCTTTCTAAGCGACTCTAAAGCATCCACCGGAACTTGAATCGAAACAGCTTCTGTCAGGCGAGGGCAAAGATGCAACTTGAGGGTTTCGTCAGAGTTATTCATAAAATTTCCTCTCAGCAAACAACATCTATACGTTGAGATTTAACCGAGAGAGGTTTTCTTTTCTGTCACCAGCGTCAAACTCACCCATTCTCCTTTATCGCTATAACGGCGAATTAAACGCTGACGCAAATTAGGCTCAAGTAACCAACCCACCTCTAAAAACAACGGTTGCCCCGATCGGATCTGTATCGGACACGTCGAAGAAGCCCCATCGGGCAACAGCAGCGCTTGCACCCCATCAAACGACAGCACTGAGTCTCGAATCGTCGCCGTTGAAGTCAAGACTTTCTCTTCTCCAATAGACAACTCCTGCACCAGCCGATCGCTTCCTTCACGATGCAGTTTTAGAGACGTTTGATACGCGTCCGGCGATCGCCAGTCAGGATAAATCGTCACCGCCTCACCGTGCCACTCACCGATCAGATCCTCGATCGTCAACGGCAATCGCTCTGGCGCATCTGTTCCTACCCGTCGCTCTCGAATCAGCGTTAACTGCTCAAACTGGCTCTCTTTGTTAAACAACTGCACTAAGCGAAGGCGACGATCGCCATGCAGCAGCGCCAACTCTGCCCCAAATTGGGTATAGGGCGCAAACTGAATTGCCCCTTGGGAGAACGACCCATTTTCACAAAACCTGAGTCCGCCGCCGATCGTGTCATACTCCAGCACGACCTCCGGTTTTCCGTCACGGCGCAGCGTTAGGCGCACTTTCTGATTGTTGTCTAGCCCTTCTAGAGACAAAAAAGAGGGCGTGTCGCTGAGAACTTCTCCTTGCGGCGAGAGTTGCGTAAACGAACCCTGCCACTCTCCTAAATTTTGTAGAAAACAGTCCCATTGCGATTTCATAGGGGATTAGCGAGTTGCAAAACGACGGACTGCAAAAAGACTTCCTAACAGACCGACCGAGCCACCAAATCCTAGCAAGATGAGTGGGAGCGCGATCGTGTCGATCGGGCGAAGTGACCCATTCGTTGCCAAGAATTGTATAAACTCTGGCTGCTGTGCCAGCAAGGTTTGCAAAAACTGTTCGACTACCCGAATCAAACCCCAGGCGATCGTCGCGCCGACGACACCAAACACAATGCCCTGCAAAATGAATGGGAAATAAATCCAGCTTGAGGTTGCGCCCACGAGCTGCATCACTTCAATTTCGCGACGACGCGCCATCACAATCAGACGAATGGTAGTGCTGATGACGGCGATCGTCGTCATCGTCAACAATCCCGTAATCATCAAACTCAGCCAGTTTAACCCTCGATCGAGTTGAGCAATTCGCTTCACCGCTTCGTCTACATACTGCACGTCTTCGACCCCCTGCAAATTTTTCAGCTTTTTCGCCAAAATCGGGACGGATGCCGAAGATTTTGCCCTCACCTTCAACTCGTCTACTAGAGGATTTCCTTCTAGCTGTCGAGACGCGTCTTTGAGATCAGAAATGCCGAGATCCTTGACCAAACTTACCCAGGCTTCTTCTTTAGAAATGCTCTTAACTACCTCCGCTTCTGGGAACCTTTCAATCACAGGTTTGAGCATTGCCCCATCCACTCCGGTTTCTAAATAAGCCGAAACCTCTAGCTGACTGCCCACTTGGTTGAGCAATCCTTCTAGCTGCCAAGAAGCCTGCAAGCCAGTGCCAAACAGAAATAGCAGCACCGTCACCGTGCTTATGGCTGCCCAATTCATCCAGCCGCCGCGACGCAAACCAAGCAGCGTTTCTCGCAGCAAATAGTCTAGCTTTGTCAAAAAACGAAACACGCGTTAGTCCTAAAGTTTGGTCATCTCCGTTCTCTTTTATCACCAAGTTGGCAAAGCTTCACATAAAATCTGGATTGCCGAAGACGCAAAAATTTTAACCCTTGGGGGGTCGCCATTCGTTAAGATAGACTTAAAGCGGAATCAGTTCGACCTTTGTTATTCATGTTGAGAAAATAAGTCCATGACTTCTGAAGTTTTGGTTGAGAAGAAAAAATTAGCGAAGCCACCCTTAGAGATTTACCAACTCGGCGATCGGGTGCTGCGTCAGCCTGCCAAACGGATCTCAAAAATTGATGCTGAGATTCGCCAAATGGTGCGAGAGATGCTGCAAACCATGTATAGCGAAGATGGAATTGGGCTAGCAGCGCCCCAAGTGGCAATTAACAAGCAGCTTATTGTCGTAGACTGCGACCCTGAAAATGCGGCGGCTCCGCCTCTGATTTTGATTAACCCGATGATTAAAAAATCGAGCCGTGACCTTGAGGTCGGGCAAGAAGGCTGTCTTAGCATTCCGGGAGTCTATCTAGATGTGACGAGACCCGAAGCGATCGAGGTCTCCTTTAAAGATGAGCACGGTCGTCCGCAAACCCTCAGTGCAGCAGGGCTGCTGTCCCGCGCCATTCAGCACGAGATTGATCACTTAAACGGGGTGCTGTTTGTTGATCGTGTCAAAAATAAACTCGCCCTCACTCAAGAACTCACAAAGCGAGGGTTCTCGTCTCACGCCGTTAAACCGATCGCTTGAATTTTGAGCTTTGAATGATTCACTGGACATTCAAAGCTTAAGCTTAATGTTATTGATTAAAGGCGAAAATTTCGTGACTCCAAAAAGTGGTGTGTTTTTAGGAGGATCGTGCGTTGCCGCGATCGCCGCTGTCGGTTCTGTGTTTGAACTGTCTTCTGGTAGCCCTCAGCTAGGCGGAACCCTGACTGGTGTCATTCTCGCAGTTAGCGTTCCGCTCACAGCAGTCTTTTTCTACACAGCAGTGTTAGATACAAAAGCAAATCAGAAATAGCGACTGAACGGCGAATTCTTAATGCAAAATTCACTGTTCACAGCCCACAATTTAATCAGGAGTGCTCAGTGTTAAGTATAGAATAGTTCTTAATGCTACCTATCGCCTAACACCTCTACCGGATGCCCCCGGCTGATGACATTTGCTGGAATCCGTGACCCATGACGGGTGAATCCCTTGCGATCGCTTCCTTGCGGCAACTGTCCAACGGAAGCCTTTCTAAACAGAAACAGCCAATTTATCCGCTTTCTACTGAACAAATTGTCGCGATCGGGCGTGATCCTCGGTGCCAAATTGTTCTCGATCCGCTTATCTATGGCTCGGTCTCGCGTCGTCATATTGAGATTCGCCCTACGTCCACAGTGGTAGATGGGCGACCAACGTGGTGGGTGTGTGATCTCAACAGCTCAAATGGCACCTATCTCAATGGCAAACGCCTGCGCGGATGTAGAGTCTTAAAAGCAGGCGATCGCGTGTCTTTGGGGCAAAACGGTCCAGAATTCATATTTGATTATTGTCGGGAGGCAAACCTTTCACCCTCCGCAGTCAGCAGCCCTTTGGAGGAGATCGAGCCGATTCCACGTTCACGACCGCCTAGAAATTCTGTCACGTTTACCCAGCTTTTTCCGATCGCCTCATCGGGGCTGGATTTGAGACAAAAAGCCTACCTCGCTCCGGGCATGATCACCGTTGGCTTTGTCGTTGGTTTGTTCGTGGCGATCGGAAACTCTGTTTTATTCAACCTTTTATTGGCGACTTATATTGCCCTCGCTGCTTACTATTTTGTCTATCAACTGTGCGGCAAACATAAGCCCTGGTGGGTGTTGCTTACGGCAGGGTTAACCACGGTGCTGCTGTTGCAAAGTCCGGTGTTGCCCCTCTTCATTGTGCTATTTCGACAACTCCTGCCAGGGCAAGTGCCCGAAGCAGGGGAGCCAATGAATTTTGTGGTGCTGCTGATTCGGATGTTTTTTGGAGCCGGACTAATGGAGGAGCTACTCAAAGCCCTTCCTCTTTTGGGGTTTTATTGGTTAGGACGACTGCTCCCGACTCCCTGGAAAGAGCGCATCGGCATTTTAGAACCGTTAGACGGCATTCTTTTAGGAACTGCCTCGGCAGTTGGCTTTACGCTTTTAGAAACTCTGGGGCAATATGTGCCAGATATCATTCAAAACACCACGTTGCAAATCGGCGACGGACCGAAACAGCTAATGGGGCTGCAACTGCTCATTCCTCGTTTGTTAGGCTCGATCGCAGGACACATGGCGTATAGCGGCTATTTTGGCTATTTCATCGGGTTGAGCGTCTTAAAACCCAGACAAAGCGGAATTATTTTAGGCATCGGCTATTTATCGGCTGCCAGCTTACACGCGTTATGGAATGCGATGGGTTCTGTGAGTCCCTTTATCTTGGCGCTCGTGGGAATCTTGTCTTATGCCTTTTTAGGGGCTGCTATTCTCAAAGCACGGACGCTATCACCGACCCGATCGCAAAACTTTGCCACTCGCTTACGACAATAGACCCCTTTCTTTTTCTATAGATCTCACGTTGAAAATATTCCTTCTTTAGAGAGAGGAGTTAAAGGGCGATCGTTCTTATGCTCTAAAGACGTGCTGAAGAAGTGTCAGGATTTTTCAGTCGTCTAAAGAACCCACGCCTTATATGCAGTCAATAAGCCATGAATTTTAATTTGTTTCGGTTCAAGCGCGTCTTCTTGCCTCTCAGTTTTGTCTGCCTAGCCGTTTTTGCAGGAAGCTCGAAGGCACACGCAGCAGATCCTAGCGATGCACGTCTTACAGAAAGTCTTGCCAGTGCTCAAGTCAAGTTGCAAAAAACGAGCATTCAAGATTCAGCTAATCTCGCTCGATCGCAGTCGATCGTGCCCGATGTTACTAATCGCGTAGTTAAACCTGTTCCGGGTGAAGCGATCAGTGCTGCGGTTGGGTTATCGAGCTTACGATCGTCTCAAGTCGTGAAGACTCCTGCTGATGTCACCGTTGCATCTTCTAACCCATCTAGAATGATTACGGCTCAACAAGAGGTAGGTCCTGCGACCACCAGCCCTTATGGAACCTCTCAGCCATCTCCATCGGGTGCGCCCATTCAGATTCAGACCTCTCCGCAGCCTGTTCAAACCCCAGTGGAGACGCAGACCACTCCACAGATCCAGCCCACTACTCCAACTCAGATAACCCCAACCACTCCTGACGCAACGACTTCCCAAACCGTGGTTTCTCCAGGTCGGACGACCCGATCGGGGTCAAGCTATTTTGGCGTAGGGGGCAACATCGGAATTGGAAGTGGCGATACTCAATTGGGTCAGAGTAGCTTTGCGCTAATTAGTAAGATTGGCTTACTGCCCTCCTATTCAGTGCGTCCGTCGATCTTGTTTAGCGATAACGTGACGATTTTGCTTCCTATCACCTACGACTTCTCGTTTGGGGCAGGTCCGACTAATACGCTGGGCTTTACAGCCGCCCCTTATGTTGGGGTTGGAGCGGCGATTTCGACCGGAGGTGGTGGCGATGTTGCACTGTTGCTAACCGGTGGCGTTGACGTGCCCATCAGCTCACAGTTTACGGCAACCGCAGCAGTGAATGCCACTGTGACCGGAGAAGCCGCTGTTGGAATCTTGTTGGGTGTTGGCTACAACTTCAGCGGGTTCTAACTCAGTTGATTAGATGATGAAAAACAAGGGGCTTAAGCCCCTTGTTTTGTGAGGTCGTTTTTGAGTGCGATCGATTGTGGCTAAATTGGCGGGACGTTCCACAGAAACGTTTCTACAGCATCAGGTAGATTCGCTGGTCAATTTGGGAGAAGAGACAACACGACAGGGGCGTTGATAGTGTAATCGCGAATCGTTGTTTCTAATTCTTGGTGATAAACGCCTGATGGAACTAAACCACAGCCTCCATATCGGGACATGACTCGCTGCTGGGCTACACATCTTCACCGCAGTGATGGGTGGGTAAGTCTCGCCAAAATTGAAAGCCTCCCACATCACGAAGCTTTTCAGCGTCATACATTACACATCCTCCGACCCAGGCAACGCGATATTTGCGCGATCGTTCAGGTGTGATTCCTAACTGCTGCTGAAGGTGACAAAGATTGGCGGCATTGTGCAACTGCCAGTGCTCCCATTCTGGCATTTTAGGATTTAGGGTTTCTGGCTCGACGTGACCCTCCCAAAACTCGATCGCTTGCTCATGAGGTCGAATATCTTCAATGAAACCCAACCCGCTTAAAGCACTGCCCACAAAACCACAGCTTTCTTCTTGAATTGCGGTCAGCATCTGCTGCACAACATGAGATTCTAAAATCAAATCGTCATCTAGAAACAGAGCGTAAGGAGCCGTCACTTGATCTAAGAGAAATTGGCGATGCTCTGCCATGCCCTGACGCGGTAAATGCTTGTGAATTTCGATCGGGTGATGATGCGATCGCAAGACTCGTAAAACAGACTGCACCTCAACGATCGAGCCAGCATCAAAGTCTTCGGTCTGATCAGAAATGACTAGGCGGAAGTCGCGACAGGTTTGGGAAATTAAGACTCGCGATCGTAATCGCTAATGCTGAGGGGCGATTGTAAGTAGGAATGGGAATATCAACCGTTGCCATTTCACACACTTTAACGACATTTAAATATGAAAATAGGTAATGAGTTTATTCACTACCTATGAACGCTAAATTTATGACGTGGACATCATAAAGATGTCATGACTCGGATCAGCTCAGTCGATAAGTCTAGGTCAGAAAGGTCACGCTTCTTAAATAGAACACCTGCTAAGAAGTAGATGTTTCCAGAGTAGAAAGCTTGGCGGCTTTTGCGTAGCTCAGAAATGTGATTTTTGACTTTGGGTTCAGAACTGTAGTAACCAAATTTTAGCGGTGTAATCATGAAATCAGCAACGCTATAGTTATTCGCAAGTGCATGAGCGATCGTACCGACTGGATTAGAATAACTGGACACTAGCAGCATCACATTTGGATAATCTAGCGAAAGCAGTCGATTTGTAATCGCTGCACCATCGACTCCTCCATGCAGCAACGGCATCGCAATGTTGTCATCAGGTGCAGGAATATAAGGTGGATTGGCAATCAGATATTGAGCATCCGATTGGAATGTATCAAAGAATGACTGATTGCGAACCGAGTATTGATGGCTTATATCATAGTGAGCGATTCTAGACTGCGCGATTTGACACGCTGACGGATTCAGTTCGTAGCCATGAATCCTGCCGTCAAAACTTATTCTAGTCAAAGAGTTAATGACCGGAGTTCCATCACCGCAGCCAAACTCTACAACCAGGTCAGAGTCACTGCACTGATTAAATACTAAACGCTCTAAGCAATGAGAATAGAAATGAGATTCTTCAGGACAAAAGAAAACTTCCTTCTCAGAGAAGGATTGCGAAGACCCAGAAGAGCGCAATAATGTTCCAGTCAAGGTAATGACCTCACTTTAATGATGGAGTGATCAATGGAAAATCTGGTGAAGGGCAAGCAAATTGCTTGCCCTTCAGAGGCTAAGGTGCTGAGATGACGGGCAGATGGGCAGTTTGCTCACCCTGACGGATAATCTTTATTGCGGCTGCACTGGCTCGATCGCCCATTAGTTTTTCCTGGTCATAGCCCAACAAGATTTGCCAAGCCTGATCGGGATACATCTTAACGAGAGGCAGTGTGACGCTTTCGATCATCCAGCGTCCGTGTCGCTCGTCTTCTTTAATGTGCAGATCCCAATAGCCCATTGCCCCATCTGAAAGCTGCAAGCGTTTTGCGGCTGCCAAATAGGTGCGATAAGCCGAAGGTCCAGCGACTTCAAAGTAGGCAAGTCCGCCGTTGTAGCGCAAAAAATGACGCTTGCATTCAGTCAACAAGAAGTTATGGTTGATACTAGCCAGCACTTCCCAAGGCACTAGCTCAAAATATGCCTCTGGTTGAGTGCTGAGTCCGAGTTCGGTCAACATTTGGGCAAAGAACGTGGAATGCTTGCGAGACAGGCGACCGTTGCCATATTCTTCGAGCAGCACTTTGGTCAGAGTGGCTTGCACTTCGTTGGCTGCACCTCCCAAAATGCGAGACAGGCGACTGGCTTCAATCAGCCCATCAAATGAGGTGATTGCCAGCAAATAACGATAGCCCTCAAACGTCATCTGCTCACGCATATAGTCAGCGTCGATCGAGAGCGATGGATCAAGATCAGCGGCAAAGCGATCGAGCAATGCCTGTTTTGCATCCAACGACTGATACTGATCGGCATCGAGTTTTGATAATTCCCACGCTTGCCAAGCGGTTTCAATACGATCGCGAACTTGATGCAGGTAGAGCGATCGCTCGTTAGTATAGTGCCGCAGGTCATCGTACCAAAAGAGATTGAGCCGATTAATACGGTAGAGCACTCGCTGAATAAAGCGATGAGCCGCTTCCGATGACAGCGTTTGATAGGCTTCTTCTAATGCAGACGTGAGCGCGTTTTCAAAGAGGCTAACCGTTGATGAATGAGCCTGTATATTATGGTCTAAATCCTCAACTTCGATGAGTTTGATAAACGCATCTTCAGCCGTGTAGTAGGGATTATGTTTTAGCTGAGTTTCTAGGGTTCTAGGAATCACCCGTGCGGTTTCTGGAAATGCAACTAAGCTACCTTGCATGGATTGTGATTTCAATTTGTATTTTCATTTACATATTGATTTATATTTTTAGTGAGTTCCATCTACTCAAGATATAGATCGATCAATCTAAAGGTAGAGTTTGGGTGTTCTAGTTTTCATCTGAGTGTATTCTGCTTTACAAACTTAGAACCGTCTTCAGTTAGAGCCGTTTTATCTATTTGTTGCGCGATCGGTTGTGCACCTTCAGAAATCACAGGAGTCAACTCATTCACGTTCGTAAATAACCATTCGTCTCGTAATTTTTTGATTGCCAATTCTTTTTGCTTGGCTTCTACCTCGATCCAAGGGGCATGACGATAAGCACTAGGCATCGCTGTGATGTAATTGCTGTGACGCTGATCTCTAAAGGTTTCTGCCCCGTTTGAGATATGCACTACCTGCCATTCTGGAGTTGCCCACGTCGATCGCGCCGCCTCTAGCATTTCTGCAACCGTTGGATCTTCGTAGGTGTCTACTTGCTCATGAATCACATGGTGATGGGCATCAAATAACATCGGCACGTTTGCTGACTGACACACGGCAAAGATATCCTGACTGCTATAGGTATATTCATCATTTTCTAGCGTCAGCCGCGATCGTACATTGTCAGGCAACTCTTGAATCACGCGAATTAATCGCTCCGCTCGATCGCCCTTGCCGCCGTGAATAGTCATCAAGGCCCACGGAGACTGGGGGAGTCCCAAAAAATCTAGTATTCGAGCTTGAGTTTTGAGAATTTTGATGCTGTTGTCGATCACATCAGGACGATCGGAACTCAACACCACAAACTGATCGGGATGCAACACTAACCGGATATTTAGCTGCAAAGCCCGATCTCCCACCACACTCATTGCCTTTTGAAATTCCGCTAAAACTTGCTCACCAATCACATCATCGGCAAATGGAAACAGCGCAGAACTAAGGCGATAGAGTCGGATATTGTTGACATTGCAGAACTCGATCGCTTCGCCTAAACGCCGTAAGTTATCAGCGTAGAGTTCTCGCAGCATTCGCTCCTGTTCTAAGGAGTCAAACTGTAAGAGTCGCTTACGGGTTACGGTTCGATAACGGACTGCCTTAGATGCTGTAATGCAGACAAGTCCTAGTTCGGGTATCATCATTCCTCGATTTTCTTGAGCGATTCGGGCTTATGAATGGCTTCTTTTCCCGTTTTGTCGCTCTCGACTAGATACTCAGGATTCTCTTTTGAAGCATTGAAGTGATGTCCTTTCAACTCAGTAGGTTCAGTCAGTTTTTTCTTAACAGTGCCTTCGACCGTGTTGCCAGAACTATTCCACTCAACTCGATCGCCTTTCTTAAATATCTCAGTCATCGTTTGCGAATCTTTTGTTTTCACAGCCTTAAAGATATTAAATTGTGCGATCGCTCACCTCTACCCTTTGATTATAAATGTCGATCACTCTTCATCGATCGTCTCCTCCTCTAGGTAGGTGTCATGAATAACACTCACTTTCTAGAGTCACAAAAGATGAGCACTCTACGATAAGCCCACCATGACCTATGACTATGATTTGTTTGTGATCGGAGCAGGTCCGGGGGGCTTGGCAGCCGCAAAACAAGCTGCACACTATGGCGCACGAGTCGCGATCGCTGAAGTCAGTCATCTTGGCGGCACCTGTGCAAATTTAGGCTGCAGTCCTAAAAAGCTGATGGTGTATGCGGCTGATTTTGGTCACTTGGCAGAAGCCTCTAAAGGCTATGGCTGGAGC
Organism: Leptolyngbyales cyanobacterium; assembly: GCA_038208945.1. Lineage (GTDB taxonomy): Bacteria > Cyanobacteriota > Cyanobacteriia > Leptolyngbyales > Leptolyngbyaceae > Phormidesmis_A. The sequence continues at coordinate 249 of JBBQYE010000031.1, read as the reverse complement.
GGAGAACAGCCTCATTTTAGTTGGGCAAAATTTGTTAAAGCGAGAGATCAGACGATCGAGCAGTTTCGTCAATCTCATGAGCGATCGCTGACCAAACTAGGAATTCATCTGATCCGCGATCGAGCACAGTTCATTGATGCCCATACCCTAGAAGTCGGTGAGCAAAAAATCACTGCCGATCATGTCTTGATTGCTGTGGGAGGTCACGCCAGCAAGCCCGACATTCCCGGCATTGAACACACAGTTACG
>JBBQYE010000030.1:0-17499 GCA_038208945.1 Leptolyngbyales cyanobacterium | reverse complement strand
TTTCCGATCGTCGATGCCGCCGCCCGATGTCTACTCGCCACAGGCGGCTGGAAAGAGATGAACTTTCGCTCTCGTGCGATTCATGCCAGCTTTTTGAGCAATCTTTTGGGCATCGACTGGCGCTATGGAGCCTTGCACTTCATGCGAAACCTGATTGATGGAGATTGTCCGATCGATCACTATCAATGGGCGATGCAAGCCGGGGTGACTCACTGCGCCAACAAAAGCTGGACTCGGATTTATAACCCTGAACAAACAGCGGTCGATCGCTGCGACCCTGACGGCACCTTCATCAAACGCTGGGTGCCCGAACTGGCTCACCTCCCGGCGGCGGCGCTGGGTTTGCCTCCTCGTGTCACAGGCTATCCGAACCCAATCTTGAACTATAAAGCCGCAAGACATCAGCGAGTGCAGCAACTGCAACACCAGCGTCAAGGATTTCTCAAGCAAGAAAATGTGTTGTCCCATCTGGCACACCTTCCCAAGTCTTTAGTGCCGTTTGGCTCTGAGCGATTTGCGAGTGAGATTAGTTGGGCAGAACAGGACGATCGAGACTTATTTCCATCGGCGATCGACCTGGATAGTTTGACTTCAGAACAAGCTAGAGATCTCCGCACCTGGTTTGTCGCTAGTCTTGAAATTACGCCTCACAAGTCTTCTCCGCGAGTTAAAGTGCAGCCGCTAGACCCAAAAGCAGGCATTCAGTTAAGCTTGCTGGAGTTGTGATGTGAGGGCAAGGCTCGATCGGGCAGCAGTTCAAGCGTTTTGGCATGAGTAGGATAGTGGATGTAATAATTAGCCTTTGTTGTAGACATCGCCCCTATTCCCAATGGCGTATATCTCAATATCGCCAGAAGCCAGATCTACTGTAAAAATTAGACGAACTTTGCCAACCCGGAGTCTATAAAAACCGTCCCAATCACCCTTCATTTGTTTGATATCGAGTTCTGCAAATGGAATGATGCTTTGTTCTTCAACAGAGATTAGTAGTTGATTCAGTCTTTCTTGAACTCGGCTGAGTGTTTCAGGAGCAGCCTTCTCAATGAATTTGATTGCCTGTTTACGAAACTTGATTGCCATGCTTCACCCATGCTGTCATGTCAGTAGCTTCGTCTTCGGAGTAATCTGTAGGCGAACCAAACTCTGATTCTAGTTCTGCCTGTTCAGCATCATCAACATAGGGGATCAGGATCTTACAGAGCACCAACCGCTCCTCTCGCAAAACTTCGCGCATGGTTTCTTTAATTAGCAGCTTCAATTCCTGAATTTCCATAGTTTCCTTCACAAGATTATGGTTTACTTTTCTACCACCTTGTCTTTATTGTCTCTCACCTGCCATCTTTTCCAATTGTTCTTGTGCCTATTCTCATAATTGCTCATCAGGATCGCTGGCGGCTCGATCGGGCAGCAGTTCAAACGTTTAGTGGGTTTGGTAAATTCTATGAAGAAACTGGGCGATCGCTCGGTCATTTGCTCATTTTGACGTGTTCTTCTATTGAGGAATTCCTCGTGGAACACTGGGAGGGGTAGAAAAGTTTCTAGTCAATACATCTTCAGCCGCACTTCCAGAGATCGCGCCTCGAATGCTCCTATCGATTACGCTAAAATTGCGCCTGGCTCAGTTTCTAGTAAAGTCCAAGCTTCTAGTATGTCTCCAACAATCGCGGCTCTAACAAACCTAATAACTAAGCTAACTGTGCCGTTGCCCGAAGGAGCGTTATCTAGAAACTAACCGATGAAGAATTTATCTATTAGTGATTCTAAAATCATCCCTTCCTGGGTTGGGGAGTAAACTTCGTCAAATCCGACTAGCTGTAGCTGATCACCAAAAAGGTCGCGAATGTCATCGGCAACATCATCTGATAACTCAAACGTATAGGTTTCATTTTTTCTGTGTGCAGCGGTAATCATAACCAGATACCTTTCGGGAATGGATGTACTGCTAGTGCAGTAAAAAAATTCTTGTTTATTTAAGCAAATCTCCACTAATTATCTCCAAGTTGTCTAATCAGTTTTTCTGCTTTCTTTGTAAATGATGGAAGGAATAACAGACGATCGAAACCCTCACCAGACTGAAATCGCTTTTAGAAGAACGATAGCTGTTCTTCCGAATCTTGGGTGATCAGTTGCTCGATCGCGCCTCGTCGATACATCGACACCCCACTGCGACGAGACACACGCGGCTCAAGTTCGGCACTCGCAAATCGAGCTTGAGCCATCTTGGTTGAGCAATTGAGCAACTCAGCCGCTTTTCTCAACGGCAACCACTCTTGAGCAAATCTCGCTAATAACGCCCGATCGTCCTCATTTTGAATCTCTTTTAATAAATGTTCTGCCAAGAGCCAACAGGCGAGCGTGTCGGCGGCGGCACGATGCGATCGACCCACCTGAAAACCAAAATATCTCACCAGATCGGGCAAACTTCGAGAGGGCAAATCGGGCAACATCAACCGAGACAGCGCTACTGTGCAGAGTTGCTCACTGGCAGGGCGAGAAAACGGAATGTGCAGTTGCTCATACTCAAATCGGATGAAGGCGTAATCAAACTCAAGATTGTGCCCGGTCAAAACGCCTGTGTTCAGCAACGGTAAATAGTCTTTCCAGACATCAGCCGGAGCCGGAGCCGTCTCGATCATGCTTTGAGAAATGCCCGTAAATCGAACGATTTTTTGGGGAATCAAAACGTCAGGATTGATCAGATGCGTTTGCTGATGCTGAATGCCCTCTTGAAGGCTGGCTTTTAGCGCCGAGATTTCAATGACTCGACTCTCAGGAGGCTGATAGCCTGTCGTCTCAACGTCTACGATCGTAAACGCTTGCTGACTCAGGCGGCGATAATGGGTCAAGAGATCGATAGACAGCACAGCACAGCGACTCAACGATACAGAACAATGATATCGATTCTGAGTGCTACCCATTACATTCGTGGGTTTGAAGATGATCAGAAATCGCAACTTTTAGTTTAGTACACTTGCCCCGTCTGAAACCCTGCACTACAATGGCGGCGGTTGTCTTGAGAGGAAATTTCTATGAACAAAGGTGAACTCGTTGACGCGATCGCGGCTAAAGCCTCCGTCACTAAGAAAGAAGCCGATGCTATTTTGACCGCGACGATCGACTCGATTTTAGAAGCGGTTGCCAGTGGCGATAAAGTCACTCTGGTTGGGTTTGGCTCGTTTGAAGTCAGAGATCGTCAAGCTCGCGAAGGTCGTAACCCTAAAACGGGTGAGACGATGCAAATCCCAGCAACTCGCGTTCCTGCCTTCTCTGCGGGCAAATCCTTTAAAGATCGGGTCGCTCCTGACAAATAGATTTTAGGGTTCAGGTTTCAGATGAAGACTCGGTTCTGACCTCTGAAACCTGTGGCTAAACGAAGTAAGCTATCAAAGAAAAGCCCGCTTAAACTTCGGTACGAGGTCTATCAATGAATATTGAAACCGTTGCGACTCAACCCTTCTCAGACCAAAAACCGGGAACCTCAGGATTGAGAAAGCGCGTGACTGTCTTTCAGCAGCCCCACTATCTCGAAAACTTTATTCAGTCCACGTTTGACAGTCTTGAAGATTATCAGGGGCAGACGCTCGTTCTCGGTGGAGATGGGCGCTACTATAATCGTCAGGCGATTCAGATTATTCTCAAAATGGCGGCGGCAAATGGCGTTGGGCGGGTGAAAGTCGGACAGAGCGGCATTTTATCGACTCCGGCAACGTCGTGTGTGATTCGGCAAACGGGGGCGATCGGGGGCATTATTCTATCGGCAAGTCACAATCCTGGCGGACCCGACGGCGACTTTGGGGTGAAATACAACATTAGTAACGGCGGACCTGCACCCGAAAAAGTCACAGAAGCGATCTTTGCTCACAGTAAAACGATCGAGCAGTACAAAATTGTGACTGCGCCGGATGTCTATTTAGATACGTTAGGAGAATCTCAGATTGGTGAAATGGTGGTCGAGGTGATTAACTCGGTGACTGATTACGCCAAGCTGATGGAGTCGTTATTTGACTTTGATCAGATTCACCAACTTTTGAGCGGATCGTTTCGGATGTGCATGGACTCAATGCACGCGGTGACGGGACCGTATGCCCACGCAATTTTTGAGCAGCGATTAGGTGCCCCTGCCGGAACGGTGCAAAACGGCACCCCGTTAGAAGATTTTGGCGGCGGACATCCCGATCCAAATTTGGTGTATGCTCACGATTTGGTTGAGATTTTGTTTGGTGAGAATGCGCCTGATTTTGGGGCTGCCTCTGATGGAGATGGCGATCGCAACATGATTTTAGGACGAAAGTTCTATGTCAATCCCAGCGATAGTTTGGCGGTGTTGGCGGCAAACGCGACGTTAGTTCCGGGTTATCGAAATGGGTTAACGGGAATTGCCCGATCGATGCCCACGAGTCAAGCTGCCGATCGGGTCGCTGAGAAGTTAGGCATTCCCTGTTTTGAAACGCCGACGGGATGGAAATTTTTTGGCAACTTGTTGGATGCCGATCGAGCCACAATTTGCGGTGAAGAAAGTTTTGGAACTAGCTCCAATCACATTCGTGAAAAAGATGGATTGTGGGCAGTGTTGTTTTGGCTCAACATCTTAGCGGTGAAGCAGCAGTCCGTTGAGGAATTGATGCACGATCATTGGCAAACCTATGGTCGAAACTATTATTCTCGCTATGACTATGAAGGAGTCGAGAGCGATCGGGCAAACACGCTGATGACTAATCTTCACGCTCAACTTCCGACTCTCAAAGGCAGAAAGTTTGGCGTTCGCGAAGTTGAATACAGCGATGATTTTAGCTACACCGATCCGATCGACGGCAGCGTTAGCAATAATCAAGGCGTTCGGATTGGCTTTACCGATGGGTCTCGCATTGTGTTTCGTCTATCAGGAACGGGGACTCAAGGCGCAACCCTTCGCGTTTATCTTGAGCAATATGAAGCCGATCCGACTAAACATCATCTTGACCCACAAGAGGCGTTAGCGGATCTGATCGCGATCGCGGAGCAAGTCGCTCAAATTCGCACCTTCACTGGAATGGAAAAGCCGACCGTTATCACATAGATTCAACCGTTAATCCTTACAATGGATGGTATGAACGTTCTACTTAGCGTTTCTGCCATCCATTCTTTTTAAAATGCCGACTAAACTCTTCATCGTCGAAAGCCCTGGAAAGATCAAAAAACTCAGTCAAATCTTAGGATCGGATTGGATTGTCAAAGCCAGTATGGGACACGTCCGCGAGTTGGCAAGTGATGGTATTGATTCTCTGGGTTTCGATTTAACGGGCGATCGAGTGCAGTGTCGATTTGTGGCGCGGGGTGAGCGAGGCAAAGACACGATTCAGCAGTTGCGATCGGCGGTGAGGCAAGTTCAAACCGTGGTGCTGGCGACGGATGACGATCGCGAAGGAGAAACGATCGCGTGGCACATTCAGCAAGCGTTGAATCTCAAACAGCCGCAGCGAGTTGTTTACTCTGAGATTACGCCAACTGCGGTGAAACGTGCCATTTCGCAACCGAGACAGATTAACCAAAACCTGGTTCACGCCGGACTTTGCCGCACCGTGCTCGATAAATTAGTTGGCTTTAAAGGGTCGCCTTTACTCTGGCAGTTGCAAATCGGCGCGAAATCAATGGGGCGTGTGCAGAGTGCAGCGCTGCACATTCTCTGCGATCGTGAACGCCAAATCGAAGCCTTTGTGCCGCAAACCTACTGGAATGTTTGGGTTGACTATGCCGAAGGGTTTCGGGCATTTTATCGCGGCACTGAGACGACGACTGATGACGAGTCACCTGCTGATGATGCGACTAATCCGACTGAGCGCCCAACTCAAGAATCTCATCGCGTGTTGAGTCAGGCAGATGCCGATCGCTTAGTTCAACAGGCTCAGGCATTTCCCCATCGGGTGAGATCGATTGATGGAAAAGTGGTTAGCCGCACGCCGCCACCGCCTTTTGTGACTTCGACCTTGCAGCAAGCCGCCGGATCGCGACTCAAATTCAGTCCTGAGAAAACGATGCAGGTGGCACAGTCGCTGTATGAAGCGGGACTGATTACCTATATGCGAACCGATAGCGTCGAACTGAGCCAGGAATTCACCGACCAAGCGCGACAGTGGCTGATCGGACACGATGCTGAAAATGTGCTTAAAAAAGTCACTCATCACCGCAAAGTCAAAGGCTCCCAAGAGGCACACGAAGCGATTCGTCCGACCGATGTGAATCGCGCCTCCGCTCAACTCAGATTAGATTTATCGAGCGACGCATTTGCGCTATATGTGCTGATTTGGAAGCGATCGATGGCGACGCAGTGCCAATCTGCACGAGTCAGGCAAACCTGCATTGTGACGCAATCGGGCACGATTTTCTGGCAGGCAAAAGGGCAGGTGATCGAGTTCCAGGGCTACAGCAAATATTGGAATAATCTGAGTGCAGATGTCGAATTGCCGATTCTCAAAGCGGCTCAGGCATTGACGTTGAAGCAATCTGCCCACGAGCAAAAACAAACTCAGCCGCCACCTCGATACAGTGAACCCAAATTAGTTCAAGTGATGGAGCGGCAGGGAATTGGTCGCCCCAGCACCTACGCGCCAACGATTCTGACGTTAAAAGAGCGTCTTTATGTAGAGGTGATCAAAGGGACATTACAGCCAACGGTATTGGGTTTGGATGTCGATCGCTTCTTAGCAGACGCATTGCCCGACTTATTGCAATCCGAGTTCACCGCGCAAATGGAGCGATCGCTCGATGACATTGCTGAGGGAAAACAAGACTGGCAGCGCTATCTTACTCATTGGAACGAGACCTATTTTGAACCTGCGCTGCTTCAGGCTCAGAGAGTCATTCCTCAACATCTGACCACCAACCCAGCTCCGCGACCTCAAACGCACCTTCAGACCTCGCGCACCCGCTGCCCTCAGTGCGAAAAACCACTGGCTAAAATTCCTAGCCCCAAGGTTAAAAAGAAGTATTTTCTCAAATGTGTCGAGGGCTGCGAGAATGTAGTGCTGTTTTGGTCAGACCGATCGAAGCGATGGGAAGCGCCTCAGCCCAAATCCTCAACCCCAGCCACCAAGCCGCAGACAACTGATTACCTGTGTCCGGTTTGCCAGCAGCGTTTAGAGCAGTATGCCTATCAAAAAGAGGGACAAGATAAACGGCTACTGCGCTGCTCAAATCCGAAAGCGCGGGACGATCGCCAGCATCAAGATGTGGTTTACTTTCAAACTGCAAAAGGTTGGTGGAGTCCAAAATTGGGAGATTTGGCAGTTCCAGTACCTCACAAATGAGAATGGGAGCCAATGATTAATAGAACGAACATCAACGCTATCAAAAGTAGGATCATCGAAGTTAATGAGCAAAATACACATTGTTTAATCGTGTCGAGATAGGCTTTAGATACTAGAATAAGACTGTGATATAACGATGGACATTGAAAAATGACGGTCGCAAAAACTAAAAAATCGATTGCCGCAAATAAAGTCGAGGCAACTGCAATTGATCAGATTGAATCATTGTTTGCAGATCTACCCGAAAAGCCTCAAGAAAATGTGTCGCTACGGGAAGCGATCACCGAACTTCGAGAGCCTCTAAAAGCATCTCTTGCTAAGGGATATAGCTATGATGAGTTGACAAAGATTTTGAATGACAACGGCATTGAGATTCGAGCCTCGACGCTAAAACACTACCTAGCGACGGCTCAAAAACTATCGTCTCCTCGCACTCGCAAAACGAGTTCTAGACGCGTTCAAAAATCTGCTTAGGAACGTGGATTGATTAAGATGCAATTTTCTGCCCTCATCCTAGCCCTCTCCCCAAGGAGAGGGAACTGGGAATCTAGCTCCCTTCTCCTTAGGGAGAAGGGTTGGCGAGGGCTTCGCCCCACTTCGTGAGGAGGGCAGAAGTCGCCTACAAGTTTTACAGGTTATTTAATTCACGATCCTTAGATGGCTGCCTGTCTAGATCCCCGGTTTCCAAAATCGGGGATCTTTTAGTTTAAGAGTCTATCTGTGATCTCGATTTCCTTTAACCACAGCGATCGAGATTTCTTAAATCTCTCTTAAAAAGGGGACTTTTGCTGAATCTCTCTTCTAGTCTTGAAAGCATTTTGCTTATCTCTATCCGCCATCAGATTGTCCTTGATCGAGCCAGTCATCGCTTCCTGATGCTGATTACCTTCAGCCCGACGCTGATTGCTTAACGAGAATGCAGCGTTTAACGTGTCTAGTGCTGCACTTTGCCGCGCCGCATCTGCAATATCAAACTCCTCTGCCCAGCTAAACCCAAATTGGTTGAGATGATTTCGACTTTGCCACACGATCGAACGGGCGTTTTCAGTGATGAATTTCTTGTATTTCGGGTTAGGAGATGTTTTGTGCAGGTAAGCCAAGTTTTTCATAAAGATGCCCTTAAACTGCGGAGCATCGTCGCCACAACTCACAGGATCACACGGCTCTTTTAAGATTCCATTGGGGGCAAGATGAGCGATCGCAGCCTGAGCGATCGCGTGTGCCTGAGTCAGCAACTCTTTATCTTTGGTGCTTTTATAGAGATCGACTAATCCCCCTAAACTGACTCCTTGATTAGAGGTCCAAGGTGTCTGCCCGTTGTTTTTGCAACTATCATTCAGCCCATCATTCTCGAGATTTTTTTGGTTAATCATTTTGGTTTGCTTAAACCATTTCCATTCTCGTTGTGCCCAGTCTAAATAACTTCCTGCCCCTTTATCTCCGGGGGTTCTTAAATGCAATCGCGCTGCAATAGTCAAAAACAACTCGTTGGTGATTGCGTTCTTATATTGCCGTTTTTTATGCCACCAAACGCCACCGCCGCAAGTCGAGTCCCAGCCGCCTTTCATGTCGTCAAAAATCGTCTTTGCCATGTCTAAATAGCGAGTTTCACCCGTCAAATCGTACGCTTTGATCCAGGTAAGTGCCCACCATCCCTGATCGTCATAAAACCAGTCATTTAGAAATCGAGTGTTTTTATGTTTTTCAAATGTGTTGAAAATGTTGCCTCGATAAGTTCTGGCATCAGTGAGTGCAGAATAGTCGATCGTGGTTTCTAGTGCGTTTGCTGAATTCCACCAGTTTGTCGAGTTCCACAATCCGGTTGAGAGATTATAGAAGACTTGTAGAGCTGCCATTCCTGCGGTCAAGCTAGCGTGATAACTTCCGGGTAAAACCATGCCTGTTTCCTTGCTCAAGATTGCGATCAGAACGATCGTGCTAACTGCTCAGACCAACGTCAGAGACGGCAATTTACTGCCTCAAGTCGATCTGTTTTTTAGCAGCCGCTCGTGCCCTTGCATAGGTTACAGCTTGGTTATTCTCTTTTGGTAAATTCTAATAACTTCATGAAGTCAGGGCACAACGTGCACCACAGTGCCAAGGCTCACCTTTTGAAAGAGCGCTTCAACATCGCGGTTATACATCCGAATGTAGCCGTGTGATGCCGCTTGACCTACAGAGCCAGCCTCTGATGTGCCGTGAAAGCCAATCCAGCTATTGCCATCTGTCCAAAGCCCGATCCAATAAGAACCCAACGGATTTTGGGATCACCACTCGCGATCGCCTTCCCTGTAAGTGGGTTAATTCAGGTAGGATTTTGCTGCATATCCATCACTTTAAATTCGCCCGTTGGCATTTCCCAGCCTTCACGACCAGCGGTGATCGGATAACTTTTGAGCTGAGTCGGTTTGACGAAGTATTGTTAAACCGAACCGCGACATTTTGCACATATTCAGCCTAGCTCTAGCCTGACAACTCGATCGCCTCCTCAGCTAAAAGTAAGGGATCGACTGGGCAAAGAATATCTAAATAAAAAAAGACCTAATCCCTTTCTGCAAAGGGAGTTAGGTCAATAGTTAGCGATTAGAAGTGACCCGATCGAGAAACGTTTCCTTCAAACCCTTACTAGGCTAAAAAAATTCATTTTGCTCCCGGCTGACAGCGCGTTGAAGTCATAGGTGCCTATTCTCTATCCCTATGCTTAACGTTCAGTAGTTACCCCAGTTTTACTTGATTCTGAGCAACGATCGCAAGGCTAAACCAGTAAATTTACAGATAATTCACGTAGCTCTTCACAGCAGACCGCGCTTTTGCTGAAAACTCTGCAACCGCCGAGAAGCGATCGTATAGATAGCCCGATGATTAAAAGCAACATAATCTTTGTTCAAGGTCAAGTAAAGCTAATCACTATTTTCCATCTGTGTATTTAAAGATTGAATGAAATGCAGGAGGCATCGACTTGCTTCTAATCCCAAATTGCTAATAATTAGCACTAATCAGCCTAGTAAAATTCACTGAGTTTTTGAAGTTCAAATTAGATTAGCTAACCACAAATGCCTTGTGGTTGTTGTCTCCTACTTTAAGAACATCTCTAGTGCTATTTAGATGCTGTTTATCAGGAGTTATCGATGCTACTACCTATGAGAGTTAGTCAAAAAGTTTTATCCGATCAATCAGCCGAGCTTCCTCATCAATCGGTGACTTACCCAGCAATTAAAAAACAACCGATCGAAAGCACACAAGTTGAGCAATTTGCGCCTGCATCCTGGGAGATCGAAGAAACTTACTCCCTGTCTCCGATGCAGCAGGGGATGCTGTTTCACAGTTTGTATCAGCCTCGATCGAGCATTGACATTGAGCAAATGGTCTGTCGCCTGCCCGAAGCGATCGAGGCGCAAACCTTTCTCAAAGCCTGGAGTTTCATCACCCAACGCCATCCCATCCTGAGAACTAGCTTTTTGTGGGACAGCCCCAACGAGCCGACCCAGATTGTACACAAGTGGGTCAGCCTCCCCCTAGAGCAGCAAGATTGGCGGAGCGATTCCCCCCTACAGCAAGCCGATCGTCTGACTGCTTACTTGAAGCACGATCGACAGCGGGGGCTTGACCTCACTCAGTCGCTTAACTGTGAGCCTCTGATGCGGTTTGCTCTATTTCGGGTGGGCGATGCTGACTATCAGTTTGTCTGGACGTTTCATCACATCCTGTTAGACGGGCGATCGTTTCCGATCGTGCTGCAAGAAGTGTTTGCGGTTTATGCAGCATTCTGCACAGGAGATGAGTTATCGCTAGAAAGTCCTCGCCCTTATCGCGACTATATTGAGTGGGTTCGACAGCAGGATTTTTTAGCCTCTAAAAGCTTTTGGCAGCAGTTACTTAAAGGGTTTACTACCCCAACTCCTCTGCTCTCTGCCCAAGCGTCTAGCCATGGGCAAACCGAAGCCGGACACAGCGAAGCTGCGATTCGACTACCTGGAGAGTTAACGATCGCTCTTAAGTCGCTTGCCAAAGAGTCTGACGTGACGCTGAACACGATCGTGCAGGGCGCTTGGGGGCTGCTGTTGAGTCGCTATAGTGGCGAAACCGATGTGGTGTTTGGCGCAACGAGAGCCTGCCGAAAATCCACCGTTGCGGGTGCAGAGTCGATGATTGGGCTGTTGATCAACTCCTTGCCGATTCGAGTTCAGATTGACCCGGATACAACTCTGGTGCCGTGGCTGAAAGAGTTGCGATCGCAGCACGTTGCCGTTCGCCCTCACGAGCATACGCCTCTCGTTCAAGTGCAATCTTGGAGCGACGTTCCGCGAGGCGTGTCGTTGTTTGAGAGCCTCGTAATGTTTGAAGCCTATGACCTGAACGATCGGCTTCGACAACAGGGCGGCAGTTGGCAAAATCGAGAGATTCGGCTTTTAGAGCAGCCGTCGTTTCCGCTTGTGCTGATTGCGTGTTTAGGGTCAGCGTTATCGCTCAAGATTTCCTACGATCGGACTCGATTTGATCAAGCCGCCATCACCCGAATGCTCGGTCATCTCCAGACAATGCTAGAAGGCATGGTTGCCAATCCATCTCAACGTCTAGCGGCGTTGCCATTGCTGACCGTTTCCGAACGCCATCAGCTTTTATCAGACTGGAACGACACCGCCGCCGACTATGCTCAAGACACCTGTTTACATGAACTGTTTGAAGTCAATGCTAGACAGAATCCTGACGCGATCGCGATCGTTTATGGAACGCATTCTCTCACCTATGGAGAACTGAATCAGCAGGCGAACCAACTCGCGCACCATCTCAAACGGCTAGGAGTTGGGGCAGGCACGTTTGTCGGCGTGTATATGAATCGCGGCTTAGAGATGATTCCTGCACTGTTGGGGATTCTCAAAGCGGGCGGGGCATATATTCCTTTAGAGCCGACGTTTCCCGATGCGCGAGTGCAGTGGATTTTAGAGTCGCTGTCGGTTCGCTGTGTGATTTCGCAGCCCATTCACCGATCGACCTTCGAGAAACGTCAGCCACAGCTTCCTAACTTGGAGCATCTGATCTGTTTAGATATAATGGCGATCGCGGAGCCGATCAGTCCCGCTGCACGGTTCACTCCTCTACACGTTTGGCAGCCATCTGATCTCGGTCAGTTGCCCACTGATAATCTGCCTAGACAAAACAGCCCAGACGATACGGCTTACATTATTTTCACGTCTGGCTCAACCGGAACGCCGAAAGGAGTCGTCGTTCGACACAAGCCTGTGATTAACCTGATCGAGTGGGTGAATCGCACTTTTCAAGTGAACGCCCACGATCGAGTCCTCTTTATCACGTCTCTCTGCTTTGACCTGTCGGTTTATGACGTGTTTGGTCTATTGGCAGCGGGTGGCTCGATTCGGGTCGTCTCTAGTGAAGATGTGCGAGATCCACAAGCGATGCTCACCATCTTGCAGACAGAACCGATCACCTTTTGGGATTCTGCCCCACCCGCGTTGCAGCAATTAGCCTCGTTTTTCTCCACGATCGAGGCACAAAAAAGCGCCCTCCGATTGGTGTTCATGAGCGGAGATTGGGTTCCGGTGACGTTGCCTGATGCGCTCAAACAGACTTTTCCAGGGGTTGAAGTCGTCTCTCTAGGAGGCGCAACCGAAGCAACCGTTTGGTCAAATTTCTACCGCATTGGTGACGTTGCCTCTCACTGGGCAAGCATTCCCTACGGCAAGCCGATTCAGAACGCTCAATATTATGTGTTGGACGCGGAGTTTAACCCCTGCCCGATCGGAGTCACTGGAGAGCTTTATATCGGCGGCGACTGTTTGGCATCGGGCTACACCGACCCAGTTAAAACCGCAGAACGATTCATTGCAAATCCTCTAAATTTATCGTCTCGGCTCTACCGGACTGGCGATCTGGCGCGGTTCTTCCCCGATGGCAATATTGAGTTTCTGGGTCGCATTGACCATCAGGTGAAGATTCGGGGCTTCCGCATTGAGTTGGGTGAAATTGAAGTTGTGCTGTCTCAACACCCGGCGATCGCTGACTCAGTGGTGATGGCACGCGAAGATCAGCCTGGAGATAAACGGTTAGTGGCTTACGTCGTGTCAGATTCAGCCGAAACTCCGACCTCTCACGATCTTCGCAATTTTCTGCGAGGAATGCTTCCTGACTATATGGTGCCTTCTGCGATCGTGGTTCTCGATGTGATTCCGCTGACTCAAAATGGCAAGGTCGATCGACGTGCTCTTCCCGCTCCCGAAGCCAACCGCACCGACGCAACCAGCACCTTCGTGGCTCCCCAAAATTCGGTTCAACGTCAGCTTGCCGAGATTTGGCAACAGACCTTAGGAGTCGCTGAGATCGGCATCACCGACAACTTTTTTGAGCTGGGTGGGCATTCGATTCTCGCGGTGAATCTGGTGACTCAAATCGAGAAAACTTTGGGACAGCGGCTGGCGATCGCGGCGATCTTTCAAGCTCCTACGATTCAGCAGCAGGCGATGCTGCTTCAGCAGCCAGAAAAGGTGATATCGGGTTCGGCGATCGCTCCGATTCAACCCAATGGCTCTAAGCGACCTCTGTTTGCGATTCACGTTTTAGGAAGAGGGCTAGATTTCTATCGCCCTTTGTCAAAGCATTTGGGGTCAGACCAGCCCCTTTACGGATTGGCTGTCTTGAGTGACCAGCCCGATGCGCCACTCAACGATGTCAAAGCTCTTGCAGCGCACTACATCCAACAGATGCAGATGGTGCAGCCTCAAGGTCCTTATCATCTGACAGGCGTATCGTTTGGCGGCACGATCGCGTTTGAGATGGCTCAACAGCTTCAGACTCAAGGGCAAGACGTTGCCTTACTGTCAATGTTAGACACGTCTGCACCTTTGACCATGGTTAAAAAGTCGCCCTTACGATCGCGCTTCATCACCTATTCTCAGCAGCTTTTGCAGATGACTCCAACGCAAATGTTAGAGAAGGTCAAAGAAGAATGGTTAGAGCAGACCCTTAGATGCTCGGTGACAAAAGGGGTCTATCAGTGGGTTTATCGCACCCTCGATCGTCCATTCCCACAGCTTTTAGAGGATATTCTCTATGCTCAAAAAAACCTAAGTGCGAGTAGTGTTTACACTCCTCAAGTTTATTCAGGGCGAATTGTCTTCTTTCACGCGAAAGATCAGAACTTTAGCATCGGGGTTGACGGCGACCCTCGATCGGGCTGGCGTGTAGTTGCGACTGGCGGCATGGAGATTCACGAGATTCCAGGTAATCACATGGGGATGTTGCGAGAACCGAATGTAAGGCTGCTGGCTGAGAAACTCAAGCTACACCTCGATTAGAGACTGCTCAGTGATCCGTGAGGCAATATCAAAGATCCCCGACTTCTTCAAGAAATTGGGAATTTGAATCGTATGTCGCTAGTTCCTGGGTGGCTGTGGGTTTCACGATCGCTCTTGTGCAATCGCTTCTTTTTTGAAGAAAGTGATGCAAGAGCGGGACCTCGCCAAAAACAAGCTTGAAACTCCTGCCAATTGTAGGTTTTAGTTGTCAAGGGGCGCGACGACCAATTTGACGTGAGACGGGATAAATTGGGAGAGTCTATTTATCGTGCGAACGTACAGTTATGCAAATTAAAGGCGGCACCCGGATTTGAACCGGGGGTGGAGGTTTTGCAGACCTCTGCCTTACCACTTGGCGATGCCGCCGATCGTGAAGTCAACGACTCTTACTCACGGTGAAACACTATGATATCAAACTTCAGCTTAGAGTTTTGCAATCACTTATAAATCGTTGGTTTATTTTGTGCCAAACAAGCGATCGCCTGCGTCGCCCAACCCTGGCAAGATATAGCCGTGCTCATCCAGCCCTTGGTCGATCGCTGCCGTGTAGATTGGCACGTCTGGGTGCTGCTCGTGGAAGTGGGCAATGCCTTCGGGAGCGGCTAGGAGACAGAGAAACTTCATCGATCGAGGATTGGTTTGCTTGAGGCGATGCACGGCTGCCGATGCCGAGTTTCCGGTTGCCATCATGGGATCGACGATCAGCATGTCTCGGTCTTCGATGTCGTGAGGGACTTTGAAATAATATTCGATCGGGGTCAGGGTCATCGGGTCGCGATATAAGCCGACGTGTCCCACTCGCGCTGAGGGAATAAGCTGCAAGATTCCATCTAAGAGTCCTTGCCCTGCTCGCATGATTGAGACGACGACTAGTTTTTTATCGGATGCTAAGACCGGAGCTTCCATGACGGTCATGGGGGTTTTGATGGTTTCTTGTTTGAGCGGCAGGTCGCGAGTCACTTCATAGGCTAGCAGCAGACTCACCTCAGTCATTAAGGCGCGAAACTTGGCTGTGCTGGTTTCGACGCGCCGCATTAAAGTGAGTTTGTGTTGAACGAGGGGATGATCAATGACGGTGATTTTTGCGGACATGGGAAAAAGAGTGAAGGATTGAGAAGATCTGCACGGCTTTAAAAAACAGTGCCATCGCTTTCGATTTGGATCGGGGGAATGCCTCCAGGTCGCTTTTGAGCGGCAATTTTGCGTCCGGCTGTCCAGGTGCCGCCTTGCAAGACTTTAACGAGAGGAAGATCGGCAGGAGTTAGTCTGAGGCGTTGACGCATGGTGTCAGCAATGCGATCGAGGAGACAGACGGTAAGGGCACGCCATTCGACGATCGCTTCTGATCCGGGTAGATGAGGCTGCTGCAAGATCAGTTTGTCTTTAATTTGTAATAATCCTAGGTCGAGGCATAACCCGCCATTTCGATATTCTGGTAGCCCGGTTAAGACATCTAAATCGGTGATTTCTAAACCTAGCTCTTGCAGAGGCTCTAGTAGAGAATAAGTGAGCCACTGCGAGAGTTTGTGAAACGGCACTAATTTGTCGCTGATCTGGGTTCCGGGGAGGGCTGGGTGAAGCCAAACGTCTCCCAGGTTAACGCCAGATAAGGAGACTCGTCCAGACCAGATTTCGCCCAAGCTTTCTAAAACGGCCTTGAGGACGATCGGGGCAGAGAGTTTGCTATTTTCCGAATGCTGTAAGAAATAGCTGACCAGGTTTCCGGGGCGGGGATTGTTGGCTCCAAACCAGGTTGGATGTTTTTGCAGCGCTTGACCCAGTTTTTGTAGTAATTGAGATCGTCCTTCAACTCCTGTGAGCGGATTCTCAGCGCTGACTTGAAAGCCTTGAGCGATCGCGTCGAGTGTGAGGTGTTGCAGTCCTTCAGCGTTGGTTTGATAGGGATTCGTGGCATCTCCAGAAAAGCTGCCCTGGCAGAACAGATGAAAGCTGGCGACGGCTAACCCTTCCGATCGTGACCAGACTTGCCCCGTTTCAGCTTCGAGATAACGCCAGCGATCGCCTGCTCCGGCATCGAGCAACACACTGGGAATCACGAGGTCGAATTTTGCTTTGGCTTTTTCGATCGGAGACAGATGGGCGAGTGCGAGATCGAGGTGGGTCAACCGTGGCACATTTCCGACTTCAAAGTGTCGCCAACGGCTGTGAAAGGGAATCTGCAAGTCTGGATAGTGTTCACGAGTCACCGCGATCACATAATCGACAACGCGATCGAGCTGCGTCAGGTCACACCGGAAGTAACGGAGCTGATCTGCTTGTGCCATCTCAAACAGTTTGCCGCAGCGCTCTCGAATGGCTTGGGGCGATCGGAGGTAGGCGATCGTATCGGTTTCAGATAAAGGTTGGGACATTAATCGCTCAGTCCTCGTCCTTTAATCTCTGCTAACGATTCTTCGGTGAGAACGTCACCCTCGGTGTAATAGCCAGCCGCCTTTTTTGCCTCAATCTCGACTTGGGCATCGGCTGGAATCAAGTCATCGGGGATGGCAACTCGCTTGATCACCTGAATGCCCGATTGAGTGATCGCGTTATATTTCAAATCGCTCATGGAGACTAAGCGATCGATGCGGGTAATGCCCAGCCAGTGCAGCACGTCGGGCATGAGTTCTTGAAACCGCATATCCTGCACTCCGGCAACGCACTCGGTTCGAGCAAAGTAGGCATCGGCACGATCGCCGCCTTCTTGCCGTTTACGGGCATTGTAGACCAGAAATTTGGTGACTTCTCCTAGCGCTCGACCTTCTTTGCGGAGATAGACGATGACTCCTGCGCCGCCTTCTTGAGCGGTTTGAATGCAGGCTTCGATGCCGTGTACCAAATAAGGACGACAGGTGCAAATATCTGAGCCAAAGACATCAGAGCCGTTGCATTCATCATGAACCCGG
>JBBQYE010000029.1:0-17619 GCA_038208945.1 Leptolyngbyales cyanobacterium | reverse complement strand
CATAGCCACGAAACTCTAGATAGTCTTTCACTAACAAAATCAGGTTGGGGTCATCATCGATCAACAGCAATCGTCTGTGATTCCCTGCGCTAGTTTCCTTCATGCTGTGACACTCGCTCTGCCTTGATCAGGATTAACGTTGTGAAAACCGATAGAAACTGAGTTCTATCAACTGCCATATTCTACAGAACTGACCGTTTAAGTTAACGGAAATCTGATTGGAGCCTATTTTTCTGGTGAAATGTCTCGAAGTAGTGATCGACTAAGTTGATTATGTCTAAGCATTGACTAATACTCAGGACGATCGTCCCCTGTTTCTCGTGTCATTATATACGACTGCTCAGTAAATTTAACATTGTTCAGTCGGTCTGGTCTCAATCTGAGTCAGCGGCACTTTTTAGCATCATTACTGCTGAACGTGATTTCCTTCAAAACTGGCGGCAGTTGGAAGCGGATGAGTCAAGACTGCATAGTCTTGCACGATTTGATTGCCAATTAGATGTTCTTGAATGATGCGATCGATGATGGCTGGGCTAGTCGCTCGATACCAAACTCCGTCGGGATAAACCACCATAATCGGACCTTGATCACAAACGCGCAAACAGTTTGCTTTGGTGCGAAAAATACAGGCTGGGCGCTCGATCGTGGGTTTGTCGAGTTTGAGTTCTTTTAAACGATTTTTCAGATAATCCCAAGCGGCTAACCCGTCTTCTTCAGAGCAGCACAGGGGTTTGGTCTGGTCAGCACAGATAAATACGTGCCGCTGAATTTGGGCGAGTCCTAACGATTCAACACACTTTGTCAGATCAGATTGAGAGGTCATTGTTTAAAGCGCTGTGAGTAACGATGATCCTATTCCTTTCTTTCTCTGAGTGGGCATCTGACCAAGCGCTATTGGTTGAATTCGTGGTAGAGCAGTGGTCCGATATATCAGAGGTAGTGGCTCAGACAAACTATTATCTCTAGATAGATGGACACTGCAACTAAATCAAGGCGTTTCTGAAGAATGCGGTTCAGGTTGGGGAGGCTGTGGTTCTGAGCGTTTTGAGCTGAGAGGTGGCTCCAGCGACTCCATGCGGCGAGTGAAATACATAATGATCGCCAAGAAGAGGAATAGCCCGATCGAACCCATCAATAGCGAATAGTCCTGGTTCGCCAGCACTCCATAGAGATAGCTGTAGAGCGCAACTTGCATGACTCCAATAATCGCGCCCCGTTTTCTGGCTCGCAGAACGGCGATCGAGTAAGCCGCAATCAAAACAACCACTGCGCCCGTCGCGATTAGATAGCCAACTTTAAAGCCGAGGTGCTCAGAAATCGCGAGTTGCAGCAGATAAAACATCGACATCGCCACCCCAACCAGCAAATATTGCAAGGGGTGAACGCGCAAGCGAGTGGCGGTCTCAAACAGCCAAAACACAGCAAACGTCAGGATTAGAAACAAATAGTTGTATTTGATGCTGCGATCGCTCATTCGATAGTTATCGACGGGCGAAATCAAATCGACTCCAAACAACGATGCCTGAATCAGTTCAGGGTTTACAGGCGATTCGTTGTTCCACTGTTGAGGATAGTTGCGACCGAGCGAGGGAATATCCCAGGTGGCATTAAAGCCTTTGGTCGTCACCGATCGTTGATCGGGCAACCACACGCCCTGAAAGCTAGGATTTGTCCAGTCAGAGTTGAGGCTGACTTTTGTGACTTTGCCGAAGGGCGCAAAGGAGATTTTCTCGCTGCCGTTTACTGTCAGCGGAATGGTGAAATCAAAGCTGTCGCCCTTAAGCTGATCTTTTAGATTGGTGTGAATGCCTTGTTCTGCGCCGCCATATTTGCCCTGCCCGGCGGTAAACGGAATCGATTTTTGATTCCAGTTCAACATCGCTTGGGTTTGAATGGCGTGAACATCTGAGATTTGCAAACTCAGTTCGGCGCGATCCCACAAAATGTCTTTTGGGCGCACCCCCCAACTCGTGATATCAGGACGGACAAACCGACCTCGAATATCGAGTTTTGTCTGATAAATGGGGACTTCAAAGATGCCCCGATAGCGCACTTCGGTCTTGAGATTGCCGCTCACCTGCAAATCATCGGGCAAAAATGTGCCATATTTCACATCAGCTTTTTCATCTTTGCCGACCTGCGATCGTCGAATATAAGGCACATAGAGCCGCGGTCCTAAGATGGCTTGCTCTCGCCCCCAATGAGACGTGATGCTGCTGATCGCTTCTTGACGGAGATTTTGGCGATCGCTCACCAACCCCTGAAGCATTGCAGTCGGAATTTGGAGAACGAGGATCAGGAACGTAATTAAAAGCAGTCGGGCGAATTGAGAGTTTTTTAGCTGCTCGTACATAGGTGACGATCGAGAGGACTGAACACGGGTATTCATTTCTCAATGATTCACCTCTGCTTGCTGAGATTTCGGAGAAGCCAGTTTAAGAAACGTAAAGCAGATGATTTAGAGGGTCAGTGCTAGTCTGCTGTTTTACTAGCTGAAAATCGCAGCCTCACATAATCGGCAACCCATTGACCAGAGGCATCACAAAGAGTAGGCTCTAAACTAGCAATCACCTCATCTAAAAAAGCATCTCGTTCTGAACTGGGTAGCGCAGCCGTGAATGGATTCGCAAAGGTTGTCAGCCATCCTCTAATCCCTGTAGGCAGAGGAGTCGGACGAGGAATCAGCGCAATTCTGCTGACTTCAAACCCTCTTGATTCCAGTCGTGTCTGATAATCTTCCACCGTCGGGAAGTACCAAGGATTTAGGGTTGCTGCATCAAAACCCCGTTTCTCTAATGCCTTGCCTAAAGCAGACACGATCGCGGCGGCGTTACCCGCTCCGCCCAACTCGCCCACAAACCTGCCGCCTGGTTTTAACGCTTGCCACACGCCATTGATCACTTGATCGGGCTGGGTCATCCAGTGCAGTGCAGCGTTGCTAAACACGGCATCAAATTCAAGGTTGAAATGCAGTTCGTGCCCATCGATTAGGCGGGCATCTAGTCCGATCGACTGGGCGGAGTTGACAAAATCAGGACTTGAATCGACCCCAACCACTTCACAGCCAAAATTCTGCAACTTTACCGTTAATGCTCCGTCACCACAGCCCAGATCCAAAATTCGTTCGCTGGGTTGAGGGGCAAGCCATTCGATCGCAGACATCCCCAAATCAGACACGAATCGGGCATTCTCAGCGTAGGTCTTAGAGTTCCAGGTCTGTTCCATAATGGCAAATTTCCTACAGTCTAGTCTCTCGGTGCAGCGACTACTTCCGCCTGCTGCTTCTTGGCTTTATCCGGGTGGAAATATGCCTCTAGCACCTGTCGCACCATCGGAGCCGCAAACGAGCCACCGCCGCCGCCAGAGTTTTCACCAAAGGCAACCACCACAATTTTAGGCTTATCAACCGGAGAAAACGCGCCAAACCAGGTGTGAGACTCGCGCCCAAAATCTTCTGCGGTGCCGCTTTTGCCAGCGATCGCTAAATCAGTTCCGCTAAATGCCGCCGTTGCAGTGCCTCCATTGACCACACCTCGCAGTCCTTCGTGGAGAATCCGCACGGTTTCGGGCTTCAGGTTTAGAGGTTCGCGCCAGTTTTCAGCAGATTCGTTGTCTTGAAGTAGGTGAGGTTTGACGCGATAACCGCCATTGGCAGCAATGGCAAACATGCCTGCAACTTGCAGCGGCGTACATTGCAAAAAGCCTTGTCCGATCGACATATTAACCGTATCGCCCAAAAACCAGCTTTCCTTAACTTCTTTTTGTTTCCAGTCGTTGTCGGGCACCAGTCCTGCGGCTTCTTCATCCCCTAGCTCAATCCCGGTTTTTTGTCCAAATCCAAAGCGACGAGTCCATTCAATCAAAGTTTTATCACCGACACCCATGCCGATCTGATAGAAAAAGGTGTCGCTACTCCAGGTGAGTGCGCCCACAAACCCTTGAGGGCCAAACCCTGCATTGTTCCAATCTCCAAAATCAATGCCGCCGACTCGAATCGATGCCGAAGTCGCCAGCACAGTGTCGGGCGAAAACTTGCCTGACTCTAGACCTGCGGTGGTGGTGACAATCTTGAACGTACTCGCGGGTGGATAACCCTGCAATGCCCGATTGACAAACGGCTGGTCTTTGCTCTGCAACCGTTCCCACTGTTTTTCTGAGATGCGAGTTGAAAATAAATTGGGGTCAAACGCTGGACGGCTGACCATTGCCAAAATTTCGCCATTGTTGGGATTGATCGCCACGATCGACCCTTTGCGGTTGCCTAACGCAGCTTCGGCGGCTTTTTGGAGGTCGAGGTCGATCGTCAGCGTCACGTCTTTTCCGGCGTGAGTTTGCTTTTCTCCTAAGATTTTGACGACGTTTCCAGCCCCATCGACTTCAACCTGTTGACCGCCCCACTCGCCCCGCAAGTCTTGCTCACGCGCCGACTCAATGCCCATTTGACCAATCACATCACCCAGCCGATAGTTGTCTTGATGATATTTCTTAAAATCATCATCGGTGAGTTCGCCCGTGTAGCCCAGCACATGAGCCGCCAAATCGCCGTTGGGATAGCTCCGCACAGCTTCTGCATCCACCTGGACTCCATCAAGTTCACCAATGCTTTCGGCTAAAGCCGTGACTTTTTGAGGGCTGATGCTGCGGGCAATGCGGACTCGATAGGGGGAGTTATAGCCTTCCGTCTCCAGACGCTTCTGAATATCAGCGACGGGAATGTTGAGAATCTGCGAGACGCGCTCTAAAGTGTGGCTCCACTCAGCTTTCTTTCGAGCAAGCGGCCACAGAAAAACTGAGTGAGAGAGGCGACTGCCTGCGAGAATTTTGCCTTTACGATCGAGAATCTTCCCCCGCTCTGGCTGTTTAGGAAGCAGTCGAATGCGATTGCTGTCTGCCAGTTCTCGGTTTTGAGTGCCCTGCATCAGTTGCAGATAGGCAAGGCGACCGCCCAACCCTCCTAAAATCATCGCGGCAACGCCAAACATCAGCAACAGTGCCTGGTTTTTGCGACCGACACTGCGAGCGTGTTTCTGATAAGCGATCGTAGGAGGAGACTGAAGCAAAGTCTATAGTCAACTGAAGTATCTTCAGGGCGAAGGCGAACAGACAGATCTTTCAGGCAAAAGATCGACTAATCTAAATTGGGAATTCGTTCATCCAGATGGGCAGTCTAGGGCTAACAGCGCCACTCCAAGATATCGGTCTCGTTGCCATTCGTTAAATAACGTTACTCAGACGCAGCAGACAGGTAATCTTCTTGACGACTTCACGATATAAGATAAACCAAACGTTACATCTAGCATCTTCATCGGGGATCAGGCAAGCTACCTTCGGCGCAACAAGCAGGAATCACCGCAGGAAATCGTCACTATGGCTCAGACGGCAACGCAGAATCAGCAAACAACAGGCATCAATGTTGAGTTTGATGTTGAGCTGCGAAAAGTATTTAAAGTTTTCAACGGAGAGACTGTCGTTCGCGGGATCGATCTCAGTATCCGACGCGGTGAATTCTTTAGTATCTTAGGTCCATCGGGCTGCGGCAAGACGACGACTCTGCGATTGATTGCTGGATTCGAGACTCCAACCGCCGGGGATGTGCTGATTCGCGGACAATCGATGCTCAACGTTCCGCCTTATCGCCGACCCGCCAATACGGTCTTTCAAAACTACGCGCTGTTTAGCCACTTGACGGTTTGGGAGAACGTCGCCTTTGGGCTGCGAATTAAAAAACGCGGCAAAGCAGAGATACAAGAGCGAGTCAAAGAGGCTTTAAAGTTGGTGAAGATGGAAAGTTTTGCAAAGCGCTTTCCGGCTCAACTGTCTGGAGGGCAGCAGCAGCGAGTCGCTTTGGCACGAGCGTTGGTCAATCGCCCCACGGTGGTCTTGCTCGATGAGCCGCTGGGCGCGCTCGATCTGAAGCTGCGAAAAGAAATGCAGGTCGAACTGTCGAATCTGCATCAAGAATTAGGCGTGACGTTTGTGCTGGTGACCCACGATCAAGAAGAGGCATTGAGCTTGTCCGATCGCATCGCCGTGATGGTTGACGGCAAAGTTGAGCAGATGGGTTCACCGAGTCAAATCTACGATCGTCCTCAAACGCCCTTTGTCGCTGATTTCATCGGAGACACCAATTTGTTTCGCGGCAGAATCGAAGGCGCACACCCCACAATGCTGTGGGTGATCACCGACAAGGGGTTGAAAATGAAGGTGCAGCCTGCCAATGATACGAATGGGCTGCCGCTGACCTCTGGCGCGGTGGTCGTCAGTGTGCGTCCCGAAAAGGTGAAGGTTGGCTTCTCGCCGCCTGATGACTCGCTCAACTGTTTTGAAGGGCGACTCAAGCATGTGATGTATCTCGGAACCCATGTGCATTATGTGGTGCAGCTTTTGTCGGGCGATCAGATTACCGTTCGTCAGCCCAATGCGCTGAACGTTCCCACTGGTGATACGCCCGTTTACCTCCACTGGGGCGCAGACGATTGTTTGGCACTGCCAGAATGACTTCTATGACTGATTTGACTTGTCTTCATCTATCTCGATCGCGGCGGCAGTTTTTGCAAACCTCGATCGCAGGCTTGTCAGGAATGGCGCTCTCAAGCTGCGGCTGGACATTGGCAAAAGTGCAAACTAACCAGGTGCGGCAAGGTGCTTCTGATGAACTGCATATTTACACCTGGTCTAATTATGTCGATCAAGAGTTGATCGATGCGTTTCGATCGCAAACGGGCATCAAGGTCATCTCTGACGTGTTTGATTCTAACGAGACGATGCTGGCAACCTTTCAGGCAGGCAAAGCCAGAACTTATAGCATTATTTATCCGTCTGACTATAAAGTGTCGCAGATGGTGAAGTTGGGCTATCTGAGTGAGTTAGACCATTCTCGCTTGGATGGACTTCGGAACATTTTGCCGAGATTTCAGCAGTCTGTCCACGATCCGGGCAATCGCTTCAGCGTTCCGGTAAGTTGGGGCACAACGGGGCTAATCTACAACAGCGAAAAACTGACCGAACCGCCTACCGATTGGAATTATCTCTGGACGCATAAAGATAAACTGACTCGTCGCCTGACTTTAATGGACGATGTACGAGAAGTCATGGGGGCAGTGCTGCGCTCGCTCGGCTATTCTTATAACTCGACCGACCCACAGCAGATCAAGCAAGCCTACGAAAAACTGCAAGACCTCAAACCCACCATTACGACGTTTACTACCGATGCTTGGCGCGATCAGCTATTGGCTGGAGATTTGTCGATCGCGATGGGCTATTCGGCAGATGCGGTGAATGTGATCAATCAAAATCCCAAACTTAGATATGTGATTCCGACCAGCGGCACCTCACTCTGGAGCGATACGATGGTGATTCCTAGAACGGCTCCTAACCCAGATGCCGCTTACGCCTGGATGAGTTTTATGCTGCAACCCGAAGTCGCGGCTAGAGTCACTGAGCGGCTATTCTTTGCAACGCCCAATCAGGCTGCCTTCAATCAACTCCCTGACACGTTAAAGAACAACGTCACTCTCTTCCCGCCTCAAAATTTGCTCGATAAAGCCGAAACCGTGGCTCCATTAGACAAATCTATACTCGAACTTTATGAAAAATATTGGACAAAGCTGACGAGCAGTTAGGGTCGTTCTCTCTTAATCCTTCATCCTTTTCCTCCTGTGTCTACCAAAGCCCCTTCTGAATCTCGCCCGATCGCTCCCACTCCCCAATGGCTGCAAGCGCTTTTGCTGTTGGCTCCCGCAGGCGTTTGGCTGGCACTGCTCTTAGTGATTCCGACGCTGCTGATTTTTGAATTGAGTTTGGTGCCCAATATCAAACCCGGAGACCTCGTAAACCCATCAGGGCTAGACAACTATTTGCGAATCTTTCAGTCAGATGTGCTGAATGTAATTGGTCGATCGCTCCTCTTTGCTACCGGAACCACTTTGCTTTGTCTCCTCATGGGCTTCCCGGTCGCCTACTGGATTGCGCTCCTCTCTCCTAAACGCTGGCGCAACTTGCTGCTGTTAGCCTTCGTGCTGCCGCTCTGGACATCTTCTCTATTGCGCTCTTATGCCTGGATTAGCATTCTGCGTCCGACAGGCGTTCTCAACACGCTGTTGACGAGTCTGGGTTTACCGACGCTCGATTTGCTCAACCGATCGCCTGCTGTGTTTATTGGCATGACTTATAGCCTGTTGCCCTACATGGTGCTGATTCTCTATGCCTCGTTAGAAAAGCTCGATCGCCGCTTTTTAGAAGCCGCTGCCGATTTAGGAGCCACTCCTCCTCAGGCATTTTGGAAAGTCACCGTGCCGCAAACCCTGCCCGGAATCGCCGCAGGTTCTCTACTCGTGTTTATCACCGGGCTAGGAGATTTTATCAACCCTGAACTGTTGGGCGGCACGTCGAGCATGACGGCAGCGCGACTGATTTATAACCAATTTTTAGGCGCGACTCAAAACTGGGGATTTGGCTCAGCCCTCAGCATGGTGTTAATTTTGGCGGTTAGTTTAGCGATCGCGCTGCTCATTAAATACGGCGACAAAAATGCAAGCTCCCTCTAAAAGTCCTCTTCGCATCTCTTGGCAAGCGCTGTTTTCGGTGCTGATGTTTGGCTTCATGTACCTCCCGATCTTGGTACTGGGGTTTTATAGCTTTAACCAGTCGCCTAACAGTGCTCAGTGGGGAGGATTTACGCTGTCGTGGTATGTCAAATTTTTCAACGACAGTCGCATTCTCTCAGCGTTATCAGATAGCTTAACGGTTGCATTCTGTGCGGTTGGTATTTCTGCAATCATTGGCACGCTCATGGCAGTGGGATTAGCGCGTTATCGATTTCCGGGTAAGCAGTTATATCAGGGTGCTTCTTACTTACCTCTGATCATTCCAGATATCGCGATCGCGGTTTCGACGTTAGTATTCCTCGCTGTAATTGCAGTGCCGTTAAGCTTATGGACGATTGTCGCTGCACACACCGTATTTTGTTTATCCTACGTCGCATTTGTGGTGTCTACTCGCCTCGTCAATCTCAATCCTCACCTCGAAGAAGCCGCCCAAGATTTAGGCGCAACGCCCTATCAGTCATTAGTCATGGTGCTGTTGCCAGAATTAATGCCCGCGATCGTCTCTGGCTGTCTCCTCGCATTTGTCCTCAGCATGGATGATTTTCTGATTGCCAGTTTTACTGCTGGAGGCGGCGCAACAACCCTCCCAATGGAGATTTTCAGCCGCATTCGCACCAGTGTTAAACCCGATATCAATGCCTTGAGTGTCGTTCTCATGGTTGCTTCTGGTGCAGTGGCACTGATTGCAGAAACCATTCGCTATCGCAGTGAGAAAAAGCGCCTCCAGTAAGCGATTGAATCTGTGCAAAATAGAGTCAGTCTCACTGAGCTTGATTTTATGATTGCCACGACGCTTTCTACGTCTCACCCGATTCAACCGCACCCCGACGATCGCTTTGCGATCACCTTTGCCCCGCTCCTGCTTCAAGAGGTTTATGACCTGGCAGATAATCCTGCTAGTGGCGCGATCGTAGTGATGAGCGGCATGGTTCGCAACAAAACCGATGGCAAAGCGGTCGAGTCGCTAGAATATCAGGCGTATGAACCGATGGCGATGCGTGTCTTTCAGCAAATTGCGGCAGAGATTCGTAAAACCTGGGCAGACGTGAATCGCGTCGTGATTCATCATCGCGTGGGCAAATTGCAGATTGGCGAAATCAGCGTGTTGATTGCGGTGGGATGTCCTCACCGATCGGAGGCATTCGACGCGTGTCAGTTTGCGATCGACACGCTCAAACACAACGCGCCCATCTGGAAAAAAGAACACTGGGAAGATGGCTCTAGTAGTTGGGTCAGTATTGGTGCTTGTGAACAGCCTGGAGAGAGTTGTTAACATTAGACCTCCTGCACGAATCCTCCACCCTCACCCTAGCCCTCTCCCTGGGGAGAAGAAACAAGAGATCCTGACTCCTTTCTCCTTAGGGAGAAGGGTTGGCGAGGGCTTCGCCCCACTTTGTGAGGAGGGCTGTCCAGGTTCACGTAGGAGGTCTACTATCCAAATGGGTGACGTGTGGATTGCCAAGCTACAAACAATAATCTTCTTGTCTTGATCGCGATCGTTTGAGTTAAAGGCTCGATCGTTCCGCTTCAGAACTGAAAACTCCGAGTTCAAAGCTCGATCGTTCCGCTTCAGAACTGAAAACTCCGAGTTCAAAGCTCGATCGTTCCCCCTTTAAACAACAAACTTCGTGCTTTAAGGGAGATCGACCGAGTTCAAAGCTCGGTAGCTCCGCTTCACGAAGTGCTCGTTCTACCTCAGACATGAAACATTCGCGTTCTGAAGTGGAAAGTTGATGTCAGTAAAACTTCCGTAGATCTCAACTTCTTGGAAGTCAAAGCTTATGCTTCTCGCGGATGGCGGATTGTCACAATTCCAGAAGTGCGATCGGGAGACAGGTTTGAAAGGTTCTAAAATCTCGATCGGTGGTAAAAATAAAATCATTTCGGCGATGGGCAACGGCACAAATCAGAAAATCTGTATTGGAGCCTTGAATCCCACTGCGGCGACAGGTGTTGAAAAATTCGGCAGCGGTTTCGTAATCGTTGTGTGTCAACGTCATATCTGGAAAGGCTCGGAGATAGTCGCGCAATCTAACAAATTGTTCGGCTGTGCGAAGTCCGGAAAGAATCTCTTGTCGAATGGCTCCAAAAATGCTCACCTCATCTTCAGCAATCAAGGCGCGAAGTTGATTGACGATCGACGCATCAGGAGTATTACGACGCAGAGCCAGCGACCAAACGGAAGTATCTACAATTACGCTCATCGCGCTTGGCGTTGGGTCTTGTAGTTGCAGGTGTCGTCGTAGTCGATCGTCCCAAATAAATCCAAAATCTTGCGGCGTTGGCGACGTTGGATGTATTCACGCAGAGCATCTTCGATTACGGCTTCTAGATTCTGGTGGTCATCAATCTCCAGCGCTTCTCGAATCAGAGCTTCGTCAAGATTTAGCGAGTGAGTCATGATCAAAGGTGGTGGTATGACTCATTCATTTTGCCATGTCTAATCTGTTTGCTCCATAACTACAGGGCAAAAAACGTAGACCAGTTAGGAATGCATTGTCTCCAGAAAGAGATTGCAATTCCAGAAGCGCGATCGGGAGACAGGTCGCCGCTTACGTTCTCGCCCAGTCTAAAAAAGGTTGTTAAATCAAATCTAATCGAGCGATTTTCCGGTAATCTACGATCGAGGGTGGAGGTGATTACAGACGCTCTCCCTAATGATTAACTTGGATATCAAACTCATGGCAGGACAGCAAATTCTCAAGTGGTTTCAGCAGCGTCCCTGGCTGTTATTGCCGTTGTTGGGAGTCATTCCACTGGCGGGGCTGGCGCTTAATCAGCCTACAGAGCAGCCTAAACCTCAAGTGAGTCCGGTTGTGCCGTCTGCGATCGCATCGGTTCCGATTTCTGTCCCGTCTAAGTCTCCTCAACCCAAAGCATCGACTTCACCGAAACCAACGGCAAGTCTGATTCCGGTAAATCCAGCAACGTTTACAAAAGAACAAGCTGCCATTAATGCACAGGCAAAGGCGGCGTTTGCGGCATCTACAGCGACGGTGGATTCCTTTATTGAGATGCATGTGGGAATCGCGACCGGCGTGAGCAGTGCCTCGATCGGCTCGTCTACCGGGGCTGATGTGACCGATGAAAAGGGGCGTTCTCTGCACTCGCTTGCGGCAGGAACGGCTTATCCGGCGCAAGAAGGTAATCTAGGTGCGTGGCAGATTCCGGCACTGGTTTGGGTGGAACCTGCGGCAGGAGGCGTATTGTATTTGGGTAATAAACCTTATCGTGGTAAGTTCTTGCTGGCTTCGCAAAAGGGGCGAATTTGGGTTGTGAACTATATCAACTTGCGGCACTATCTCTCTAGCGTGGTCGGCAGTGAGGTGTCTCCGAGTTGGCACATGGATGCGCTTAAAGCTCAGGCGGTGGCAGCTCGATCGTATGCGTTGACCTATTATTTCAAGCCTGTGAATGCGCTCTACCAAATGGGAGCCGATGAATATTATCAGGTCTATAGCGGCATTTCGAGAGAAGCCGATCGGACTCAGCAAGCGGTGGATGCGACGGCAGGAGAGTTTGTGAGCTATCGCGGTGGCATTGTAGAATCGCTCTATGCAGCCTCCGACGATATCGTGGCGGAAGCGTTTCAGGGAAAGGGGATGAGTCAGTTAGGGGCGTTGAATTTAGCGGAACACGGCTATTCTTATCATCAAATTTTGGCAAACTACTATCCCAAAACAGGGGTTGCGAGAATTGAGCAAGATCATGAGTAGTGATGTTTCGTTTGAGTTAGAACCGCAAGATGAGACAGCCTATTTGCTTTCTAGTGAAGCGAATCGGGCAAAACTGTTGGGCGCGATCGAGCGATCAGAAGATCCCAATAGTCTAGTAGTGATCACTCTAGAAGAGTAGAATAAGAAATATCGTCCTTCAGAAGAAGGCATTTCAACAATTCAAAAATCGAACTGATAAATGTTCTAATGAACAACGAAGTCAAGGCTTATTAGACCTCCTGCGTGAATCTGGACAGCCCTCCTCACGAAGTGGGGCAAGCCCTCGCCAACCCTTCTCCCCAGGGATAAGGGAGCTAGAATCTCTTGTTCCCTCTCCTCAGGGTGAGGGCTAGGGTGAGGGCGAAGGATTCGTGCAGGAGGTCTATTTTTGGGGCTTTTTAGGAATCATCGGATTCGGTCTAACATTGCCTGCTACAAAAGCAGCAATTCCTTTATTTGGGATCGTTGCGGTTGGCATTGGTCGTGCTGTTATTTCTGGTATTTTAGGATTATCTTTACTGTGGATCACAAAAAGTAAAATACCTACTGTTAAGCAAACTCAAAGACTGAGTGTTATAGCATTAGGCGTTGTTTTTGGCTTTCCACTTTTTAGCGCCTATGCAATGAATTATGTTCCTGCCTCTCATGGCGCGATCGTAACGGGTCTTCTACCATTATTCACAGCGTTATTTGCTGTAATCTTAGCAAACGAGAAACCGACAGCTAGATTTTGGGCATCTGCTGTCGTGGGAAGTGCCACGATCGTGATCTATTCTATCTACGTGAGTGGTGGAATTCTTCGTATTGCTGACGTTGCATTGTTATTCGCTGTGATTAGCGCAGCATTGGGCTACGCAGAAGGAGCGAGATTAGCCAAAGAACTCGGAAGCTGGCGAGTTATCTGCTATGCGTTGGTGCTGTCGTTGCCGATTTCAATTCCACTATTTTGTGTTTCAGTGCAGATAAACCCTCAGCACAACGTAATTTCTGCGTGGATTGAATTCGCTTACGTGAGCGTTATTAGTATGCTTCTCGCTTTCTTTGCCTGGTATCGTGGATTAGAGCTAGGCGGCATTGCAAAAATTGGACAATTGCAATTACTTCAACCCTTTATTACAATTTTTGCATCTGCTGTTTTGTTTTCAGAAAAGCTTTCTCCTGATATGTTTTTAGTATTAGCGATCGTGTTAACGTCCGTATATCTAGGCAAGAGATCAAGAGTTCTAAAAACTTAGCGTTTATGCAAGGCGTGATGGATAATCTAAGCTATTACAAAACGATGGCAGAGTATAATCACTGGATAAATCAAAACCTCTATACCGTTTGCTCTGAAATCCCAGATGCCAAACGTAGAGAGGATTTAGGCGCATTCTTTAAGTCCATCCACGGGACGTTAAATCATATCTTGGTGGGCGATCGGATCTGGCTAGGACGCTTCACAAAGCAGCCCTTTCTTGGAGCATTAGCTCAAGAGATCTATCCAGACTTTGACGAGCTTCGTCGAGAACGGGAACTCACTGACCAGAAAATTATAGGGTGGTGCGATACCGTGTCTTCTGAGTGGCTCAATCACCCGTTTACTTACACGGGAACTACTAGCCCGATCGCACGAACTCGACCTAGCTGGCTATTGGTAACGCATTTCTTCAATCATCAAACTCATCATCGTGGTCAGATAGCAACGCTGCTGAACCAGTTAGGATACGATTTAGGAGTGACTGATTTGCCTTATCTACCGAGTTTAGAGACCCAGTGAAGACGAATGCTGTACGCGTTTTAGATAATCTCGGTATTGCCTATGAGTTGCGCGACTATGACGTTAACCCCGATGATTTAGCGGCTGAAACGGTCGCAGCTAAAATCGGATTTCCGCCAGAGCAAGTGTTTAAAACGCTGGTGGTGCGGGGCGATCGTACAGGCATTCTGTTAGCGGTAATCCCAGGAAACACTCAGCTAGATCTCAAAGCGCTTGCCCAGGTGTCGGGCGATCGTAAAGTAGAGACAGTTTCTCTCAAAGAAGTGCAACCACTAACGGGCTACATTCGCGGCGGGGTCACGGCTCTGGCGTGCAAAAAAGACTATCCTGTTTTTGTCGATGAGTTGATCGAGATCTTTGAGGTCATCTCGATCTCTGCGGGAGTGCGCGGAACGCAAATCTTGCTGGCTCCTGCGGATTATCTTCGAGCCGTCAAAGGAACCGTGGGCATGATTTCACAGGACAAACCTTAGAATTCAAGCGTTTTTAACTGGGGTAGCAGTTCCGCAAAGGCTCGTCCTCGATGGCTGATGTCATGCTTGATGTCAGGCGACATTTCTGCAAAGGTCATCCCCTGCGCTGGCACATAAAAAATCGGGTCGTAGCCAAACCCTTTTGACCCGCGAGGAGCCGTGAGAATCTCACCAGGACAAATGCCTTGAGTCTGAAGCACGATTGTCCCATCCGGTCGAGCCAAGGCGATCGCACATACAAACTGAGCTTGACGATTTGGATTGTCTCCCAATTCGCGCAGCAATCGGGAGATACGATTGTCATCGGTCTTGCCATATCGAGCCGAAAACAACCCTGGTGCGCCATCCAAAGCAGCGACTTCCAGACCAGAATCATCGGCGATCGACCAATGACCCAATGCTCTAGCAACCTGTGACGCTTTCAAACCAGCATTTTCGAGAAAGGTCGTTCCGGTTTCCTCAATGTCTAACGCGTCTGGCTTGAGGGTCAGTTCCCAAACCGGATCGGTAAGATACGCCTGCATTTCGTGCAGTTTGCCAGGATTTCCGGTGGCGACAATGAGTTTAGGCATAAGTTGTAACCAGTTTTGTGACTCCAATCCACTGCTGGAGCGCTTCCCAGTTCAAAATGTCTTGCAGCAGGGTCTGATAGCCCGACACGTTGGGGTGCAGCCCATCTTCGGTTAGCTGAGTTTGACACCAGGTAATGCCGCGCGACATCCACAGGTCAAAGAGATCTAGATAAGGAATTTGTCGCTCATAGCAGGCGATGCGCGTAGCTTCTTTATAGCGATGCTGGTCGGCGTGGTTGTAGTAGAGACAGTCGAGAAAGGGCATTTTGGTTTCGTCCACAGGGACTGCGCCTACAAACAAAACGGGGCAGAGGCGACGGGCGCGATCGAGCAAGTCTGCAATGCCCACCTGAAAACCCTCAAACTCGGTGAAATTTTTGCCGTCCAATCGGGCAAGTCTAGGAGAATCATTGGTTCCTACAGAGAGAATAATCAGATCGGGGACTTTGTTTCGCAACTCACCGCGATGCCGAAATTCGTCTTCTAGCCGTCTGGCAACCTGGCGCACCCCATCTCCTCGCACTCCCAGGTTATAAAGGGCGTGATCAGCGTTACCAGGAGCCATCCACTGCCGCCGCAGACGCTCGACCCAGCCGCCTCCGATCGGATCACCAAAACCATAAATTAGACTGTCTCCAAGGGCGAGTAGTCTCAATGAGGGCTGATTTACTTGAGGTTCATTCAGTCGAGACGAGGAAGCGATTGTTTGCATGAAGGTGGGCGATCAGGGTCAGGTCTAGGCTATTAATAGAGTATGCTTCTTGAGAATCTACCATTATGGAGGAAGATTTTCAAATCTTCACACTCCTTAGGTAAACCTATATTGTCTCATAGGCATATAGAGCCTGGTAGCTCTTGTTTTCTGCGAACTATTCACCAAAGGCAATCCCTATGGCAAAGTCTGGCTCTCTTCATAAGCGCCCCGTGTTTGATACGACTCAGCTAATGCGTCGAGCGGATGAACTAATCTCGGCAGCGTCTAACCGTTATCGCATTACGGTTCAGGTGGCAAATCGTGCTAAACGGCGGCGTTTTGAAGATTTTGATAGTGGGGACGACCCCATGATGAAGCCTGTAATGCGGGCGATCGTTGAGATGTCTGATGAGCTAACTCAACCAGAAATCATCGGCGAATAGCTTAATTTCTAAATCGATTAGAGTGGGGTAGAGGCGAACCTCAAACGCTTCTGCCCCGTTCTTCTATTGAATGACTTTGAGGAAGGCTATTGATCAGGAACCTTAAAGAAAATCTCGTAGGGCGAGGCAAACCACTTGAGAAACCCTGGTGGCAAAGGAGGTTTTGCACCCGGTTTTAGAGGGAGATACTGAGAGCGATAGGCATCTAGAGCCTGTATCTTTTTATCTCGTGTGTCAGAGATCGCAAGGCGATACACATTCTCGATTTCTGCTGCCTTGAAGTCGATCTGCTGCGGTCGCCAGTTTGCCCAAACGGGATATTGAATTAGCTCTAGCGCTTGCTGAGATTGAAGAATCGCCGATCGCACTAGAGCATAGGTCTCTTGATGATCGGGATGGATCTCTTTACGGTAGGTCACATACACTTCTTGGGCATGGGTCATCTTGAGCAAATCAACTAACTGCTCGACTACTTGCTGACGCTTTGCTTCGGGTAGGGCGGGTAAGCTGCCATCGGGTAAATCGAGAAAGTGGATCTCTGAGGACTGAACGCCTAGCGTGTTCAAAGCGGCTAGGGCTTCATGTTTGCGAATTTCAACCAGTTCTGCGATCGTCTTAATGCGCTCGTGATTAAACTGTGAGTCTTGCCCATCGGTCATAAACACGACCCAAACCGGGACTCCTTGCTGACGCTTTAATGCGATCATGCCACCGCATCCTAAAGTTTCATCATCTGGATGAGGAGCGAATACGATCGCAGGCTTTTGGTTTGAGAGCATGGGCTGACTCTTGAGGTGCAAAATCCAATATCTCAGCACTTTTGCGCGAAGATTTTGCTTTCTCCAAGCGAGGGCAGACCTCACCTTCTGGTAAAACTTGACTAAGATCATGATATTTTCAACTCGACAGGAGTAGATGATCGCATCAGCGACTCAGCATCGCTCGCAGCTCAGTCACGATCGGGTCATCTTGAGAGACTTGCATCCGATTGGCACGCTGTTTGCTAGCGCCTGTAAGCAGACCTTGAGCGATCGTGGGTGAAAGCACTCGCATGAGCAGAAGTTTGAAGAGCAAGCCTAAAGTCTTCTTCTGGAGGAGAATTTGGGGATGAAACTTAATGGCTGTTAACAACTTTTGGGTTGCTAGATTAACTCCATCCTGCTCCCTGCAACGACTGATATAAAGATAAGCTAAAAACTGATAGAGATTGGCGAGACTCTGCTTTTTGAGCGGTTTTAAGAATGAAGGAGCAGCCTGAAACGACTTCTCAATGACTTTGAGAGAGTTTTGCTCCATGACCTCGACTTGTGAAGAGGCTGAGGTGGCAGACTGACGATAAAAAACTTGGGGCTTGTTCAC
>JBBQYE010000028.1:0-17867 GCA_038208945.1 Leptolyngbyales cyanobacterium | reverse complement strand
GATGCTGTCACATCAATCACGTCATCTTTAGGTCGTCTACCGCCAAAATTTTGACCTAACTGAGTGCCAAAATAGCTTCCGGTTGGTTTAGATAAGTCGGCTTTAATCACATCTGGAATCGCAACTGAGATCACCGCATCTGCAATGCCTTGGGGTCGCCCGATCGTCGTCACAAATGAGCGAATGAAGCTCGATTGATTAGGCGCATCGGCGGTCGGAGTCTGAAGATTACTCGCATTGTGCGCTTTGAAATCCATAAACAATTCATTCAGCGCTGGGACGGCTAACCGCTCAATTTGGGCATAACTGCCTCTGGGAGTCGGATAGCTGGTAGTAATCCAGGCACCGATTTTTCCAGTTCCTAATAGACTTCTGGGTAGCTCGACCACGATCGAATGCACGTTAAACGGAGCCAACGTGTCTTTGGCTTGACCGGGAGGTCTAAACGCAGTGACCGTGAGCGGCGGACTAGGATTCGGCTGAACTTTATAGTTACGATCGGGCAAAATCTTAAAAAATTGTTCAAGATCAAAGAAGAAGGGATCTTTGCGTTCTCCCACGAAGACTTTTACTCCCTGGCTCGTAGAAAACGTCTGGTTCAACTCCCCAATGGCACTTGCGCGGATCAGGCTTGACACAGTGCCCTTTTGATTGGGGCGACCCGGACCAAACACCGTAACAGATTGCTTGCCTTTGAATATGCCATTCACCCGAAATTGCAGCACGAGATCTTCAACGCTGTCGCCCGTGTTATCGATCTTAAATTGATAGAGAACCGCAGGGTCAAAGGGTCTGATCTCGCCTGAAGTGATCAGGGGGTCAAAGTCCATCGCTAAGACGACTTTGCTGGGATCACTTGGACTCTCAAACACAAACAAATCAGTCAAGTCGGCAGCAGTCAGCTTATTGGCTAAAAAGGTGGTGTCTTGGTGGTCTGAAGCCAGAGCGGGAAAGGCTGTTAAAAACGTCGCCAATACGATCGCACAAATTCCAGTCGTGCGAAGCCAACCGTTGACCGATCGCTGAATGAAAGAAACAACCTTATTGAGGACGGATTTCTCTAGAAGAGAGGTGCATTTGCCAGCTAAGGCGGAAGTGCTACCCCGAACGTTGATTCTCATAATGACTCTCCTTAAAACTCTTCATCCTGAATGCGAGCCTGACGTTAGGGTTAAGAACTCTAGCGGTCTCAAGCCAACACACGCAGGTATATACGCACACAAATCCAAGTCGGATCTGTAGACACTAAAGAGATTTACGGAGAATAGAGAATTTGCGGGAAATGCAGTGCGCTAGCGCCCTTTAGACTCGATCGCTGCATCACGACAGACTAGGATTCTAGAGTTTGATGCCTGCGAGATGACTGCGCGGATCAGAACGGCGGTTGTCGCGGATCTTCTCATAAGACTCTCGCTCGATCTCGCTCAACTCTTTAGGAGGCACGATCGTGAGTTTGATCATCAGATCAGTTCTCTCGCCCTTGAGATTTTTCCACCCCTTGCCCCGCAGTCGCAGCGATTGACCCGATCTGACTCCGGCAGGAACGTTAACTTTCACCATGCCATCAGGAGTCGGAACTTCAATTTGAGTCCCTAGAACGGATTCATCGGGCGCGATCGGTACTTCACAGACTAAATTGTTGTCTCCATCAAGCTGAAAGAACGGATGCGGCGTGAGTTCGACAATCAGATAGAGATCGCCGCGTTGGCTCGTGTAGTGAGGGCTAAATCGCCCCTTGCCGCGCATCCGAATCCGAGTTCCCGTTTTGGCACCTGCGGGAATGTTGACATCAAAGGCTTCGCCGCCAATGCCCAACCGTTTTTGTGCCCCGTTAAACGCTTCTGAAAAGGTCAGCGAGATGGGCGCTTCAACATCTAGGTTGACTCCGGCGGTGGCGCGATCGTCGCCAAACCCTGAGCCACTGGGCGACGTGCGATAGCCGCCAAACGGATCAGCAGTGCGTCCATAGCCTGCGCCTGCCCGTCCGAGGAGATCATTGACAAATTCGTCAAAGCTGCCGTAGCGCCCAAATTCAAATTCGTCAAAACCGGGGCTGGCGTTGGTAGAGGGCGATCGTCCGCCTCTGGGTGCCCCTGCTCGATCGGCTTGCTGCCAATATTGCCCAAACTGATCATATTTTTGGCGGTTATCGGTGTCAGATAAGACTTCATAAGCTTCGTTGATCTCTTTAAATCGAGCCTCGGCTGCTTTGTCACCCGGATTCACATCGGGGTGATATTGTCGCGCCAGTTTACGAAATGCTTTCTTAATATCATCGACGCTGGCAGTCTTGACGACTCCAAGAAGCGCGTAATAATCTTTAAAGTCGGTTGCAGCCACCCGTCTCTCTCCTCTAAAACTTTGAATAATGAACTCTCTCTCTATGATGCCCTAGGCATTGCAGAGACGCTATTTAACCTCTAAGTTCGATCGAGCATTTCGGCGCATCATGTTGGGTTTAATGCGTCTTAGAGCCGAAGCCGGAAAGCGCCGATCGTAGTCTTGGTCTGACATCTCGGCTAACTCGACGAGCGTCGGAGCAACGTTGTCGGGGTAAGGCTGAAAGTCGGTCACATCGGTCTCTTGAGCAAAGCGCTGATTCCAGGGGCAGACATCTTGGCAGATATCACAGCCAGCAACCCAGCCTTGGAGATGCGGGGTGATGGGGTCGGGAAGGGTTTCAGCGCGGTTTTCGATCGTGTGATAAGCGATGCAGCGATTGGCATCAACGATAAACGGTTGTGTAATTGCTCCCGTGGGGCAAGCGTCGAGGCAGCGGGTGCAGGTGCCGCAGTGGGAGGTGTGAGGACGATCGCCCACGAGTTCTAAATTGGTCAACACTTCGCCGAGAAATACCCAGGAGCCATAGTCTCGCGTGATCACGTTGCTGTTTTTGGCGACCCAGCCGATGCCTGCCTGCTGTGCCCAAAATTTGTCTTGCACAGGTCCCGTATCTGCATAATAGCGCGCCTGAATGTCGTCGCCTTGTGACTCTAGCCAGGTGCACAGTGCCTTGAGCTTCTTGTGCAGAATCCGGTGATAGTCGCGACCCCAGCCATAGCGAGAAATCTTGGCGTATTGAGCACCATTAGGTCGATCGTGCGGCGTGTAGTAGTTGAGGGCAACGCAAATCACCGATCGAATTTCAGGCATCACTGCGCGGAGATTTTGCCGTTTGGAATTTGCCATCCACGCCATGTCTGCCTGATAGTCTTGGTTTAGCCAGTTTTGCAGAGAAGTGACTGCCGCTTTTTCGTCATCTGACTCAGCGGGCACGATCGCGATCCCTACCTTGTGAAAACCGACTTCTAAGGCTTTTTGTTTAATTTGGTCTGTGGTTGAAGCCCGATCGATCATCTTTAATATGTGCGAAGAACTGTAGATTCTTAGACTTGAGACTGGCGAACCCCTAGTTTACCAACCTAGAATTCAGAGTGACTTATGAACAACTCTCAGGAACTTACAAACGCTTCTTAGGAACTTACAAACGTTTCTTAGGAATTTACAAACGCTTCTTAGGAATTTACAAACGCTTCTTAGGAACTTACGGATGACTCTTAGGAACTTACGGATGACTCTTAGGAACTTACGGATGACTCTTAGGAACTTACAAATACTTATTAGGAACCCAAGAGCAGAATATTTGAGGCAGAGCGAAGCCCGATCGGGTGAGACTCTAATAGATCTCCTGCACAAATCCTTTGCCCTCACCCTAGCCCTCTCCCTAAGGAGAGGGAACAAGAGGTTTTAGTTCCCTCTCCTCTCTGGGGAGAAGGGTTGGCGGGGGTTTGCCCCACTTCGTGAGGAGGGCTATCTAGATTCACGCAAGACCCTACTAAATTGCAAGTTCCTTGCCTTTTTGAGCAACTATCTCTCTAGAGACACGATTCATTCTGCTTTTTTGGTTTATTGTGCGGTTGGACTTTACGATGCAGAATTGTTATGCAAACTGTTGACTTTGATGCCGCGACCCCCCCGATCAAGGAAATCACCTCGATCGTAGACATTAAAACTCCCACAATTTTGAACTATTTTGAAGCCTTTGATGCGGGTGACTATGAGGCGACGAGTCAGCAGTTTGCGATCGACGGCACACTACATCCGCCGTTTGAGTCGCCGATTGTAGGTCGAGACGCGATCGAGCACTATCTCAACGCTGAGGCGAAGGGAATCACATCTCAACCACAGCAAGAAGCGATCGGGCAAATTTTAGAGGATGGCTGCACTGAGATTCAGGTTACGGGTCGAGTGAAAACGCCCTTGTTTGGAGTGGGTGTGTCGTGGCTATTCACGCTAAACGATCGACAAGAGATTGTCTTGTTAAAGCTAAAGCTGATTGCATCTCCTCAAGAGTTGTTAAAATTGCGGAAATGAGTCCGCGTACCCCTGTTAACGACTCCTTAAGATTGGCTGCGGCAAACTAGGGGATAATGCAATACTGAGCTATCGTCACCCTTGCAACCGATTCTCTTGAAGTTAACAACTCGCGGACACTATAGCGTCAAAGCCCTGCTCGACCTCAGCTTTCAGCCAGAGTATGGTCCTGCGGCAGTGAAAGCGATCGCGCAACGGCAAGATCTGCCAGCCCCTTATTTAGAAAAGCTGCTGATTGAGATGCGACGGGCGAATCTGGTGATTTCTGTACGCGGCGCTCATGGTGGCTATCAGTTGGCGCGTCCGCCTGCACAAATTTCACTAGGGCAAATCTTAGAAGCGGTGGGAGAGAGCGTAGAACCGTTGCCGCGTCACACTCCCGATGATGCACAAGCCGAAGACTGGGTGACGTTTAGCCTGTGGAATCGACTTCACAAAAAGCTCAAAGAGGCGCTTTATGGCATCTCTTTAGAAGACCTCTATTACGATGCGCGAAGCTGGCAAGCCGCACAGGGGGAGGAGGCGAGCTTTGTGGTTTGATGAGGGGTCAGGAATTAGCGTGATCGCGATCGCTGCTCTCCTAGATTATCTGATCGGTGATCCGTGGAGATGGCTGCATCCAGTGCAAGTGATGGGATGGGCAATTAATCACTACACAAAACTGGCTTCAAAGGAATTCAATCATCAGACATCACTGCGGTTTGCAGGAGTGTTTCTCACGATTCTCATGATCATCGGCAGTGGCGCGATCGGATGGATAATCATATTCATCTCAACAGCGTTACATCCAGCATTTGGAGTTGCG
Source organism: Leptolyngbyales cyanobacterium (assembly GCA_038208945.1). Lineage (GTDB taxonomy): Bacteria > Cyanobacteriota > Cyanobacteriia > Leptolyngbyales > Leptolyngbyaceae > Phormidesmis_A. Next base: position 12,688 of record JBBQYE010000028.1, on the reverse strand, counting down.
ATTTCAAGTATTTTGTTAGCGAGTTGTTTTGCGGGGCGAAGTCTACGATCGGCAGCAGAAGATGTGTTGCGACCTCTGGCAGGTGGGAATCTTGATCAGGCACGGTCTCAGTTAAAGCGATACGTCGGGCGCGATACCGACAACCTGACAGAATCAGAGATCCTACGCGCAGTGTTAGAGACGGTGACTGAGAATGCAACCGATGGTGTTATGGTTCCGTTGTTCTACGCGTTGCTCGGTTCATTCCTACCGTTTGTTGGGAGCGTTCCATTAGCCTTATCCTACAAAGCGGCTAGTACATTAGATTCAATGGTGGGATATCGCACTCCGCCCTATCGAGATATCGGTTGGTGTAGTGCTAAAACGGATGACGTTCTCACATGGCTTCCTTGCCGATTAACGGTGTTGACTTTGGCGTTGCTTTCTAGAAAGCCTCGTTACGTTTGGCGAATCTGTCAACGAGATGCCCCTAAAGATTCCAGTCCTAATTCTGGTTGGAGCGAGTGCGCGTATGCAGTAGTCTTGGGAGTGCAGGTCGGTGGAACCAATTGGTATCGCGGGGTAGAAAAGCACAAACCTCTATTAGGGGAGCCAAGTCAGCCAATTACTCCTGAACGAATTCGGCAGGCGTTGACGTTGACGCGGCTGGTTTTTTTGAGTTGGTTAGCGATCGCGCTTTTAGGCTCGATCGGGTTAGCAGTTTATCAGCATTAAACCAGGAGTGATCAATTTATGAGATGTGTAGACTCGTTTCGATCGATTCAAAGAATCTGTTCTTTTAGCGTGGTGGTCTCGATCGCGCTGGTTCGATCAACTCCAGCGATCGCGGCTCCGACTATTTTGCTCGATCGGGCAACTCAAGGCATGGTCGTGTCTGCCCATTCACTTGCGACTCAAGCAGGATTATCGATGCTGCAACAGGGAGGAAACGCCGTGGATGCAGCCGTTGCCACAACCTTTGCAATTTCAGTCGTCGAGCCATTTTCGGCGGGGCTAGGTGGGGGCGGATTTCTGCTGATGTATCAGGCGAAAAGCAATGAGACAAAGGCGTTAGATTTTCGAGAACGTGCGCCACTGAATGCTACAAAAACAATGTATCTGGACAACCAGGGAAACGTGCGTCCTAATGCGAGTACGAATGGATATTTGGCAGTGGCAACACCCGGCACGATCGCAGGACTCTATGAAGTGCAACGCAAATATGGACGCTTACCCTGGAAAACGGTGATTGCTCCGGCGATTCAGCTAGCAGAAAACGGATTTCCGGTAAGTTGGCGGTTTGTAAGCGCAACAGCAATGCGTCTGCCAACGCTACTCAAAAATCCTGATGCACAAAAGATTTTTACTCACAATGGAAAGATCTATCGAATAGGTGAGCAGTTAGTGCAACCAGAATTAGCTGCTACATTACGATCGGTGTCTCAAAATCCTCAAGATTTTTATACGGGGACGATTGCGACGGCGATCGCAGCCGACATGGCAGCGAATCACGGATTGATTACCAAAAAAGATTTGCAGCAATATCGCCCAACCTGGCGCGATCCGGTATGCGGTGATTTTCGGAAAGCGCGCGTTTGCTCAATGCCGCCGCCCTCTTCAGGAGGCGTGCATCTGCTGCAAATTCTCAACATGATTGGCGACACAGACTTGAAGACGTTAGGGTGGCACAGCCCCGACGCGCTGCATTTGTTAATCGAGTCGATGCGAATTGCTTACGCCGATCGTGCCACCTATCTCGGCGATCCTGATTTTGTCAAAGTCCCGGTTAAGGCGCTGATTAGCCCGATCTATGCTCAAAAAAGACGACAGGAAATCAACCCTCAAAAAGCGACTCCTTCGAGTCAGATGAAGGCAGTTGACCCCGCCGTGCTGCAACGTCTCACCAAAGAATCGGTTGAAACGAGCCATCTCACAGTCGTGGATCGCGATCGCAATGCCGTCAGCCTAACGTTCACAGTGAATCTTGGTTTTGGGGCAGGAGTCGTCGCCAAAGGAACGGGCATCGTCTTAAACAATGAGATGGACGACTTCGCGATCGCGCCCAACACTCCCAACGCGTTTGGACTTGTAGGCGGAACGGCTAACGCGATCGCGCCCAACAAAATTCCGCTATCGAGCATGACCCCCACGATCGTCACCGAAAACGGTCGGCTGCGACTCGCCGTAGGTTCACCAGGGGGCAGCACGATCATTACAACAGTGTTGCAAATTGTCTTAAACGTGTTGGTCTACGATATGGATGTTCGCAAAGCAGTTGCGGCTCCGCGTGTACATCATCAATGGCTTCCCGATCGCCTTAACGTCGAATCGTGGGGATTGGACACACTGACGATCGCCGATCTAAAACGCCGCGGACATCAGATCGAGGAACGCTCAAGTTGGGGAAATGCTAACGCGATCGTAGTGATGCCCGATGGTTCTTTAGAAGGGGCAGCAGATCCGAGAGGTGAGGGAACCGCATCGGGGTTTTAAGATTCAGCGATCGCTCTCTCTTAAGTAGAGTTACCTCATCCAATCAATTATGATAGTCTGTCGCAAACCTGTGTCTAGACCTACGGTGATTATAATGCAACCTCAGTCAGAAACTCATACCCACGATTCTCACAGACTCCAGCGAATTGCGATCGCGTTGCGCGAGTTTTTGGTTAGAGCTTGTGTTAACCGCCGCATCAGGTTTGATGTTAGCCCTTGTCATCTCTAGACGAAACTTTGCTCAATCAGCAGCGACTCCTCTGCCGAGTGGCAGCGTTGCTCAAGGGGTGAGTCCAGGATCGGGCATTGGCATCTTTTGGGTAGTCTGTGGGTTAGCGGTGCTGTTGTTTGATCTTTATTTAGCATACACTGGTCAAATTGCGCTGGATACCTCTGTTGCTATTCGTTGAAAGAGTATTGGCATTACCAGGAATAATTTTGCCAATGGTTATTATCAGAGACTTGCAATGAGAAAGGTTACGACGGCTATCACTTTAGTCAATCGGATTGATCAAATTATTGTCGATCGAGGCTTCATTTCTACGATCGCTTCAGTCACTCTTCTTCATCAATGATCCGCCTCTCCCAGTAAAGAAGAGTAAATGCCTTTGCTGCGGCTGGATCAATCGTCTCAAGCGCATCTCGGATGTCGATCGCTGATACTGAAGTCGATGTTGCGTAGCGTTCAACTCTCAGCATCGGCAGTAGTCCCCATTTGCAACAAAGACAAACCCAATTATGACCTACAGTGACCGTTTGAAGCACTGGGCAATTGTGCGTCTTTTATCCAACATGCAGCGAGTCGTGATTGAGCGCTTCCGCCACCGAGCCAATGCCGCCGGACATCTTCAGTTTCTACAGCAACGCCGCCCTGCTAAAGAGAGAACTGCGATCGAGATTCACCGATTCATGAGCGACAACAGCAACGATACGATCGCCAATCGCTACGCTAAGTAAGCGAGTTGCTATTGAGGAAGTCTATATCTTGATTCCAATCACCCATCTTTTGATCCATCCTGCGGCACTCAGCCTGTGGGATAAAACCAGCGGCACCTGGCTCAACGTCGCGACCATCCTCGGAGGCACCCTCATCGGACTTGTCTTGACCGAAAGCCTGCCTACTCGAATGCAGCGCATCATCACCCAAGGACTCGGCTTGCTGACGCTGTTTTTAGGAGTCACTCTGGCAGACAGCTTATTAAAAGTCAAAGCAGGTTCGATCGATGGCTTAATTATTGGACTGTTGGCGATCGTCCTCGGCGGTCTGCTCGGTGAGTGGTGGCGTATTGAAACCCAACTGCAAACGATCGGCAACTGGCTGCGTGATTTCTTCAAAGGCGGAGGCAACTTTACCGAAGGATTTGTCGCCGCCAGTCTGTTATTTTGCATCGGTCCTCTCGCAATCTTGGGCAGTCTCAATAACGGCATATCGGGCGACCATGCGCTGCTATCGATCAAATCTGCAATGGATGGGTTAGCCTCGATCGCCCTCAGCAGCAGCTACGGCATCGGGGTCGGATTCTCTAGCATTGCTATCTTGCTTTATCAAGGTGGCTTATCGCTCTGTGCGGGCTTCTTAGCGCAAGTGCTGCCCGACCCGGTGAATGCGCCACAAGTGTTATTAACCTCTGGAGTCGGCGGTTTAATGATTATGGGATTGGGATTGAACTTACTAGAAATCACACAGTTGAGCATCGCAGCATTTCTTCCGGCATTGCTGCTTGCCCCGATCTTTTGCACGATCGCTCAACGGTTGGGTTAGCAGTTCAATCAACCTCAGGAATACAAATTAACTAACGTTGACCATCCTCGAGGAAAAGAGACGATGCGACTGGCTAGCGATTATAAAAGTGGTGACATTGATAAAGCTGAGATGACTCTTAGAGCAACCAAAACGATCGCTTCCTCCAATTCTAGAAACGATTTTTTAAGATTTGATTCCAAACTCTAAAAGGTCTCTATAATTGACAGCGATGGTCATGAGGGTGACAGCAGCGCCAATGACTTGCAAATTGAAAAATCAATCAGCAGTCTCCGCAAGTCACACATCTTTTGTCAAAGCTCGTCGGGTCAAAACCTTTTGTTAGGAAATACCGAGAGAAACCCGTTCACATCACTCAATTATTGAGGACAACAAAATGGCAATAACCAAACGAAGATCACCCACATCAACGCTAGTGTCAAAAGGTGCAATCAGCAGTGCATCGTCAATCTTAGAAGATTTACCCGAAAAGCCCAAAGAAATTTGGTCACTGCGAGAAGCGATCGATTTACTAAAAGAACCGATTTCAGCAGCGCTCGATCGAGGCTACAGTTACGCAGAAGTTTCAAAAATGCTAACGGAAAAGGGAGTAGAAATCAGCCCGTCAACGCTGAAATATTATCTCTCATCTGCGCGTAGAGAAAAAGATGGTAGCAAGCCCAAAACGAGAAGACGACGCAAAACACAAGGCATTACGCTAAATCCAGAAACGGTGACATTGGCGAATGGAACCGCAAACGGAGCAGCCATAACGCCCGACGCAGAAGAGGCTCCTGCAAAACGCACTCGCGTAACCACAGCCGCCACGACTAAAACTACTGCCAAGACTCCTGCAAAAGCTGCGGCAACCAAAGCCAAAACCACCTCGACAAAAGCGGCTCCTAAAACCCCTTCTACCAGAGGTCGCAAAAAAGCGGCTGAATAAAGCGGCTCGATCGCACGAGATAGGGGCGAGGCAATGAGTGCGGAGTCCCTTGATCGCGTCTACCTATTCATAGGATGCTGTCCATAACAGACGGTTAAACCCTGCAAAACTGTAAGGGTTGTTTTGCTGTTTGTTCAACGTTTTAAAAGCCAGCCCGATTCTTCATGAGGCACTCACTATGCAAGAGATTGTCATCCCTTCAATGCCAGATAGCCTTGACGCTTTCTGGATGCCCTTCACCGCCAATCGCCAGTTTAAATCGCAGCCTCGATTAATGGTGTCTGCCAAAGGAATGTATTACACCACTGCGGACGATCGTCAGGTGCTCGACGGCACCGCAGGGCTATGGTGTGTCAACGCTGGTCACTGCCGCGAAAAGATTATTGCCGCAATTCAAACTCAGGCGGCAACGCTCGACTTTGCCCCCACGTTTCAAATGGGTCATCCGGCTCCGTTTGCATTAGCCGATCGTCTCGCTAAAATGCTGTCTGGGGACTTGAACCACGTCTTCTTTACAAATTCTGGATCTGAAGCCGTCGATTCTGCCCTTAAAATTGCGCTGGCTTATCATCGAGTTCGAGGAGACAGCAGCCGGACGCGACTAATTGGACGAGAGCGAGGCTATCATGGTGTGGGCTTTGGCGGCATCTCAGTGGGCGGCATTGCTCCCAATCGCAAGTTCTTTGGCAGTTTGCTTCCGGGGGTTGATCACCTGCCGCACACGCACAATTTAGAGCAAAATGCGTTCACTCGCGGTCAGCCAGAGTGGGGCGCACATCTAGCCGACGAGCTAGAGCGATTGGTGACGCTTCACGATGCCTCGACGATCGCAGCCGTCATTGTCGAACCCGTAGCTGGCTCGACTGGAGTGTTAGTTCCTCCTAAAGGATATTTAGAGCGGCTAAGAGCGATCTGCGATCGCCACGGCATTCTCCTAATTTTTGATGAAGTGATTACCGGGTTTGGACGGCTGGGAACTGGGTTTGCGACTGACTATTTTGGAGTCATCCCAGATTTGGTTTGCGTGGCAAAAGGCATTACGAATGCGGCGGTGCCGATGGGAGCGGTATTTGCGCGGGACGGCATTTATGATGCATTCATGCACGGGGCAGAGAACGCGATCGAGCTTTTCCACGGTTACACCTATTCAGGTCATCCTCTCGCGTGTGCGGCGGCTCAAGCCACATTAGATATCTACGAAGAAGAGGGCTTGTTTGACCATGCAAACCGTCTGTCTGGCTATTGGGAGGAGGCAGTTCACTCACTCAAAGGGTTCCCTCACGTCATCGACATTCGTAATCTGGGATTAGTTGCCGGAATCGAATTAGAATCCATTCCCGGTAAAGTTGGGAGTCGCGCCTATGATTGCTTCGTGCGCTGCTTTGAGAACGGCTTATTAATTCGGACGACAGGCGATATCATTGCGCTGTCTCCACCTCTGATTATTCAAAAACAACACATTGATCACCTGATAGAAATGCTGGGATCAGTGCTAAAAGAAATCGATTAATTCTAAAAATGAGACGTTGTGCAGTCTATTTTTAGCAATGGCTAAATATCTAAGCTGAGTTAAAGCTTCGATCGGTGACATTCGTGCCCAACCTCGAGCGAAAACTGCCTTCTAGAGCTTCAACCGATGAAAAAAGTCGATCCCCAATGGTTACCCGATCGCCTTTTTGCTATTTTGCTTAACTTCTCCCAAGTTTAGTTAAGATCATAGCTAGTGTAATATTGGCTACTTCTTCTGGGCAATCGCCAGTTGTAGGGTGCCCAATGCGAATAAAATTAGCCAATTTGTAGGGAACAGCAAACAGCCTATGTCTGGTAAGAACGATCGCACAGGAATGACCCTGGACAACCTCAAGCAAGCCCTGAGAGACAACCTCTACTACATTCAGGGTAGAGATGAGCAGTTTGCCACGCTCAATGATTACTACATGGCGTTGGCTTACAGTGTGCGCGATCGCCTGACCGATCGCCGCATTAAAACCGCACAAACTTATTTTAAGAAAGATACCAAAATTGTCTATTATCTCTCCGCCGAGTTTCTAGTTGGGCGGCTTTCATCTCACAACTTGATCAACCTGGGCATTTATGACGAGATGAAAGAAGCCACCAAAGAAATGGGGCTAAATCTGGACGACCTGCTAGAGCGGGAAGAAGAACCTGGCTTAGGCAATGGTGGACTCGGACGACTCGCCGCTTGTTTTCTTGACTCGCTGGCGACCCTGGAAATCCCCGCGATGGGATATGGAATTCGCTACGAATTTGGCATTTTTGACCAACTGATTGTCGATGGCTGGCAGCGCGAACGCCCCGATAACTGGCTGCGCTATGGCAACCCCTGGGAGATTGCTCACAGTGATTACACCGTCGAAGTCAAGCTGGGCGGTCACACCGAGGCAGTCACCGACGCTCAGGGCGGCTATCGAGTTCGGTGGGTTCCGCAAGCAACGGTCTCTGGTGTGCCCTACGATACGCCAGTGCCGGGATATCGCAATAACACCGTCAACACCCTGCGCCTCTGGAGTGCCAAAGCCAGTGAAGACTTTAACTTTCAGGTGTTTGACGCAGGCGAATACACGCAAGCGGTGTCTGAAAAAACTTTCTCAGAAAACATCTCAAAAGTTCTCTATCCCAACGACAACACGCCTCAAGGAAAAGAACTGCGGCTTCAGCAGCAATATTTCTTTGTGTCCTGTTCGCTGCAAGACATCATCCGATCGTATCTCCGCAACCACGATAATTTCGATGCGTTCCCAGAAAAAGTCGCGATTCAGTTAAATGACACTCATCCCTCGATCGGGGTTGCCGAACTGATGCGACTTTTGATCGACGAACATTCCCTCGTTTGGGATAAAGCGTGGGACATCACCCAGCGCACCTTTGCCTACACCAATCACACGCTGCTGATCGAGGCGCTAGAGCGCTGGTCAGTCGGCTTGTTTGGACGGTTGCTGCCCCGACATCTAGAGATTATCTACGAAATTAACTCCCGCTTTTTAGATGAGATTCGGAAGAAGTTTCCGGGCGATCGGGCACGACTTGAGCGGATGTCGCTGATTCAGGAAGGCGACGACAAACACATTCGCATGGCGCATCTGGCATTTGTGGGCAGTCACACCACAAACGGCGTTGCGGCACTGCACACCGAATTGCTCAAGCAGGATGTGATGCACGACTTCTTTGAGATGTATCCAGAGAAGTTCCAAAATAAGACAAATGGTGTAACTCCGCGTCGCTGGCTGTTGATGAGTAATCCCAAACTATCGGCTTTGATTACGAGCAAGATTGGCGATCGCTGGATCAAAGATCTATCAGAACTGAGACAGCTAGAAGCCTTTGTAGATGACGTTGAATTCCAAAAAACATGGCGTGAGATCAAGCAACACAACAAGCGCGTTCTTGCGGATTATATTCAAAGTAACAACGATCTCGAAATCGATCCCGATTCACTGTTTGATGTGCAGGTTAAACGCATCCACGAATATAAGCGGCAACTGCTGAACGCACTGCACGTCATCGCTCTCTATAATCGGATCAAACAGCATGGCGCTAACCCTACAGATGTTCCTAGAACCTTTATCTTTGGCGGCAAAGCGGCTCCTGGCTACTTCATGGCAAAGCTGGTGATCAAGCTGATCAACTCGATCGCAGAAGTCGTCAACAATGATCCCGATGTCAAAGGGTTGCTGAAGGTCGCGTTTTTGGGCAACTTCTCGGTCTCTCTGGGGCAGATTACCTATCCGGCTGCTGACCTGTCTGAGCAGATTTCAACGGCTGGCAAAGAAGCCTCTGGCACCGGAAACATGAAATTTGCGTTGAGTGGGGCACTGACGATCGGCACTCTAGATGGTGCCAACGTCGAGATTCGTGACGAAGTAGGCGAAGAAAACTTCTTTCTGTTTGGGTTAGATGCTCAGGAAGTAATGGCGATGAAGGCTCAGGGCTACGATCCTTTGGCGTACTACCGCAATAATCCCGAACTCAAAACCGTGATCGATCAGATTGCATCTGGGTTCTTCTCGCCCAAAGAACCGGGTCTGTTCAAGTCGATCGTAGACTCACTCTTATACAAAGATGAGTATATGCTGCTGGCAGACTACCAGTTTTATGCCGATTGTCAAGAGAAGGTGAGTCTGGCATATCAAGATCAAACTCACTGGACGCGGATGTCGATTTTGAATGTGGCGCGAATGGGCAAGTTCTCATCAGACTACACGATCAGCGAGTATTGCAAGAGCATCTGGCACGTCGGACCTGTGCCCGTCTCCTTAGACGAGTGTGAGTTGCCAACGGTAGAGCTAAAGCCGAGTTTGGTTGACTAGGGAGCGTTTAGGACGCTAAATGAGTGCCCGTTTTGTGAGGAGATATCCTCACAAAACGGGCACTTTTTTGAGGGATTGCTGCGACGTTTCTGGGGATCATACTGATTCGGTTTTTGAATGCGATCGCTCGATCGGTCATGGCAAAAGCAGCGAGGCGTTTCACCGAAACGTCTCTACAGCATCGGGTGAATCCATCATCATCTACAACCGTCAAACGATGGGTGACGACGTTGCCTGACTCGCTCTACAATTTCAGTTCACTAAGTTTGCTGCTATGAAATTTTACGTTCATTTGGCTTTAGGACTGTCTCTTCTTTCGGCAATGGCTACCCGTGTGCCCCAAGCTGAGGCGCGATCGGTCGATCAAGATGTTACCTGCGATGTGCTGGTGGTCGGGGGCGGATTGGCAGGTGTGGCGACCGCTTATGAGTCGTTAAAATCGGGGCACACGGTCTGTCTGACCGAGATTACTGATTGGCTAGGCGGACAGGTTTCGTCTCAGGGCACATCGGCGCTTGATGAGAAAAAAACGCAGCGATCGCGGCTCTATTTTCCACAGGGCTATAACGAGTTTCGACAGCGACTCGTCGATCGTCACAAAGATCAAAAATCGCCGGGAAATTGTTGGGTGAGTCTGGTCTGTTTTTTACCCAAAGAAGGGCACGAAGTCTTGCAAACAATGTTGCGCGAAGCCGAACAGCAGGGGCACGGCAAACTGCGATTTTTCCCCAACACGGTGGTCAAAGATTTGCAAGTGGGCACCGTGGGTACAGGGCAGCAGATTCAATCCGTTCGCAGTATTCAGCATCGTTCTGCATCGGGTGCGCCGCCTCTAAACAGTGAGCCGTTGTCTCAAACGATCGCCGACATCTACCGCGAAGACGATTCTGCTCGATTCAAAAAGGCGATCGTGCGCTTTGTGCCGCCGCCCTCTGGAAAGTGGTACGTTGTCGAAGCCACTGAGACCGGAGAGCTATTAGCTTTAGCCGATCTGCCCTATCGTCTCGGCGTAGATGGACGGTCTTATACTAATCCGTCTTCGTCTAGTGCTGGTGGCGATCCTTACTGCGCGCAAGCGTTTACTTATACCTTCGCGATGGAGGCGACGGCAACACCTCAAGCCGCTGAACCGCCTACGTTTTATCCACAATATGCTGAGTCCTACAGTTTTAACTCTGACCAATATGCCAAGGCTCCAGAATTAGTCTTTACCTATCGACGAATTTTGAGCACTCAAACTAGCGCGGGGTCGAAAACGATCGCGCCCGGTGATATCTCAATGCAGAATTGGAACTGGGGCAATGATTATGCTCCCGGTACGTCGGCAGATAACTATCTCTACACGCGGCAGCAGCTTGCCTCAACGGGGCAGCTTACGCCCGGAGGGTGGCAAGGAGGGCTGCGAGTCAGCAGTCTGCAAGGCGGCGAAGAACAAGCGCTGGGCTATTTCTACTGGTTTGTGGCTGGCACGAGCGATGCAAAACTGGCGACTAAAAAACCGTTTCCCAATGTGCGATTTCTCAAAGGATTTGATTCGCCCATGGGCACGGCTCATGGGCTGTCAAAATATCCCTATATTCGCGAGTCGAGGCGGCTGATCGGACGCTATGCGTATGGCTACCCAAATGGATTTACGATCGACGAAATCTCAGCCTCTCGAAAAGACTTTCGCGATACTCCTTACTATCAAAATCTCCCTGAAGACACTTACCGAAATTTAGCCACAGCGTTGGCAGGGTTACGCACGATCGACGTGATTCGCGGCAAGATTTCTCCGCAGGAATTGCAGTGGCGATCGCGGGCGCACATCTACCCTGACAGTGTGGGCATCGGTCACTATAATCTCGATTTTCACCCCTGCATGGTTGAGTCGCCGTCCGAAAAACCAGGCAATCAAGAACGCCCCGGAGAGCGACAGGGAGCCGATGAAACCTACCCGTTTCAGATTCCGTTGCGGGCAATGATTCCGCCGAAACTCGATAACTTATTGGTGACGGGCAAAAGTATTGCGATGGATCATATTAGCGCATCGGCATATCGGGTTCACTCGATCGAGTGGTCAGCCGGAGCCGCTGCCGGAACCACTGCATCGTTTGCGCTAGAAACGGGAACGATGCCCTATCAGTTAATCGAAGGTTTACCTAGAGTGAATGCTAATTTGGAGCAGTTGCAAAAACGCTTAAATGCGAATGGGAATCCAACGGCGTTTCCAAATACATCGATTTTGAATGTCGATTGGAAAGATTGGCGGTAGTTGGGAGATTGTGGGTTGTTGCAAAAACGGTGAGACGTTCCACCGGAACGTCTCTACAGCATCGGTTGAAGCCGTCATCTGCCGCGCTCATTGACTATAAGGATCTGGCTTGCAGTCTACAAAACTAAGAGCTTCTGAGTCGAGAAATCCAGCGCTAGCTCCGCTCCACGAAGTGTTCGCCATCTCCAAAACAGCTTCCACGGGATATTCAATCTCAGCAGCATGGTCTAGATACGCTTTCCGAACGTGTTCCGGTAATGCCTTCAGAATGGTTTGTGCTGTCGCGGGATCTAAGTGTTGGATCGTCTGAGACTGTTGCATAGTTAATCCCTCAGCGTTGTCGCGGTCTGCCGGAGGACGATCGCCCAGGGGTGACGGTAGCTTTGGGCTGCTGAGATCGAGGCGATCGACGCTGAATCGGCTCAGGTTTGGCGCTGGGATCAGGCTCAAAACCCACCACTTCTTCTTGAGGCAGCGATCGCTTCATTTGCTTTTCGATGTCTGCGAGAAGTTTGTATTCATCCACACACACTAGCGATAGCGCGGCTCCGGCGGTCCCTGCTCGACCCGTGCGCCCAATGCGATGCACATAGTCTTCGGGCACGTCGGGGAGGTCAAAGTTGACGACCTGCGGCAGTTCACTAATATCAATGCCACGGGCGGCAATATCGGTTGCGACTAGCACCTGCACCTTGCCGTCCTTAAATTTTGCCAGGGTCTGAGTTCGTACCATTTGGCTTTTGTTGCCGTGAATCGCAAGGGCTGTAATGCCTCCTTGAGTCAACTGTTTGCACAAGCGATCGGCACCGTGTTTGGTGCGCGTAAATACCAACACCTGAAACCAATTGTGCTGTTTGATCAGGTGAGTTAATAATTCGGACTTACGATCGCGGGCAACTCGATAGACTTTTTGGTCGATTAGCTCGGTGGTGGCTTTGGGCGGTGCT
>JBBQYE010000027.1:0-18641 GCA_038208945.1 Leptolyngbyales cyanobacterium | reverse complement strand
GTGGGTGACGATCGCAGAATTTGATCGCCTTGCTCAACGAGTCGGAGTCGAACTCGATCGCCCAGCCGATCCGCCAATTTGCACGCTAGCTCGACCCCGCTATAGCCTGCACCGACGATCGCGATCCGAATCTTGTCGCGAGGTGATTCTTCTAGCTGTCGCAGCTTTTCTTCTAGCTGATATGCGTCTGTGATCGTCCGAAACGGCAATGCGTGTTCCGCCGCACCAGGGACGAGATCAAGAGGCGTTTCTCCACCCATTGCTAAGACGAGGCGATCGTAGGTCAAGGTTTCACTGTCTTGAAGCGCTACTTGCTTAGATTCAATATCAATACTGGCGACTTCTTTTTGACAAAAGCGAATTCCTGTGTTCTCAAGCAATTCTTCATAAGGCGGGGCAACTTCCCAGCTTTGCAACTCACCCGTCACCAACTCATAAAGCAATGGAGAAAAGACAAAGCGATCGCGCTGATCGACCAAAACGATTTCTGGTTTTTCTGCCTTTGTCCAGGGCAGTTGGCTTAATCGCAAGGCGGTATAAAGACCACCAAAGCCACCACCAAGAATACAAATGCGGGCAGGTTGTTGAGGCATAGGTCAATGCAGAGGGACTCTCTTCTCATTGTAGGGAAGTGAGCAGAAATCAGCATCTCAGTTTTTGACTTTTCTCCAGGTTTTAACTTTCCTAAAAAGCCGATTAGAGGCAAAATGGCTTAGATCAAAAAGCAGTGTTTTATCGCGGGGCAAACCTCATGACCAAATTAAAAGTCGGGCTGTTGTTTGGCGGCTGCTCAGGAGAGCATGAGGTGTCGATTTTGTCGGCAAGAGCGATCGGGCAAGCACTCAAAACAGACTCGAATGCGGACAACTATGAAGTGTTGCCGTTCTACATTCAAAAAGATGGCTACTGGCAGGCAGGTCATTTTGCTCAACAAGTGTTGGAATCGGGGATGGCGATCGCTCCCTCAGACCCACCACAAACTCGCTGGCAGTTTCCCTCTCAAGCCGCCGAAATCGATGTGTGGTTTCCGGTTTTGCATGGTCCCAATGGGGAAGATGGCACTGTGCAAGGGTTGCTCAAATTGATGCAGGTTCCTTTCGTCGGCTCAGGCGTGTTGGCATCGGCAGTCGGCATGGATAAACTGTCGATGAAAACTGCCTACGCTCAAGCAGGATTGCCCCAGGTGAAATATCTGGCAGTGATGCGGTCTCAGGTCTATTCCAATCCCTGCATCTTTCCCAAACTTGGGGATCACATTGAGTCAGAACTGGGATACCCCTGTTTTGTCAAACCTGCGAATCTAGGCTCATCCGTTGGGATTTCTAAAGTGCGAAATCGCGCTCAGTTGGAAGCCGCTCTAGATAATGCTGCGAGCTACGATCGGCGTATCATTGTTGAAGCAGGCGTGATTGCCAGAGAAGTCGAGTGTGCCGTTTTAGGCAATGACAATCCGAAAGCCTCAGTGGTTGGTGAAATCACCTTTGAAAGCGACTTTTACGATTACGAAACGAAATATACCGCAGGGCAAGCTGGGTTAGAAATTCCGGCACAGTTGCCCGACGCGATCGTGGCTCAAATTCAGGAGATGGCGATTCGGGCGTTTGTGGCGATCGACGGGGCAGGCATCGGACGCGTCGATTTCTTTTACGTCGAATCGACAGGAGAAATCTTCATCAACGAAATCAACACATTTCCAGGGTTTACTGCTACCAGCATGTATCCACAGCTTTGGGCGGCTAGCGGAATTTCTTTCTCAGAGTTGGTCGATCGGCTCATTCAACTGGCGCTAGATCGACATGAGAATCCGATTGATTCATAAGTAACGCGATGTGCAATTAATTTGCCCTCCTCACGCAGTGGGGCGAAGCCCTCGCAACCCTTCTCCTTGGGGAGAAGGGCTTTCGGACATTTCTGGTTCCCTCTCCATCGGGAGAGGGCTAGGGTGAGGGCAGTCTTTTCAAGTGTTTCAAGAAAGTCGCACATCGCGTTAAGTAACCATTACACCTGCTCAATCAATCCCATTCTCTCCCACCAGCGATTGAGCGGGAAATAGACCACGGGTGCCCATAAACTGCTGAGAATGGCAGAACTGAGGGCAACAAACTGGTGATAGGTCCAAATCTCCATCAGTGATCGCCCCCCTTGCAGACTGAACTGAATTGCCGTCACTGTTTCAGCTAGCACCGCCATTCCAAATACAATTAGCGCTACTGAAATAAAATCCTCCTCAATGTATCGCTGCTTTTGCAGTCGAGCCGTCAACACCCCAATCAAGGTCAGACTCAGCGCATGAGTTGGTGAGGGAGAAGTCATTCCGTCTTGCAGCAACCCCAAAATCAACCCCGCTAAAGCCCCTTGAAACATGGTTCGTTTAACGCTCCAGGCAACCACCCAAATCAGCAACCAGTTGGGACCGATGCCTGCCAGTTCCATTCCAGGTAGGCGTATCGGCAAGACCAGCAGGCACAGCACAACCGAGATCACCGTCACCCCCCAATTAACCAGAGGACGCGAAATCGGGTGACGATCGAACAGATCCTCTAAAGCCATATTCATGGGGTTGCTTTGGGGGCAGGCGTTTCATCAGCAGCCGGGGTAGGAGGGGCAATCAGTTGCGGCTCTCCCAAATTTGCAGAGTTGGGATAAACCGTTGCCCATTCTAAATAATTGATTGGAGCCGTTAACTCGATTACCGCTTCAGGTGCAGGGCTTTTGTTGAGATCGACTGACTCAATTCGCCCGATCGGAATCCCTGCCGGAAACAGTTGGCTAAACGAGGACGTAGATACCACATCACCTCGACGCACATCCGGGACTTTCTCAAAAAACTCCATCACGGCTCGATTGGCTGCCTTGCCTCGCAAAAAGCCCATAAAGCGGCTGCGGCTAATGGTCACCCCGACTCGACTACTCGGATCGCTCAATAAAAGCACCTGGCTGCTGTGAGCAGTGACATTGCTAATCCGACCCACTAGCCCACCGGGACTGAGCACGATCGAGCCAACTTGAATGCCATCCTGACTGCCTCGTCCTAAAATCACTTGCTGCCACCAGTGATCGGCACTGCGACCAATTACCGGAGCCGTCACTCCCTTCGTTTTCTTGGCAGAAACGAATCCCAAGAGTTCCTCAAGGCGTTGATTTCGGCTTTCTAGCTCAATTAGACGCTGCTGAAGCTCTTGCGCCTGAGCAGTCGCTAGTCGGTCTTGTTGTGCGGGGTTGCCCTGAAATGGACGCGTGATTAACTGGTAGGTTTCTAGCAGCATCCCTCCCTGAGTTTGTCGAACAAAGAGAGCCGTGCTGAGTGCCGCAGTCACCAAAGCAGTCTGAATTCCATAGCGTTCCCACCAGCGTCGCAGTGCGTACATTCAACCTCGTATGTTGGCTGGTCAACTTCACAAAACTACACGGCTCAGATCCAGCATTATGATTCCTCTCCGCAACTGCCTCGTGAATATCAGGAGACAAACTGCGGAGAATTTTTCTAGCGAGAAGGGCGAGTGCTAAACACGCGCTCTAGCTGTTTGAAGTTTTCTAAGACTCGTCCCGTCCCCAACACGACGCAGCTTAATGGATCAGCCGCAACGTGAACCACGATCCCCGTCTCGTGGCTGATCAGCGTGTCGATGCCTTTGAGCAGCGCACCGCCACCCGCTAGCATGATACCCCGATCGATAATATCTGCGGCTAGCTCAGGAGGAGTGCGCTCTAGAGTCCGTTTAACCGCATCGACGATCACAGACAGAGGCTCTGACATACTCTCGCGAATCTCAGGACCTTTGATAGTGACCGTTCGAGGTAGACCTGACAGCAGGTGTAATCCCCGCACTTCCATCACCGCTTCATCTTCTTGAGTGGGGTAGGCAGACCCGATCGAGATCTTGATCTCTTCTGCCGTCCGTTCTCCAATCACCAGGTTGTGAACCTTTTTCATATAGTGAATAATCGATTCACTCAGTTCATCTCCAGCCACTCGGACTGACTCACTGAGGACAGTGCCCTGCAAACTCAGCACCGCAACTTCAGTGGTTCCGCCCCCGATGTCAATAATCATGTTTCCGGTCGGCTCAGCCACGGGCAACCCGGCTCCGATCGCGGCTGCCACAGGCTCATCAATCAAGTAAACTTCTCGTGCCCCTGCTTGAGTAGCGGCTTCCATGACCGCGCGACGTTCTACCCCAGTCACACCGCTGGGGATGCCGATCACGACGCGGGGTGATACGAGCGTTTCGCCGCCGTGCACCCGTCTGATGAAGTGCTTGAGCATTAGCTCTGCGGTATCAAAGTCGGCAATTACGCCATCTCGAAGCGGACGGAGCGCAATAATGTTTCCGGGAGTCCGCCCCAGCATTCTTTTGGCATCTTCGCCGACCGCTAAGGGAATTTTTTCGTTTTGATCCATCGCGACGACGGAAGGCTCTTGTAGGACAATGCCTTTACCTGACACGTAGACAAGTGTGTTGGCGGTGCCCAAGTCTATACCCATGTCCCGGGATACGGAGAAGCGACTGAAAAGACCCACTGGTTTCTATGCCTCAGATTAACGCGATGAGTACGATCGAGAGAGTGCGTTCAAGCACCTACCTTGATTGATAGTGGATTTTATTACAATTTTGATCGTGAGTCTAGTCAAGTGGCAGAAAAACGTCGATTGCAAAGCCCTTTTTGAGCTAGACCGATATGTTTGGAAGCTCGGATGTAAACTTCTCTCATCATAGAGGTAAAGTGCTGATTAAACTGACGTTCTTTTAATTGCAAAACAGGATTGATTGAAAGAATTAGATTAGATTTTTTGACTCATCGCGGCTGCAAAGAGAATCATCAAGCAATAGTCTTGATCCTCCATCTTTAGCGCTAAAATTTAAGTACAAATGTATTTGCGAGTTAATATATTTAAGCGATCCAGAGTGAAAATCTTCCTCTAGGATAGAAACACCTAACTTGTGAGCAGAGAAGTATGAGCCTGAATGTGGTGACGCTAGTGGGTCGAGTCGGCGGCGATCCCGATGTGAAATATTTTGAGTCGGGCAGTGTCAAGTGTCGGCTCACTTTGGCGGTGAATCGTCAATCTAAGAACAGTGATCAGCCTGATTGGTTCGCTTTAGAGCTTTGGGGCAAGCAAGCCGATGTCGCGGCTAATTACGTTCGTAAGGGCAGCTTGATCGGGGTAAAAGGTTCCTTGAAGTTTGATAGCTGGAAGGATCGCAATACTGGAGTCGATCGCACCTCGCCAGTGGTGCTGGTCGATCGACTCCAGCTATTGGGATCAAAGCGCGATTCTGAAGGAGGCGGAACCGAGTCACCAAGCTATGTAGATGACTTTTAAGCCTATCGACATTAAATTCAAGATCCCCGATTTCTCGAAGAAGTTAGAAATTCGAGTGCTGTCACTAATAGCTAATCTGTAGAGTGACTGATCCCTCGACGCGCTGTTCACCTCCGATCACAGGAGTAGGGGCTTTTTGCGAAGCAAGTCTGAAACTGGCGACATCTGCCAGCATGGGAGGTGGAGCAGCCGCACCGTTAACCTGAATGCTGACGACTTCTTTGCGAGTCAAATTTAGAGCACTAAAGACGGCATCCGCTTGACCTTGCGCGTCTTGGGTTGCTTTGCGAAGGGCAAGCTTCTGGGCAGCCGCGATCGCGTCGTCTGTGGCGACAAAGCTTACGCCATCAATTCGGCTAGCTCCTGCTTTGACAGCATCATCCAGCAAGGTGCCCGCTTTCTCAGTCGAAACTCGAAAACTCACGAGGTTTGCGGCACTATAGCCATCTAGCTTTTGGCGATTGTTGTCATAACTATAAATTGGACTGAGATTAATGCCTGTCGTCTCAAGCTTTTCGACGTTGCGGGATTTGAGCAGTGTCACTACAGCATTTGATCGACGGGCGACCGATTCTTGAACTTCGTTGGCGGTCTTTCCTTGAGCCTCTACTCCCAGTCGCACTTGAGTAATGGTTGTAGAAATTTCTTCGATGCCACGACCTGTCACGGTGAGCGTTCGTAACACTTTTTCTTGTGCCAACGCTGGGCTGGTTAACGATAAACTCATCAATCCAAGGGCGATCGGAAGGGATTTAATGCGGTTCCAAGTCAAAGCAGGCTTTAAAGCTGAATTCATTTAGATTACTCCTCACTGAGCGGTGGTTACATCAGGGCTAAAGCTGAATGTATTCACTCTGTCATGGTCGAGGAGCGATCGTCGCACTGGTTACATTTTTTGTAACTTAGGAAGCTGGATTAACCACTGAAAATAAGTATTATTTGCTACTTTACGGAGCGGCACATGCTGAATGACACCTTGCTATTTTTGATTAAACCTGAGCGTAATAAAATATCAGTCCACGCTTGAAACTTATCCTGGACAGGAGAACCTTTGATGTTGTCTCGCTTACCCTTTTATTTCCTAACAGGATGTTTGACCTTTATCACGCTGACTTCAGCCGTTTCTTCTGGGAACGCTCAACTTTTTAACAGTGCGGTTGACCAATTGCCCGTTAGCGATCGCTCAACTTTAAAGAGCGGCAAAGCTTTAGTAACTGGAGACAAAGGCAGCTATGTCGCGAGGGTTTTAGTCAAAAGCTCTCAAGACACTGCTTGGAATGTGTTAACTGACTATGGGAGCACCTCAAAATTCATCCCTAATGTTGTTTCTAGTAAAGTGTTGGAGTCAAACGGCAACCGTAAGGTCATTGAGCAAGTCGATGCCAGACAGATTTTTTTTATTAGCGTGCGATCGCGAATCCGATCTTCAGTGACGGAAACGGCAAAAACTCGCATTGACTTTCAGCTAACAGATGGTGATCTGCAAAGCTTAAAAGGCTATTGGACGGTAGAGCCGATCGCGGCTTTTTCAGGAGCGAAAGCCGACCAGGTGCTGATTACTCAAGTGGTTGAGGCACAGCCTAAATCGGGAACCCCGAAAGATATCTTCTATAATTTGTTTAAAGACTCTTTAGGAAAAAATCTGAGCGCGATTAGTCAAGAAGTTGGGCGGCGATCGCGTTAGTTTTCTTAAGCACGAATCGCGATTCTTGTAGGGCTACAGCACAGGTAAAAATAATCTGAGCGGTAGCCCTAAGTTGTGTGGACTTGCCCAGAAGTTTGCTAGCAATCAGTAGATATTGGGGCACTATTAGAATAGTTCTGCTAGTAGGCTAAGAGGGAATGTTTATCTGAATCCTTACTATAGAGATTCTAAAATCAGCCAATAAGCTTAAAAGTTTCCGCAATAGTGTGTAAGATCTGCTGCATTTTCCGGGAAGTCGATGAATCAGAGCGATCTTACGAGATGGACACCTCAGTGAATCTATCTTCTATGCTGCATCTACTGTGCGATCGCTCAGAGCTTTGTGAGACGAGCCAATTTGAATCGAAGACACCCTGCTTTTTAGCCGATCTCCCAAGTTTTCCTGAACCTCAATTTGAGCGAGTCGCCACAGTGGATAACCAGCAAGTTTTTCAACTCATCGATCGTATTCTGCCGTTTGAGGCGTGTCTCTATCATCAGATTTTGCCTCTGTCGCTTAAAGATCAGTCTCTTCAGCTTGGCATGGTGACGTTAGAGGATGTGGCTGCCCTCAACTATGTGCGGCAAATTCTCACATTTATGGACTACTCGCTAGTGCCGCAAACCATCTCTTCAGACGTTCACTATGCGGCCCTGTCTGCCTACCTCAACCATGTTGAAAATCAAGCTCCCGTTGTCCCTCTAGAAGAGTCTGTTGTCGATCCAGAACCCGACGTAACCTCTGATAAACGCGATCGATCGCAAGAGTGTCCCGTCGTTATCGAACAGAATTCTCTCAAAACTTCGGAATCTTTTGAGCAGTCAGAAGAAACTGAAGATCAATCCACGATCGTGATTCAAGATGCAAACGCAACGTTTTTAGTCGATAGCCCTGATGAGATAGATGATTTAGCGTTTTCTACCAAAATTCAGTTGGCTCACAGCGATCGAGCGCTGCAAGACAACCCTCAACCGTCTCCCAGTCAAGAACCTCTCGCAGCTTCCGCCACATTTCTTTTAGACTCAGAGCCACTGTTGCCCCCAAAACTTCCGCTTCCTGGAAACGCTTTGCCCACGTTAGAAATCAGCACTGACTATTCAAATAGCAGTCCAGAACACTTATCTAGCTTGCCTCCTGCCCAGCTCCTACGAGAGTTGCTAGGGCGGATTTTTACGGGTGGAATTGGTCGGCTCTATTTTGAGCGTTGTGAGACAAAGGGGCGCATTTTGTGGAGCCAAAACGGAGTGTTGCAATCGGTGTTGAGCGATCTGCCTCTATCTAGCTTTCAGGGCGTGATTAATGAATTGAAACAACTGACTCACCTGCCGTTGACTCCCGTTCAGAAACCAAAACAGGTCGAAATCGAGCGGCTCTGTCAACAAACCCGTCTTTTGGTGCGGCTGCGAGTCATGCCCAACGCCCACGGCGAAGAGGCGACTTTGCAGATTTTGCACGGAGCCGCCCTCAAGTTTTATCAACAGCAGCAGGTTGCTAACTTAAGCCGTGATGCGCTCAACATTGCCAAAGAGTTGCAGCAAAAGGTGCGTGAAATTCACGATCGAACTCAAGCTGATGCTCAACTTCCTGATCAAGCCAATCTGACCCAAGTGCTGCAAATCATAGAACAGCAGATTGCCGTCCTCAAACAGCTTGAGTAAAGATATTCCGCCATTATGCGATCGCCACAGCGGGTTGCCAACGTCCTAGCGGTTTGCCGATGATGGCGAGTTCTTGCATCAGTTGATCAAAGCGATCGGGCGTTAGAGACTGCGGACCATCAGAGAGCGCTTGTTTAGGATTGGGATGAACTTCGATCATCAGAGAGTCGGTGCCTGCGGCGATCGATGCCATTGCCATTGCAGGAACATATTCGGCTCGACCTGTGCCGTGACTGGGATCGATCATGATGGGCAGATGAGTCAGCGATCGCAAGACCGGGATCGCAGCCAGATCGAGGGTGTTGCGGGCATACTCCCGATCAAAGGTGCGAATTCCCCGCTCACAAAGAATTACGTTTGGGTTTCCGGCGGCGAGAATATATTCGGCTGCCATCAGCCAGTCTTCGATCGTGGCTGCCATACCTCGCTTTAACAGCACTGGCTTATCTTGAGCGCCCACTTTTTTCAGCAGAGAGAAATTCTGCATATTGCGGGCACCGATTTGAATTACATCTGCCACGGCTGCCAACGGCTTTAAGTCTGCTGCATCCATCAGTTCGGTGATGATCCCCAACCCGGTTGCGTCTCGTGCAGCGGCTAATAGATCGAGCGCACTCTCGCCGTGTCCTTGAAATGCGTAGGGTGACGTGCGAGGTTTAAACGCACCACCTCGTAAAAACTGCGCTCCGGCTGCTTTGACGCGTTGAGCCGTTTCAATAATCATGGCTTCGTTTTCAACCGAGCAGGGACCTGCCACCACTACGAGAGGATGGTTTTCACCGATGTAAACGACTCCGTTAGGGGTGGGCACAGCAACGCTACTGGCTTCACCCTGGCGATATTGGCGACTGGCACGTTTAAAAGGCTGCTCGACGCGCAAAACCTGTTCAACCCAGGGGCTAATCTCCTCAAGCTGCAACGGGTCGAGGTCAACGGTGTCTCCGACCAAGCCGAGAACGACTTTGTGTTTGCCAATAATCTTCTCAGGGGTCAACCCCCAAGTCACGAGTTCGTCGGTGATACGGGTCAGCTCGACTTCCGGGGTGCCGACTTTCATAACCACAATCATGTAAGAACCTCTGTTGTGTTGTAGATGCCCAGTGATCTCTATTGTGCGATCGTTCCCCTCAATAAAGCTATTAAGAAATTATTGGCAAGGACATGAGTAAAGGTTGCGACTCTCCGTAACTATTTGCGAAGTAACGGCTTGCAGCGATCAGGCTTCCTGCACCTGTGACTCCTAACAGCATAAATACACGTCGGCAGACAGCCTCCATAACCCCACAAGCGACTTTCGTCCGTCCACTGCCATGACGTATTGATGTACGTTGAGCTACAAGTCTCTCAGCTCAAGTTCTATCCTAAACATAGCCGCTAACGAAATGGTTAACTTATTGCAGAGATGTAAGTAGCGGCTAAACGGTATTTCTCTCTGCATCCCAGTACCTCCACTTCTATAAAAAATCTTTTCTCCATCACGCCATATCGAGGCATGATGTGAACCATTTCGCAAAGTGCTGTCTAAACCATCTGTAAATGCAGCAAATGATTTGATTTCAATAAAAGGGTTTGCTTTTTTCTCCTTACTAACGTCCTTGATATATTTGTTTAGTGTCATGCTTTCAAACTGGTCATATGTTCTTCCCGAGTAGATGTTATTTAAACAAGCAAATATGATAAAAAAGCTCGTCAAAACTTCGTAAGCTTGACCATAATAGAGTTTTACATCTTCAAAACATTTTGAACCAACTATTTTGTCATCTATTTCTTCGTCATCAATTCTTGCATGAACAACAACTTGGCTTAGCTGAGTGTAAATCTTGAAGTAATCAGAAAAGGTTAGGAGATACTGTGTTAAGTGCTGTTGCTTAATGTTTTCTAAGTAAAAGCTCAAAAAGCTTTGGAATTCATCAGGATTATTTTTTTTAACTAAGGCAACAAAATCAAGTGCAGGTTCAGCAAGTTTATCAAACTTTGGATAAAAGAGATTATCGAAGAAATTCAAGGCGACATCTTTTGCAGAGAAAACCTGCGTATCAGATATGTATGTTTTTCGTTGTCCTTCATAGTACTTAATTAGTTTATTAATGATTTTTCTTCTTTCATTGTTGCTCTCCAACAAAAGTAAGTTTTTAACAGTATTCCAGAGATTATTTGCATTTGGGATATTGAACTGACGCTCTACGTCTTGGAATCTGCTGTGAGGTAGGAAGCGAAGATGCTTCGTTATTTTTGATAAGTGTACTATTGATGGAAATGCAAGTCGGTTGTGAATTTCATTCTGATTGAATGCAAAAAAAGGATGAAGATTAATGATGATACCGTCTTGCTCAGAATGGTTCAGAGATGTGACGATTTTGTCCAAAAAGACTACATTCTCTACTCCCTCAAACTGAGCATCAGGAGGTTCTAGAACCCTTATAGCAATTGAAATTGGCAAACTACATGATCTACAGTCAAAGCTATGGACTTGATATTTCTCTAAGCCAACTCCAACTCTCAGAAAATATTTCTCTCCGCATGTTTCGCAGCAGACGTAATCAGTTACGACCATGTTTATTTTGTGAGTGCATAGAAATTATTATACTGCGCCGTTATCCAAATTCAAATCAACTGCAATGAGTATCTATACTGCCGATGATTTTGCTACTGAGTAATGATGTCGCCAAAACAGTTGCTACTTGTGACAGTATAGCTAACTATTAATTGAACTGAAAGAATCGGGCTGATATTCTGACTTGAGGCACTTAGCTCGATTCTCTCAGCCTAAATTTGAATTGTGACTTAGCTCGACAATCTTTCACTGATTAGCCTTTTACCGTCTGTGTAAGACCCCAAATTATCGCTACCGTCTTGAATGAAAGCGGAGTGAAAAAAGCCTTAAAGCAACCCGTGTTTGCGGTCAGTATTCAGAAACGAGAAACCAAAAACGATGGGTGACGACTGGCTACCTCAATAACCCCTCGCCACCCACTGCATCACACTGTGACTATTCGCTAATTTCTTTCTTTTGTCTTGCTGACTTCCAAGCGTCACTTAAGCGCTTGAAATTGGTATTAAATTCTTCCCAGCCGATGCGGGTGCCGACTCGCTCTTCATCCCAAGAGGCGGAGATTAACCCATAAGACAACCCCAACACGCCCAACCCTAAGAACCCCATGCTCACCAGCACGACTGCCACATTGGGCAGTTTGATTCCGGCTTTGATCAGGAGAAAATAGCTGGCAATAAACGTCAGCATCCCCAAAGCGCTGGGAATGCCGCAGAAAAAAGCCATACGCCTCGCCATGCGTTTGCTGACCACCTCAGGAATCGTGCCTGAATCTCTGGACGATCGGGGACCCTTCTCTTTACGAACGCCAGACTTGTCTGCTTTCTCGGCTTTAGTAGGAGTCGAGACGCTAGGCTTCTTCTCACGTTTGGGCTTTTTGTTGCCCTTTTCTACCGCAGATTGGCTAGGAGTCTTCGCCAATTTTTTCTTTTGGGTAGGCTCGAAGGGCAAGCGATCGGACGAGTTGCTGTCTTTAGGATCAGAAGCCATCGGCTAGCACTCTCCTTAACCTCGAATGCCGAGACGCGTAATCAAAGCACGATAACGCTCTTGACTGCCTTTGTTAATATATGCCAGCAGGCTCTTGCGCTGACCAATCATCTTGAGCAGACCCATGCGGGAAGCGTGGTCTTTTTTGTTGGTTCTCAAGTGGAGGCTGAGTTTGTTGATGCGCTCGGTGAGCATCGCCACCTGCACATCTGCCGATCCGGTATCGGTTTCGTGGACTTGATAATCGGTGATAATTTCGTGTTTACGCTGTTGCAGCAGAGCCATGAGATGAAGTCTTTCCGTTATTGAGTGTGGATGTGCAGTCTCCCATGTTACCACAAGGAATTTCGTTGAGAATGACGGAGTTTAGGAAAGGCGATCGCGTTCACAGTAAGATTGCTGCGAGTGAGATAGTGCGAGGAGTCAGAGTGAGGAAACTAGCGGTTCTGATCGGTTTCGTGATTGGGTTGATGTGCATTGCTGGCTTTCCTCAGTCTGCTCATGCGGCGATCGCGCAACCCGATCGTATTCCGCTTACGCTAGACCTGCTGCAAGAACGGCTGCGATCGCCTGTCCCGCGTGAGGGCACTCGGATTTTGGATCTGCGGGGCACCACGATCGACTTGCGTCCCGAAAACGCTGCTTTTCGCGATCAGTTCTACAGTCTAGTGCAGGCTCAACTACAGCGTCCGGGTTTGCCATTGGGGTTAGATTTGAGCTACTCGCTGATTGAGGGAGATTTAGCGATCGGGAAACTAGGGTTACGTGCCCCGTTGTATGGAGAATCGCTGTCTCCGATCTTCACGCCGACTGAAAAAAAGCAATTGCAGCGCGATCGTCGTCGTCTTTCTCGCCTCAGCACGCTGTCCCAATCGCTGCTGATCACGCCCAAGGAAGGATTACAGGCACCGTCTGCCCAAATCACAGTGTTTCGCGGACCGATTAAACTGGCGCAGACTCGCATTACTGGGTTTGCAGACTTCTCCAACACGTTTTTTCTCAGCCGCATGGAGGCGCAGGGCGCACAGTTTTCATCGGGTGCAGATTGGTCGCAGGCTCGATTTAGTTTGCCCGTGAGCTTTGCGAGTGCCAACTTTGGGCGAGAGGCGCTGTTTCGCAACGACATCTTTTTTGGCAAAGCAGAATTTAATCAAACGCAGTTTCGGGGTGAAGTAAGCTTTCAGAGTAGCGAATTTCAAGCGACCGCAAACTTTAATCAGGCGGTCTTTTATCAAGTGGCAAACCTCACGCGGGTGCAGTGGCAGGGCAATGCTGATTTTGCTCAGACGCGATGGCGAGAACAAACGCTATTTACAAAAGACAAATTCAATCAGTTGTTTTTTTTGACCGATGCTACGTTCGATAAATCTGCTGTCTTTCGCGAAGCTCAATTCAATCGAGCCGTCAATTTGCGCGGAGCCACGATTCTCGATCGAGCCGATTTTAGCTATTGCTCGTTTTCAAAAGGGGCATATCTCAACGTCGCCGGACTGCGATTTGACTCTGACAAAGCCAAGATTTTGGGCGATCCGGGGCAAATTGGCAAGGCGATATCGGTGCCGACGTTGCAGGGGAATGAAAATCTGTTGCGGGAATTAGTGAGAAATTTTCGACGACTGGAGCAGATTTCTGACGCAAATCAAATCGATTACACGGCACAACGATTGAGATCGCAACAATTGTTGCAACGGCTATTTGGTACAAACTTAAACACGGCTACGATTCCGCAGTTAATCAAGATTGGATTCGATCAGAACCAAGCATCGGCGATCGTGCAGCGTCGAGACAAACAATCGTTTCGCAACCCAACCGAGTTGCTCACCGTCACGGCGGTTGATTTGGGAACTTACATCAGTGTGCGCGATCGCGTCATCGCCGCCGAGCCGTTGTCTTCAACGCTGAATGCGCTCGATCGTTGCAGCATCGCGTTTCAGTGGGTGTCTCTGAGTCTGCTGCTGTTGCTCAGTCGCAATGGCACGAGTTTTTGGCTGATTTTTGGCGTAGGACTGGTGACGATCGCTTATTTCAGCATTTTATTTTGGCTCGTCGATCGCTGGCGTAGACGCTATCCAAAACCGATTTTACCTACCTGGAGTGAGTTTGCAGGGGTGAGCATCTTCGCGATGGTGCTGAATCTAGGTGGACTGGTGGCAGTGTTCCGCAACGGCGATCGCCCGTGGATGACGCTGGCGTGTTTAGCGATCGTCATGGTGCCGATTCCGCTCATCCTCATCGGACTGCTGTATCGGCAGGGTCGCTATCATCCGCTTTTAGATGCCAGCTATTTTGTCGAAGAAGGCACCTTACGACAGTTGAGAGTTTTGATCGGACGGCTGCCGATTATTCCGCGAGAGCCAGTGTTTCGCGATCGCTATCTGCCCATCTTGTGGGATCGTCGGTGGAGTTGGCTCAACTATTTTGACTTCAGCTTTAACAACTTTTTGCGCTTTGGCTTTAACGACATACGCCTACGTGATCAACATCTGCCCAATCTAGTCACTGGGCTTGTTTGGTATCAATGGAGTCTGGGAACGCTCTACATTGCCTTGCTGCTCTGGACCCTTTCTCGCACGATTCCGGGTCTCAATCTATTGATTTATTTCAAATGAGATTTTTGACTCACGATCACTGACAAGTCGCCTACAAACGAGAAAAATGACTCATAGTTCTCAAAATCGGCTAAATTCACAGAACATCGTCCAGTTTTTTGCAAACGATTGAGGAATTATTGTTAACATACGTCTGCCAGAACGCTATCTCTAATAGAAGAACTCAACTCATAAAAAGTTAGCCAAAATTGTTTTACTGCCTACAATGAAAGCTCAAATTTAAGGTTGATTTTCTCTAAGTTTTTTCAGTCCGTTATCAATGTGTGTGTTGAGGAAGCCCGTGAAAAGCTCTAAAAAGCGCCCCGTCTCTGCAAAGTCTGTCCCTCCCCGATCGACTCAACCTAAAAAGGTTGTTTCTAACCCCAGAAAGTCAGCAAAACCCGGAGGCAAAAAGCTGCTCTGGCTGATGTTTTGTTTAACTGGAGTGGCAATGCTTTCGGCAACGGCAGGCGCATTACTCGCAGTTTCTCTTGCCAGCACACCCTTGATGCAACGGCAACTCAGCCCTGCTCAAGCCTCAGTGTTTGGCAAAGGAGGCATCTCAAGTCGAGGTAGCCTAAAATTGCCCGAACTGACGCGCCCCGTTAACATCCTTGTTTTAGGCGCAAAAGTGCTGACAACGGATCTGCAAAATCCGCCTGATAAGCTCAAAAATCTTCGCTATCAGGCACTCGTCAACTCCTTTGACGGGTTAACCGATGTCATGCTGCTGCTGCGCTTTAACCCAGAAACTAAGAAGCTAACGGTTCTTTCAATTCCACGCGATACGCGCACTTATATTCCTGATCACGGCATCCATAAGATCAATGAGGCGAATGCCGATGGCGGTCCGGCTCTTAGTGCAAAAACGGTGAGTGGACTCCTCGGCGGCGTGGGCATCGATCGCTACGTCACCATTAATGTCCAAGGTGTGCAAGCTCTGATTGATGCGCTGGGCGGCGTAACGGTTTTCGTTCCCAAAGACATGAAATATAAGGACGATAGCCAACACCTCTACGTCAACCTCAAAGCAGGACGGCAACACCTCAACGGCGACCAAACCCTACAACTGCTGCGCTTCCGCTATGACGAAAATGGCGATATCGGACGAATTCAGCGCCAGCAAACGGTGATGCGCGCGCTGATGGAACAAGCACTGAACCCCACCACTGTTACCCGCATTCCACAACTGCTCTCAATTATTCAGTCTCACATCGATACCAACTTGACCGTTGAAGAACTCGTCGCACTGACGGGTTTTGCATCTCAAGTGAATCGATCGAACACCAAAATGCTGATGATTCCCGGCGAGTTCAGCGCTCCGGGTGAATATGACGCGAGCTATTGGCTTCCTCACCCGGCTCAGATTCAAAAGCTAGTCGGTCAGCATCTCGACTTTGGCACCACCGCTCTAACCGAGGATCAGCCATCTACCTTAAGAGTTGCTATTCAAAACAGCATCACTCAAGACAAAGGCGTGCAGTCGGTGATGACTACGCTTAAAGGAGCGGGCTATAACAACGTTTATCAAGACAGACCCTGGACAGAGCCATTGAGTATAACTCGCATTGTGGCTCAACAAGGAGACGTAATCGGGGCAGAAGCGGTGCGACGATCGCTCGGCTTTGGCGAAGTCAGAATCGAAGCAACTGGAAGCCTTGACTCTGATGTGACGATTCAAATCGGCAAAGATGCGCTTCAGCCGCCCAAAAAGCTGCTGCGTCCCGGTCTCAAAGATCCCGCAGAGGGTCGGGGTGAGCCACGATCGATCATCAATCCCGCAAATTAAAAAACGATTTTGCTGCAAAAGGTTTTAAAAGAGGTTGAAGATAAAGAGAAGATACCTCAAGCGAAAATGGGCGATTAGCGCCAAGCGCAAACTTCGGAGAACATGTGAATGACCATCGCAACGTACAAATGGACAATCGACCGCTATCACCATGCGGTCGAGGCTGGCGTATTTAATGATCAGCCTGTCGAGCTATTGAATGGAGAAATTGTTGAGATGTCCCCTGAAGGAGTCCCTCACGCTGGGTTGAGCGATCGCTCAACCAGATATCTGCAACGACTTCTAGGGGAGCGGGCGATCGTTCGGGTCGGGCATCCGATCACGCTACCTAACCGTTCGGAGCCGGAGCCAGATTTGGCGATCGTTGAACCACTGGAAGATGTTTATGTTGATGAGCATCACCCTTATCCAGAGAACATCTTCTGGCTGATTGAATACTCAAACTCAAGCCTTGATAAAGATCTGAAGATTAAGAGCAAGGTCTATGCAGAAGTCAACATCGCTGAATACTGGGTGATCAATTTGAGGACGAGGGAACTCATTGTTTTTCGTGATCCGGCAAATGGAGAGTATCGAACACCTTTGGTGCAGGGAACCTGTTCGCAAATGATACTAACCAGTGGTGTGATTCATCCTCGATCCTTCCCAGATGTTGAGATTGATGTTGTGAGGCTGATTCGTTAACTACTGCAAGCTAAACGCCCATTAAAAAACGCGAAGCATCCATCGGCTCCGCGTTTTAATGAAGTGAATTGATAGAAATCTACAGCAGACGGAAAATGAAGGGATAGACGAATGGTTCATCGGGTTTAGTGAAGCAATGAGCCAGTGCCCAAATCGTCAGTCCCCAGTGAATCGCATACCCTAGTGGAAACAAAATCCAGCCCAGTAACCCAAACGTCAGCAGGGACGGAATCAAAATTAGGATGCCCCAAAACCAGACGTTGAAGTGAAAGTTGATCGATTCTTTGGCGTTGGCTTTAACTACCGGATCATCAGAAATAAACGTGATGGCGATCGGAACACCCACCGACAAAAAGGTCGTACTGAAAAAGATGGCTCCGTGAGACAGGCAGGATAGCAACTTGCGCTTGTCTGAATCGTAGGTTCCTTGCATCCTGGAATGGCTCCTGTTGATAGTTTTTTACCTTGGCTCGATCGTATCGTTAATCGCTTATCCTTCAGTAGTGGAGTTTACCGTACTTATCTAAACGTCGTTCTTTTCCTTCGGATAGATTTATTGCCGAACTTCAAGGTCTGGCTGAAGGTTTGGGGTAACCATCACCTCTGGGTTGAAAGGCTGAAGGTTTTGATTTGAGCCATTTTGTGGAGGTTGAGCAAATCGCTGCGCCAAATTCATAAAGTCGGAGGGCACCATGACGATCGTCGTTGTGTTGTTTTCTGCCCCGATTTCGGTCAGCATTTGCAATCGACGCAGTTCGAGCGCGATCGGGTTAACGCTAATCATCCGAGCGGCTTCGGCGAGTTTGGCAGAGGCTTCCTGCTCGGCGGCGGCTTTGATAATGCGGGCGCGCTTTTCTCGAATCGCTTCGGCTTCTTTTGCCATTGCTCGCTGCATCGAGGGCGGAATCTCGACATCTTTAGTTTCGACGCGCTCAATCACAATTCCCCAAGGTTCTGTGATTTCATCGACGATTTCTTGCACTTTGATGTTGATTTTGTCGCGGTTTTGCAGCACATCATCAAGAATATTTTGCCCAACCACGTTTCGCAACGTCGTCATTGCAACTTGATAGACAGCCGTTTGATAGCTCTCAACTTTATTGATTGCCTTGGACGGATCAAGAATGCGGTAGTAGAGAACGGCGTTGACTTTAATGGTGACGCTATCGGCGGTGACGGTTTCTTGTGGCTCAATGTTGACGGTTTTCGTCCGCACGTCAATTTGAACTTTTTGATCGACAAACGGCATGATCCAATACATGCCGGGACCCATTACGCCTTTGGTGCGTCCGAGTCGGAAAATAACGCCTCGTTGATATTCTCGATCGATTTTCAACCCGTTTAATGACAAGATAAACAGCGCACCAATC
>JBBQYE010000026.1:0-18728 GCA_038208945.1 Leptolyngbyales cyanobacterium | reverse complement strand
ATAGAAGGGAATTTAACGCGAATCGAATTCTCTCCGGTGACGGGACGAACGCACCAAATCCGAGTCCATGCCGCCGATTTGCAAGGATTGGGAGTGGCGATTTTGGGCGATCGGCTTTATGGGGATGCAAGTGGCGATCGCTTACATCTTCACGCGAGAGAACTAAGTTTTGAACATCCGCAATCTAAGCAGATGCTCCATCTAAAAGTAGAAACCCCATTCTAAAAGCTACAGATTTCTTCTCAGAAGATTACTCGTTGAGAACTTGAATTTGATAACTGTAGCCCTGCTCGGCTAAAAATAGCTGACGGTGACGCGCAAATTCTTCTTCACACGTTCGGAGTGAAACCAGCGTATAAAACTGAGCTACACGACCATCCGATTTGGGACGCAAAACTCGCCCTAAACGCTGCGCTTCTTCTTGACGTGACCCATATTTTCCAGACACTTGAATCAACACATCGGCATCCGGCAAATCTAACGCAAAGTTGCCGACCCGCGACAAGATCAGCCCATCAATCTGCTGATGTCGAAACTGTTCATAGCGACGATCGCGCTCCCGTTGTGGAGTTTTACCCGTGATCAATGGCAATCCCGTTAATTGAGCGATTTTTTCTAATTGCTCAATGTATTCACCGATGATTAGAATTCGATGTCCGGCTTCTTTTTCTAGCAATTCTTTGATCACCGTCAACTTGCGAGGATTTTCGGCAGCGATACGAAACTGTTGACGTTTGGGCGCGATCGCGTAAGTCATCTGCTCGTCTGCATCCTGCGGGACGCGAATCTCAGTGCATTCGGCAGCGGCGATAAAGCCTTGTCCTTCTAATTCTCGCCAGGGCACATCGTAGCGTTTAGGTCCAATTAGGGCAAACACGTCACCCTCTCGCCCATCTTCACGGATTAGCGTAGCGGTCAATCCCAGTCGGCGACGGGCTTGTAGCTCGGCAGTGACCCGGAATACGGGAGCGGGCAACAGGTGAACTTCGTCGTAGATGATTAAGCCCCACGATCGAGCGTTGAATAGTTCAAAATGCGGCTGCTGCTGATCTTTTTGAGACCGATAGGTCAAGATTTGGTAGGTCGCTAAAGTGACAGGTGCCGTGTTTTTGGTTTCACCGCTATATTCGGCGATCGAGTCTTCCGAGAGCGACGTTTTGTCAAGCAGTTCTCGTCGCCACTGTCGAACCGAGGTGAGGCTACTCGTCAGCACAAGCGTGTTTTCCTGCACAGCAATCATCGCTGCCATGCCAACCATTGTCTTTCCAGCCCCGCAGGGCAGCACAATCACACCGCTTCCGCCCTGCACCCGTCCGGCTTGATAGAATGCGTCTGCGGCAGCTTCCTGATAGTCTCGGAGGTCAAACGGTTCGCCAGAGCGACTGATGCGACGAAGCTCGATCGGCAAAGTATCTCCCGTCACATAGCCTGCAAGATCCTCAGCGGGATATCCTGCGGCTAAAAGGGCTTGTTTCAACACTCCGCGAAAGGCAGCATCGACTTGAAAGAGGCAATCGTTAAGCCGTTCACCCAAGAGAGGAGCGACCTGATCATTGCGAAACAAAAGTTCGGCGAGGGGAAGATCGGCAGCTCTGAGCAAAAGGTGAATCTCGTCATCCGATCGTTCGATCACCGTCAAGCCATAGCGTTTGCCCAGCGCATCAATCTCCTGCGCGACCGCATCGGGCATCGGATATTTAGCGTGGTCTTGCAGTGCCGCCAACATGTCATCCACAGGCATTCCAGCCGCTCGTGCATTCCACACACTTAAAGGCGTGATTTTGTAGGTGTGAATGTGTTCGGGACTTTTGACGAGTTCGGTAAAAGGGGCGATCGCTTCTCGTGCAGCAGTGGCTCTCGGCGAGTGGACTTCCAAGAGAACAGAGCGATCGCTTTGAATGATTAAGGCGTTCTCAGGGAAGTAAGACATTGCGGATTCGGATTGGTTTATCGATTATCCTAGACCAAGGCGTTTGGGTTAAGACCAATTTTATGGATGAATGCGATCGATCGCGCGTTTACCCGATGGCGTAGAGACGTTCCACCGAAACGTCTCTACGCGGAATTCTCTTCGTTACACCGTTTGTACTAACGGGTAGGGATGCGTTAACTTATCCAATTGCTGCACCAACAAACTGAGAAATAAACCTACGTCTGTGACGACTCCGACTGATTCGACTGAGCCGCGATCGCTGAGTTTCGTCACTACTGCCGGATTGATATCTACACACACCATCTTCACCCCGGCAGGAGTCATGTTGCCGACTCCGATCGAGTGCAGCATTGATGACAGCATCAAAATCATGTCTGCGCCCTCAATCAAGCGGCTGTAGTCCTCTTGGGCTTTGACGAGATCCATTTGCGTATCCGGCAATGGACCGTCATCTCGAATTGAGCCAGCCAGCGAGAACGGCACATTGTGCTTCACACATTCATAAATGATGCCACTCGTCAGTACACCGCTCTTCACCGTTTCGGCAATGCTGCCATACCTGCGAACCATGTTGATCACTTTCAGGTGATGGCGATGTCCTCCGCGCACTGACACGCCTCGCTTCATATCTACGCCCAGAGACGTGCCCATTAAAGACTGCTCCATGTCATGAACGGCGATCGCGTTCCCACCCAGCAACGCTTGTACATAGCCTTCTCGAACCAAATGCGCCAGATGTTCGCCGCCGCCCGTGTGAATCACAACCGGACCCGCCGTCACCACGACCTTACCCCCACGATCGCGGATCTTCCGCAACTCCCAGGCGATTTGCTCAACCACTAATTCAACTCTGCGCTCACTCGAAACCCCCGCACCCATAAAGCTAAATTCTTGGGTATTGCGCTGTTCACGCGACTCGGTTTTACGAACGGTGCGAATGCCATCTACGCCGACGACGACCCGATCGCTCATCTGCACATCGCGGAGCAGTTTACATTCCGGGGCACCCCCTTGAGGAGACAGCACGATCGCCGCATCCATGCGCTGTTTCTGCACTTTGAGCCACTGCCCATCCACCCGCACCTCAGTCGGATAAATGGTAGTCACATAAAAATCATCGGGCGCAACTCCTGTCTGAGTCACGGTTTCTAGCTCACAGTCACAAATCTCCTGCGGCGGCGGCAACGCTCCCAAGTCGATCCACTGACTCATAATCGTTTCCATGATCGCGTGAGAAGGAGCCGTTACTCTCACTTCTGCCGAAGAGGTGCTCTGCCGTTGTTCTCCTAAATTGAAGTTGAGAACCTGGAAACTGCCGCCTGCTTCGACGACGATATCTAATGCCTGATTGATCAACCCCGAATCGAGCAGATGCCCTTCTAACCGCATGACACGACTCTCGATCGCCGCACTCGCATGAAGCTCTACCCGCACAGGTTCCGTTACGCGCAGCGTCAAACACTTAGACGCACCGCCTGCCTTAAGGAACTCCGTCAAAGGAGTCTCAATCACCCGAAATCCTGCCTTAGAAAGCCTGTGTCTCAAGTCATCACTGGCTTTATTGAGAATGACAATTTCTTCAATGTTGACTGCGTTACACGCAAAGGTTACAGCGTCTGGTTCGGTAATCGGGATGCGCTTTGCTTCGGGCACTCGCATCTCAATCAGTCGATTTGAGTAAGCGTCAAACGCAGGCGGATAGTAGAGCAAATAGCCATTGCTCAGAGGGCAAAAGCACGTATCCAGGTGATAGAATCGCTCATCCATCAGCCGCAAAGACAGCACTTCAATATCTAGCCATTTCGCCAAATAAGGGTGCGAATCTAACTCTGATCGAAAGCCGTACCCCGCCCAGAGCCAGCGCCCTTCTCGATCGAGCAGTGCATCTCCTGCGCCTTCAAAGGGCAAATCTTTCGGCAATTCGTGCACCGTGTAGCCGTTCTCTTCAAACCACTCCTTAAAGAACGGTTCTTCTCCCTGTCGTTCTTTGTGAAAGAAACGGCTCAAAACGACTGTCTTACCCAACACCAAACCCGCATTTGCAGTGAACACCATGTCAGGGATACCCTTTTGAGGCTTCACCAGGTTCACCACCGCATGTTGTTGAATGACGTTGTGCAGCTTTTGCCATTGTTCGACCGCCCGATCGCGCGACGACTTGTGGATGTTGCCCTCCATCCACGGATTGATCACATAATCTACGTCG
Source organism: Leptolyngbyales cyanobacterium (assembly GCA_038208945.1). Classification (GTDB taxonomy): domain Bacteria; phylum Cyanobacteriota; class Cyanobacteriia; order Leptolyngbyales; family Leptolyngbyaceae; genus Phormidesmis_A. Next base: position 14,589 of record JBBQYE010000026.1, on the reverse strand, counting down.
TAGTGATCGGGGGAGCACATGAGAAACCGAAGCGAGGAAGTCATAGAAAAATTAGGGGGTGTTGGGAATTAGACGCGACAATCAGCTTAGTGAATAAAAAATTCACACGAGTCACTGTAGTTTCGACTATGAAAGCGTATCTCTCTGGATAGATCCAAGCATTACGATAAATACGGACTATCAAATGCTGCCTCTGAACATTCTAGAGAGGAAAGGGGGACGATCGTGCATCTCTCTCATCAGCAATTCCTGACAATCTCAAATCGTTCCTCTGATAGAGGAATTAATTTCAATTTAAGTTTAAAGTTTTATCCAGGTTTACGTTACGCTCAAATCGTAAGTGACGAACATTCGTAGAGAGGAAATTCTTATGGGACAAGTTTTTTTAATGCTGAAACAAGTGCTTCACAAAACCATTGTGCTGATTGGTTTAGTGAGCCTTCTCTATACAACTGCTTTCTTTTTGATCGAGCAGTCCAGTTACGCAGATACCACCAAGCAGTCAATCAAAGAGCAACCCTTTATTCTTGACGAACCTCAAACCGCAACTAACCGCGAAGCCGCTTATAAGGACGCGATCGAGGAGGTTAAAAAACCAGACGGCTTAGAGAAAGAATATGAGAAAGATTTAAAGACCTTCAAGAAAGAGAACCCTAGCGAAAATCCTGCTGTTGAGGGTGTCAAAGGACTAATCGATAAAGTGACTGGCAAAAAATAACTTTTCGCGAGAGTCGAGCTTTCGCCCTCCCCTTAATAGAATTAATAGAAAAGCCCTAGCTAGATAGCTAAGGCTTTTTTCAATTTAGTTCGCTACTAGGACGCAACTTTTACGACCGATCGCTGCCGAGTCGGAGTCGTCGATCTCACAGCCACAGGCTCTGGGTTTTGCATCAAGAAGACTAAAAGCGGATTGCTCTGCAACTCTCGCTTTAGCAAGCGATGTAGCTCACGCTCGATTTGAACCTGCAATCCTGCCCAGTCCACCTCGATCTGCCCTTCTAGCTCACGAGCAAAGTCCTTCCAGCGATCGCGCAACACGGCTTGGATGGCTTCCTCGACTTTAGTTTGCAAAGCAGGACGCTCAACCGCGGAGACCACACCTCGTAAGTGAACTTCTGGCTTCGAGAATAAATGACCCGCTTCGTCAACGGTTGCGGCGATCGTCACAATGCCATCTCCAGCTAACTGCTGTCGCTCTTTGAGAACTTTGTCGTTGACCATGCCCGATCGAGAAGTGTCAACAAGCTCAATGCCAGCCGGGACTTTGCCCGCTTTGCGAATCGAGTCTTTGCCTAGCTCAATCACGTCACCGTTATCGATGATCACCATATTCTCAGCCGGGATGCCCGTGCTTTGAGCTGTTTGGGAGTGCTTGACCAACATCCGATGCTCACCGTGAACAGGCAAGAAGAATCGAGGACGAGTCAAACCAATCATCAGCTTTTGGTCTTCTTGACAACCGTGACCCGAAACGTGGATGCCCTGATCTTTGCCGTAGACAACTTTGGCACCCTGCATCATCAGCTTGTCAATCGTGTTGACCACCGCGATCGTGTTGCCCGGAATCGGGTTTGCCGAGAAGACGATCGTGTCGCCTTGTCTTGCCTTGACTTGGCGATGTTCGCCATTCGCAATCCGAGTCATGGCGGACATTGGCTCACCTTGCGATCCAGTCGTCAGAATCAGAACGCTGCTATCGGGCAGTTTATGAGTCATGTGCAACGGTTGCAGCAGGTCATCTTCGCACTTGATGTAGCCCAAGTTGCGAGCGTGCGCAATCACGTTCAGCATCGATCGACCAATCACTGACACGACGCGGTTATGCTTCTTCGCAAGTTCCAGGATCATGTTGATCCGGTGGACTGACGAGGCGAAGGTCGTGACGAGCAAGCGTCCTTGAGCTTGAGAGAAGATGCGATCGAGATTCGGAAATACCGCTCTTTCAGAGGGGGTAAATCCTGGAACTTCTGAATTAGTGGAGTCACTAATCAGACAGTGAACACCTTTCTCGCCATATTCTGCCAGCTTCTGAAAGTCGAAGAACTCGCCATCGACTGGAGTATGGTCAAATTTGAAGTCACCCGTATGGACGACAATGCCGACTGGCGTGTGAATCGCAACGGTGAAGCTGTCTGCGATCGAGTGCGTATTGCGAATAAACTCGACAAAAAAGTAGGAGCCGATTCTGACAATATCGCGAGGGCGAACCGTACGAATCTCTGTGCGATCAGACACACCTGCCTCTTCTAGCTTGCCCTCTAAGAGAGCCATCGCCAACCGGGGACCATAGATTACGGGAATGTCAAACTGCTTAAGGTGGAAGGGAATGCCGCCAATGTGGTCTTCGTGCCCGTGTGTCACAATCATGCCCTTAATTTTGTGGCGATTTTCGCGCAAGTAGGTCATGTCGGGCAATACGATATTCACGCCATGCATTCCATCGGTCGGGAAAGCTAATCCTGCATCTAGCAGAATGATTTCGTCGCCATACTCAAACACGCAGGTATTCTTGCCAATTTCGTGCAATCCGCCAAGGGGAATGATTTTGAGCGCATCAGGCGCAGCGGTATTTTGAGTCATTTGGAGCTTTGTAGTAGGTTTCAGATTTGGAAGATTAGTTTTCAATGGATTGAGTGTTAGGTTTTGCAAATTACGAAGTGGAGATTCAATAAATGAGAGCTAGTCAATGCACATAGAGTCGCTAGTGGAGGTAGGGATCTTAGTCAAGAACGACCGTCTGCACATAAGCAAGACTTTGCATAAGTCGCAGGTCTATCGATCGAGCAAAGCAACCAAACCTACTTGACTCTGCTCATGGGCTATTCAGTTGTCAGGAAACTTTTGGCGGCTATTCTTTGAGAAGATCAAGCTCTGCCATCACTCTCTTTAGCGTAGCGCGAACGCTGTCATCTGGGTCACAAAGCGGGAGACGATATGAGCCAACATCCCACCCTTGAAGCTTTAAGGCTTCTTTAACAGGAATTGGATTGGTGGTGATAAACAACGCCTTGAATAGCGAAAAGAGCTTGAGATGAATTTGAATCGCCGTCTGCACCTGACCCGCTTCAAACGCCTGAATCATCTGCTGAAGCTGAGAACCCACCAGATGACCAGCAACACTCACGACTCCCTGACCTCCGATTGCTAGGAGTGGCAATGTTAAAGAGTCGTCCCCAGAGTAGATGGCAAAATCAGTAGGGGTCAATCGTCTAATTTGACTTGCTTGATCAAGATCGCCAGTTGCTTCTTTGACAGCGACAACGTTAGGAATTTCAGCGAGCTGGGCGATTGTTTCAGGCAAAAGATTTTGGCTTGTGCGCCCAGGCACATTGTAGAGCATGATCGGCAAGTCAGAAGATGCTTGTGCGATCGCTTTAAAGTGCTGATAGAGTCCTGATTGGGGAGGCTTGTTGTAGTAAGGCACTACCTGCAAACTTCCGTCTAAGCCCATTCTAGCAGCTTTTTGGGTCGCTGTGATCGCCTCCGCCGTCGAATTTGACCCAGTTCCCGCCATAACTTTAGCGTTCCCAGCTACGGCGTTTTTCACCACCTGAAATAGCTCAAATTCTTCATCCCAGCTCAAGGTCGGTGACTCACCTGTGGTACCGCAAACTACAAGCGTGTCAGTGCCGTTATTCGCTAAATAATTGGCTAACTTTTCGGTCACCGCATAGTTGACGCTGCCATCTTGGTTGAATGGCGTGATCATCGCAGTTAAGACTCGTCCAAAATTTACCACACTCTACTACCACTCCTTAATATCTTCAGTCATGACCTTAAACGATCGCTGCAATCTGAGGTTTTAAAAGATTTTTCTCTATCAGCAATTCTGCGATTTGAATGGCATTAAGGGCGGCTCCTTTGCGGATTTGGTCGCCACACAGCCATAACTCCAGCCCGTTGGGGTTTGAAATGTCTTGACGAATCCGACCGACTAGCACGTCGTCTTTGCCGCTTGCGTCGATCGGCATCGGGAAGTAGTTTGCTTGCCAGTCATCCACCAGCTTTACGCCTGGGGCTTGACTCAAAATCTCTCTTGCTTGCGCCACGTCAAATGGGCTAGCAAACTCAAGGTTAATCGATTCTGAGTGGGCACGCAGGACGGGAACCCGTACACAAGTTGCCGTAATTCTCAGGTCATCCGCTCCAAAGATCTTTCGAGTTTCATTGACCATTTTCATCTCTTCTTCGCAATAACCCTGCTCGTTGAGCTTAGAGTTGTGAGGAAACAAGTTGAATGCGAGGGGATAGGGAAGGATTTCGGGCTTAGGCTCCTGCCCGTTGAGAATCGCCTGAGCCTGGGTTTTGACTTCTTCCATTGCGCGCGCTCCAGCCCCACTCGCCGACTGATAAGTCGAGGCAACGATTCGCTTAATCGGCTGAACTTGATGGAGAGGATAAACCGCCACCGCCATCAAAATCGTCGTACAGTTTGGATTGGCGATTAAGCCTTTATGGTCAGCGACCGCCTCTGGATTCACTTCTGGAACGACAAGCGGCACCGTGGAATCCATGCGAAAGGCGCTGGAGTTATCAATCATCACTGCACCCGCCGCGATCGCCGTCTCTGCCCAAGCTTTAGAAATCGACCCGCCTGCAGACGCTAAAACGATATCGACATCTCGAAACGATCGCTCGTCAACCGCCTCAACGACCATCTTCTCGCCTCTAAACTCTAACGTCGTCCCTGCCGATCGAGGCGATGCCAATAGTTTCAGACTCGCTAATGGAAAGTGACGACTTTCTAGAAGTTCTAGCAGTTCTGTGCCGACAGCGCCCGTCGCCCCTAAGATCGCAACTCGATAAGATTGACCCAAAATTGTTTCCCCCCAACGAAGTGTTCAACAAACAATCTAAAATTTTACCCTTCGCTCAGTCTTTGCAGAACCAATGCTGCTCTTGACCAAGTTCTTGTGAAATAGTTGTTTAGTAACAAGGTGACAGCTTCAAAACTACAGTCAACCATGACGCAGACTTTTAATTTATCTTAGAGACTACCGCGATTTCAGAAAATTCTGCACAAGGCTAACGTAAGTTTGCTTGAAAATCGTCATTAGATTCCTAAGATCCAACCACAGAAATGAGTCAAGCACGTCAAGAATCGGTTAGCATTGCTAACTGCGGCGATGTCAACGATGCCCAAAGATTTCTTCAGACAGTTGAATCTGAGCAACCTATGGAGCGCGGTTACATCACAAATTATGGGGTCGCTCCAATGGACGGGCGGCGGCTCAAGCGGTAATCTTATAAGCTCTGTCCGCTTGGCAGTTTGTCCCGATCGAGTCAACCGTGTTAGAGGAAGACCTTTAATATAAGGATTCAGCACCGATCGTTAGACTTCGCCCCACTCACAAAACCGTATATCGTTTGCAACTCATACGCCAATGAAAGTTACCCAGGAAAAACTCCCCGCCAGCCAAGTTGGTCTGGAGATTGAAATTACGCCAGAAATGTCTAAGCAGGCTTATGAGCGAGTGCTACAAGAATTTACTCGCTCGACCAATATTCCTGGGTTCCGTAAAGGAAAGGTGCCTCGCCAAGTGTTGATTCAGCGCTTTGGTCCGGCTCGTATCAAAGCCGCTGCTGTTGAAGACCTCGTAGACAAGGCTCTCAAAGAAGCACTTCAGCAAGAAAAGATTGAAGCGATCGGCAACTTTCAACTGCGCTCCTCATTTGATGAATTGATCACGCAGTTTGAGCCAGGAAATCCACTCACTTTCTCGGCTGCGGTAGACGTTCAGCCAGAAGTTGATCTTCAGCCGTACCAAGATCTGAATGTTCAAGCAGAAGAAGTCAAGCCTGAAGAGGGGAAGGTCGATACAGTTCTGGGAAATTATCAAACTCAAATGGCGACGCTCGTTCCGGTAGAAGGAAGAGCGGCACAGACAGGCGATACGGCGGTTGTAGACTACCACGGACGCTTTACTCCCGCAGGTGAAGAGGCTGAGGAACAGGATGTTCCTGGTGGTCAAGCTGAAGACTTTCAGATCGAGCTAGATGACGGAAAATTCATTCCTGGCTTCATCGATGGCATCATTGGAATGAACGCTGGAGACACTAAAGAAGTCTCAGTCACGTTTCCTGAGGACTATCCTCAAGAAGAGTTAGCGGGTCGCCCTGCCACCTTTTCCATGACTCTTAAAGAACTAAAAGAAAAAGAACTGCCCGAACTGGATGATGACTTTGCTCAGGAGGCGAGCGGTGGAGATTATCAGACGATCGCTGATCTGCGTGAATCTTTAGAAAAGCGTTTCACCGAAGAGGCAGACCAAAAAACCAAATCTAATAAAGAACAGGCGATTTTAGATCAGTTGATTACCAAAATCGAAGTCGAGCTTCCTGAAACGCTAGTCGAGCGAGAAGTTGAGTTTATGATTACTCAAACCGCCATGCAACTGCAAAATCAGGGCATTGACATTAAGCTATTGCTCAATCAAGAAACGCTGCCCATGCTGAAAGAGCGTTCTCGCCCCGACGCGATCGACCGCATTAAGCGCACCTTGGCATTAGGCGAAGTCGCAAAGCGCGAGTCGCTGACCACAAGCGATTCTGAAGTTAACGATCGAGTGCGGGAAGTCATGGCAGATTTAGAAGGTCGTGATGTCGATCCTGAGCGCCTTCGCACAGCAGTTGCAGAAGATCTGCTCAAGGAAAAAATTCTCGACTGGCTTGAGGAACACAACACGGTCGAGCTAGTTCCTGAAGGAAGTCTGAAGAAAGAAGAGGAAGACCTCGAAGACGACGCGATCGACGTGGATGAAGACGGTACGATCACCATAGAAGCCTCGACCGTAGAAGCAGAATAGAGCCTAACGCAGACATCAAAGACCCCTTGAGACTGAGCACTTTGAGCGATTTTTACTGGCAGACCGCATAAGTCTTTTTGTAGGATCGACACCAGTCTCAGGTGAGTTAGGGCATAATGTGTGCATGACCAGAGCGAAGTTTCTCGTCAGTCAGTTTAATCAAAAGTGCCTTCAAGCAACGCCTTGACTCTATGCTTCAATCTAAGTCTTCCAACAATTCTTTTATCAGCCATGTCCCACTGGACGTGCTATCCGTAACTCCGACCAGCGTAGTGCCAATGGTGGTTGAGCAGTCTGGGCGCGGGGAGAGATCGTTTGACATCTACTCTCGCTTACTACGTGAGCGCATCGTGTTTTTGGGAACTCAAGTCGATGATGCGGTTGCTGACTCCCTGATTGCTCAGATGCTCTTTCTCGACTCTGAAGATCCTGAGAAAGACATTCAAATTTACATTAATTCTCCGGGTGGATCTGTCACCGCAGGCATGGCAATTTACGATACGATGCAGCAAGTCCGCTGCGACGTTGCAACAATTTGCTTTGGTCTAGCAGCTAGCATGGGTGCATTTCTCCTCTCTGGGGGCACCAAAGGCAAGCGGATGTCACTTCCTAGCTCTCGGATTATGATCCACCAGCCATTGGGCGGTGCTCAAGGTCAAGCGGTGGATATTGAAATCCAGGCAAAGGAGATTCTCTATCACAAGCGCAAGCTGAATGAGCTACTCGCTGAGCATACAGGGCAGCCGTTTGAGAGAATCGAAGCAGATACTGAGCGTGACTTTTTCATGTCGGCTCAAGAGGCAAAAGACTACGGTTTGATTGATCAAGTAATCACTCGACAGAATCTTCCCAAAGTGGAAGTGCCTGTCGCCGCAGTAGGTTAAGAGGCAGGCATGTCCAAATACGACTCCCATCTAAAATGTTCTTTTTGCGGCAAGTCTCAGGAGCAAGTCCGCAAGCTGATCGCGGGACCCGGTGTTTACATCTGTGATGAATGCGTAGACTTGTGCAACGAAATTTTAGATGAGGAGTTGTTCGACTCTAGTGCAGTCCCTCAGCCTGTGCCTCGTAAAGAGCAAGCGCCCGAGAAGCGTCGGGCGCGCTCTGCCAACATCTCTTTGAGCCAGATTCCTAAGCCACGAGAAATAAAGAAGCATCTTGACCAGCACGTGATTGGTCAAGACGAAGCAAAGAAAGTATTGTCTGTGGCGGTCTATAACCACTATAAGCGTCTTAGCTTCACCCAGGTTAAAAACGGCGCGAAGGCTCCTGTCGATGACCCAGTTGAGCTACAAAAGTCCAACATTTTGCTAATTGGTCCGACGGGTTGCGGTAAAACTCTTCTAGCACAAACGCTGGCAGAGATTTTAGACGTTCCCTTCGCGGTGGCAGACGCTACGACGCTGACTGAAGCAGGGTATGTTGGTGAAGATGTTGAAAACATCTTGCTGCGCCTCCTACAAGTAGCCGACTTAGATGTTGAAGAAGCTCAACGTGGCATCATTTACATTGACGAAATCGACAAAATTGCGCGTAAGAGTGAAAATCCTTCGATTACTCGCGATGTGTCTGGTGAGGGCGTTCAACAAGCTCTATTAAAGATGCTGGAGGGTACTGTTGCAAACGTTCCTCCTCAAGGTGGGCGTAAGCATCCCTATCAAGACTGCATCCAAATCGATACGAGCAATATTTTGTTTATTTGCGGCGGCGCGTTTGTCGGATTAGATAAGTCTATTGAGCAGAGAATCGGTAAACGATCGATGGGCTTTGTTCAAGGTGGAGACAATCAGCCTTCTAAAGACAAACGAACCGCTGACATTCTCAAACACCTCGAACCTGATGATCTGGTGAAGTTTGGCATGATTCCCGAATTCATTGGGCGAATTCCAGTCATGGCAGTCGTTGATCCTCTAGATGAAGATGCACTGGCTGAGATTCTCACTGAGCCTCGCAATGCGTTGGTAAAGCAGTTTCAAAAGTTGCTGAAGATGGACAATGTACAGCTTGATTTTAAGCAAGATGCAGTTAGAGCGATCGCTCAAGAGGCATATCGTCGAAAAACAGGAGCCAGAGCACTTCGCAGTATTGTCGAAGAACTGATGCTTGATATCATGTATGAGCTACCTTCTCGCAAAGACGTGGCTCGATGTTCGATCACTCGTGAGATGGTTGAGAAACGCTCAACTGCCGAACTTTTAATGCATCCTTCTTCCCTTCCGAAGCCCGAATCTGCTTAAAATTGAGTTCTGTGTCTTGAGTTCTAGACTTTAAATAAACAAATCCTAAACTCAAGTTCAATCACTTAAAATTTAAGCTTCTGAGATGTCATACGCAACAGTTAATGGGTTTAATCACTACTACGAGTGGGTGACGGATACCGAGCCTTCTCAGCCGACCGGAAAGCCCATCATGGTCTTTGTCCACGGATGGGGAGGCTCGTCAAGCTATTGGGAAAGCACGGCTCGATCGCTTTCAAGCACATTTGATTGCCTCCTCTACGATATGCGCGGGTTTGGGCGATCGCGGTCAAACACAAACCAAAAACCGCTTCTTGCAGAGTCTCTAGAAACAAAAGAACAACTTAGCTATGAGCTAGAAAGCTACGCAGAAGATCTGGCTGGCTTGCTGGATGCTTTGGGGTTGAAGCAAATTTATCTCAACGCTCACTCAATGGGCGCGTCAGTTGGGACATTTTTTTTGAACTTGTATGGTGATCGGGTTGAGCGAGCCATTCTTACGTGCAGCGGCATTTTTGAATATGACGAAAAAGCGTTCAATGCCTTCTACAAATTTGGAGGATACGTCGTCAAATTTCGCCCTCGCTGGCTCTATAAGCTGCCGTTTATGGATCGGCTGTTCATGCAGCGTTTTTTGCATCGTCCTCTCTCTGGTGAGATCAGCCGCGCTTTCTTGGATGACTTTCTCATGGCAGACTATGATGCCGCGTTAGGAACAATTTTTACTTGTGTGAGTAAGAAAGCGGCTGAGGTGATGCCCGCTGAGTTCGCCCAAATCAAGGTGCCAACTTTATTGGTTTCGGGCGAATGTGACATCATCATTCCACCCGAATTGGGTCGTCATGCAGCCGAACTCAATGACAATATTGAATATTTTTTGATGCCACATACGGCTCATTTTCCAATGCTAGAAGATGCCCCGACCTACCTTCGTAAAGTGCAGGAGTTCTTGAGAGTGACAAGCCCTACTCAAGTTTGACGGGGTTAAGCAGTGTGTGAAGCACCAAAGAGCGATCGGACCTTGTGAGCGGCTAAGTCCACTCCAGAAATCGAAAGCTCGATTGATTCCCAAAGCCCAGGACAGTGGTGTACTTCACGGTACGCGGCTTCAGTGAGAAGGATCTCGCCTCGTCGGGCTAGGTCTTCACCCAACTTACACGCAAGGTTCATTTCGCTGCCATAAACATCATTATCTCCAACGACTAGCACCTCTCCATACCCAATCCCAATACCAGCATAAATCTCCTGCTCGTCTGGTAAGCCTGCATTGGCTGCCGAAAGATCTTTTAAGATGGAGAAAGAGGCTTTGATCGCAGACACTACACTGGGAAACACCACAAACAGATTATCTGCCTCCTGTTTAATTACTCTACCCCCAAACTGCAAAACGATCGGCTTACTGATAACACTCATCCGCCGAATCATTCCCAAAAAATGCAAGATTCCATGGTGAAGAGTGAGTCGTGAAAACCCTGCCATATCTAGGACTAAAATCGCGCAGGTGTGACTAAACACCTCCTGAATTTGCTGATCAATCTCCGCAAGTCTTTCGGGCTGATCATTTCGAGCCTGCAACAGTCGATCGAACTCCATCCGGGTGTTCTTTCCTGGAACCATAGGTCGTTTTAAGAATGGACTACTTTCAGAACTCTTCGTGTCTGCCAGATTGCGCCAACTGCGCTCGCCACTCACTTATAGCCTTCTGTAACCGAGACGGCAACCAGCGATCGTAGTGTGAGTAAACAGGCAGCCGAGGCATAAAGTTCCACCCGGCTTGTTTGAGGGCGGCAGTTAACTGATTCACCTTCGGATGGGGATAATCCGGATTGACTTCATCGTGAGGGCTGATTCCGCCCAAATCCGTGGCTCCAGCGGCTAAACACGCGATCAGCATCTGTGGCTCTTGAACTAGGTTAGGAGGAATTTGCAGCCCGATCGTGTCTGGCAAAATCTGACGCGCCATTTTAATCGTTTTTAGTAAGTCCTCTGCCCCAAAAGCAGCCCCCGTAAAAGATTCTTTTTGTCCAGGACTATAAGGTTGCAGGATTACTTCCTGAATATGTCCCCATTTCTGTTGAATGTGAGCGATCGCGTCTAAACTGTCTCGGCGATCGCCCTCAGTTTCGCCAATTCCTAACAGCAACCCGGTCGTAAAGGGAATCTGTAGCTCTCCTGCCAAAGCTAACTGATGCGATCGCACGTCTGGCACTTTGCTCGGCGCATGGCGATGAACCGTCTTTAAAAGCTCTGGCGTGATTTGCTCTAGCATTAGCCCCATCGATACGTTGACTTCTTTAAGCTTTGTCATCTCCGAAACACTTAAAGGTCCTGCATTGGTGTGAGGCAAAAATCCCATTGAGAGAGCAAGCTCACAAAGATCGTAAATGTGCTGTAACCAGTCGGTTCGACGAGCACTTTGAGGATGCACTTCTCCACTCAAGACGAGAATTTCAATCACCTCCTGAGTTTGCAAAGATTGCAGAATTCTTTCTGCATCAGCCAAACTCAACCAGGGACTCGTGCCCGGATCAACTCGAAAGTTGCAGTAACTACATCGGTTAAAGCACTCATAGGTGGGAACCAACGTGTAGGCAGGGCTATAAGTCACAGTCTGCAAAAAAGATGCCATTGCGCCTTGCTATCCGAGGGTTTAAGAAGCAAAAGCTCTAAACCTAAAACGGTTATTTTCCAAGTCTTAGAGCCTTTCTTAATCTCTAACATACGTTCTGTGCAGATCGCCCAACCTAAACCAAAAAACTGACTTATCTGGAGTACCAGATTTTTCTCTGCCCTAACACACTCCTCCGTTTTGCGTAGACATTTTTCACATGAGTCTTCACTGTGTTCAAACTAATTTGCAGAATATTTGCGATCTCCTGGTAGGTATGTTCCTGCCGTAAGAGCATCCAGATTTCGGCTTCTCGATCGGTCAGGTCATATTTTCGACGATCGATCCACAAGTCTTCTGTTAAAGCTTCGCAGCAATCTTCTAACAGGACTAAAATACACGACTCGTGACTCGTCGAATTAGAGCTAGTTGCACCAGTCATCAACCAACGCACCCGCAAACGAACACTGTGTCCTTGATTTCCCTGATACTCTGCTACGAGGAGTTCATCGTCTAACCCTGCTTTAATCAACCGATGACAGACCTCAGTGATAATAGATGGAAGACTCGCGTTATTCTCCTCTGCTTGACTTAACTGCTGACAAAGATTCTTCGCCTTCAAATTTTTGTAAATGGGTCGAAGGGTGCGAGTGACCACAAGAACCCCTTCTGACATCGACTCAACTAAAATACTCCAAAGTGTGTCTAACTCAAGACTTTCTAAAGCGGCAAGGTCGTTGGGCGGTGCCGATGCGATCGCTGGGCGGTTAGAAGGACGGAGAAGGCAGGTTGTGTTGTCTAGATCACGTTTAGACGATCGAAAACTAGACCAAGAGCGAACCGAAGACCGAAATTTGGGGAGTACAGGGAATAAACGGGCTGTCATGGGGCAAAGTCCTCAAACACTGGAGGTATTTTGCTACCTGTGAGCCTGAACCTGCAATGAGCACTCTGTAGCCCTGTCTAAGATCCCGAATCACCTTCAACTAATCTGAAAGGAGGTGAAACAATCTGAAATAGTGTGAAGTTTTTGTTATTTTCTAGAAATCAGAGAATAAGATAACCTTCATAGGACAGACATAGGCACAAGGTTAACGTTGAAAAACTAGGCAGTTAGCCTAAGTTCCAACAGTAGCTGCTAGATCTGTGACTTAATGACAGACAAGCAACGAATAGCTTGGTCATGAACTAATAAATGCCCACTCAAACGGCGGCAAGGGGATCTTTCGCTAACCACTTTGCTTAAAGACTCCCAGGCTAAAAATACTGCTGAGTCTCTTAATCTTGCATTATCTAAGGACTGCTTTATGAGTACGTCACCCGATCGGGTCTTCTTCTAAATCTCTACAGGATGGTTCTGCTCCATGAACCCCAGCTTCCTCAACAACCTATTTTCTCTAGAGCACCAAAAGCTCTACGTTTCTATGCTGCAAAAACGAGGCGGGTTAACTCGTCGTCGTGCAGAGTGTTTTGTCAGACTTTGGGCTTATCTGCTGCTTAAGCAACAAGAAGAGCTAGCAGGGAGGCTCCCTGAACCGTTGAGCAAATTAGAGCCTCCAGAAGGCTCGGTTGCGTGCACCCACCGAGAAGCAGCAGAGCTATTTTATGGCGATCAAGAACGAGGCAGCGATCGAGCGGCTGGCATGATGATCGATCGACTAGCGGCTTTAGGGCTGTTAGAGAAACAGTACGATGGTCAAACGCTATGCCTACGAGTACAGTCTTTACCTGAACTGACTTTGCTGCAAGTTGAAGCACCTATAGAACTGTTCATGGATGATTTTAATCCCCGTACCGATGCGATTCCAGTCGCCCATCTCTATGCCCGCAGCTACGCCGAATTGGTTAGAGATGGGTCAGTAATCGCTAAAATCGCTAGGACATTAAGGACATGGGCACAGGAATATCCTGTAGGAATGCGAGTCATCCGCCGATCTGACAATCTCAACGTCGTTGGCATCGCCATTCTTTTTCCGGTCAGCAGCGAGTCAGAGTTTAACTTCTTTCAGCCTCCTAGCAAGAGCTTCTACCTCACGACAGATAACCCGGTAGACCCCTTTAAGATAGCGAGTGTGAACGATATTGACTGCACATCGGTCTACATTCGTGCCTGGATTATCGACCCTCCCTTCTTTAAGGCTTCAACCCTCTACCAACTGCTAGAAGACACTCGAGCAACGCTAAGTCGAATGCAATCTGATTTTCCGCAACTCTGCGATCTATATTCTGTTGTCCTTCACCCAGTTCATGAAGAACTGAGACGAGTGCTTGGGTTTGAGCGTATCTATCAAGATACTCAGCGCTCCTACTCATGGGTTTATCTAGCAGCCGATCGGTTTGCTAATCTTGACTTCAAGCAAGCGTTGGCAAACCTCAAAATCGGTGAATCTTCATAAGCTACTGGCCGATCTCTCAAGGCTACGCCATGGAATGCTTGCAAAATACGAGAATAATCTTGACCACCTACTTTACAAAACTTAAGCTGTCTGCTAATATTTAGGCATAGGACGGAAAACCGCCCTGTACCCCATCCATCTCAAGCCATCATAACTTTATGACCACCACTCTTCAAAGACGCGAAAGCGCCAACCTGTGGGAGCAGTTTTGCTCCTGGGTCACCTCCACTGACAACCGCCTCTATGTAGGTTGGTTCGGCGTGTTGATGGTTCCCACCCTCCTCTCAGCCACCATCTGCTTCATCATCGCCTTCATCGCCGCTCCCCCTGTGGACATTGACGGCATCCGCGAGCCTGTTGCAGGGTCTTTGATGTACGGCAACAACATCATTTCTGGTGCTGTCGTTCCTTCCTCGAACGCAATTGGCTTGCACTTCTACCCAATTTGGGAAGCCGCCTCACTCGACGAGTGGCTGTACAACGGCGGACCTTACCAACTGGTTGTCCTACACTTCCTGATTGGCATCTTTTGCTACATGGGA
>JBBQYE010000025.1:0-18909 GCA_038208945.1 Leptolyngbyales cyanobacterium | reverse complement strand
CCCTCCAGAGCCAGAGCCACATTTAACAGCGCTCGACTCTCTACTCAACGGACCATGCCGAACCAAAAGCTGCTGCGCTTTCTCCTGATCGGACAGAGTGAGCAAGAGCTCTTGAGGGTTTTTGGTTGCACTTGTAGGGCTGCTGAAAATGACAGAGTAAATGACGGTCGCATCCGCTTTGCTATCGCCGTTTGTATCGGTGCGGAAAGACCAGGCATTATCCTTCCTACCGTCGCCGTTCAGGTCAACTCGATCTTCGTCAGGCAGCTTGTAGGGATCAGTCGGAGCGCCAGCATTATCTGGGACGAGCACCTTCGCAAAGACTTGGTTATTGGTCGCATCTTTGCCATCATTCAGCAACATCGCCAGCAGCCGATCTTCACCCGGCACACCCCCTGGGTATCGGTTGTCTTTGGTCGCGTCAAACAAAAACTCTAGCTTAGAGCGGGCGCGATCGATCGCTGGGGTTGCCGCGTTATAGATGATGCGCTGCTGGTTTTGCCCAATCACCTGCGCGTTGCGATTATAGGCACGATAGGTCAGCGCCCCCACGGTGAGCGCGACCACCAAGACCAGCAAAACGGTCGTCGGCAAGACAAAGCCACTAGCTAGCCTGTTGCCTCGATTGTTCTTCAAGGCACTTCTGAGCAGCCAGTTGACCAACCCTTTAGTGACGGTGTGATGAAGCTTTCTGAGGGCACGGAAGAGACCCTGAATTGCCTTTGCGAGTTTGCGGTTTGACATAGCTTTGGCAGAAAAAGTGCGAGTTCAGAAATCCAGTCTTTCAATCAGTCGAGGGCGATCGTGGAGAAATCGTCTCCACAGTCGTTGGGGCGCAGTGACATTGATTTAACTATCGTCAGGCAGTGACCTGCCCTCTAGTCAATCAACGATCCGGAAAGTTCATCAAAACTCTATAGTGAGCTGGCTTATCTTTTTACTATCTTAATAATTCAGCGCGATCGTCAACCGAGAACCTACGGGGTTTCGCGTGTCCATGAGTCTAGAAAAACCGAGGACAAGTTCTACGAGTTTTGAGGATTACGTACGAGAGATTACAGGCAGGTGAGTTTGAATGGGTTGAATCTCGTCAATTAGCGGGTTCTACTTTGCAAATATCATACAAGCACTGAATTTGTTTTTAAAGTTTCTGTGAGGCTGAATGGAATGATACTACCCACGACTCTTGAAAAAGCCATCATCTCACTTAAAAATATTTTGGCGAACATTAATGGGTTCAAGACATGAGCCAGAGAACGTAGCGATCCTGCGGACGAGAGCGGTCAACCTACTGCGACTGAGCAGCTTTGACTCGATTACGAGAGAAATTCCGGCAGTGGCGCATCACCTCCATCGTCTATTTTCCTTTTTTCAACAGACTAGCCTTGGGCTAAAGCGAGGAAGTTTTATGCGTTCACCTGGTAAAAACGATGTAGAAATTCTAGCATTCTGTAAATCCACTAAGATTTAGGGGTAACGACTTGTCATCACCCATGGCTACCGATCCATCCACTTCTAACAGTGCACCTTTAGAAAAAGCCACCCCTGCAACTCAGTGGAGTAATCTCCTGATTGTGCTGGTTGCGATCGTGCTCACCGTCGCGATCGCAATGGGGCTAAAGACTCAAACCACATCGGTTTCTCTCGACGCAATGGCAAAAGCGGCAGTGCCCTTCGATGTTGCTCTCGCCAACAGCAAGCCAACCCTAATGGAATTTTATGCCGATTGGTGCACAAGCTGTCAGGCAATGGCTCCGACCCTGCAATCGCTCGAAGAGCAATATGGCGATCGCGTCAATTTTGTCATGCTCAACGTCGATAACGAAAAGTGGCTTCCTGAGATTTTGAGCTATCGAGTCGATGGAATTCCGCATTTTGTCTATATGAAAGCGGGAGGAACCGCGATCGGGCAAGCGATCGGAGAGCAGCCCCGCCCGATTCTCGAAGCCAATCTAGTCGCGTTATCTGATGGCACAGAGTTGCCCTACGCTCAGACTACTGGACAAACCTCGGCATTTTCGACGACCGTTGAAACCAAAGAAAGTGCTGCCGACCCCCGCGGTCACGGCAGTCAAGTAGTTGACAAAGGCTAAAAACAAATCGGATTTGGGCGATAAATTAGCCCTCACCCTAGCTCTCTCCCGCAGGAAGGGGAATAAGGTTTCTCGCTCTCCTCTCCCGTGTACACACAAGTCTTTCGAGCAGTCATCACTGAGACCCTCGCCCCCTAAATCCCCCATTCTGGGGGACTTTGAGACGAAACGAGGTTTTAGAGGTCAAGCCATTCATCTTGTTCAAAGTCCCCCATTTCGATGAGTCACTGCGTTGGGCGGGTTCCCCGACTTAAAGAAAGTGACGTGGGGGATCTAGGGCATAAGCCGACTTAAACGAAGCTACGAGGGCTTGTGTGTACACGGTAGCCTGTGGGAGAGGGGTTGGGGTGAGGGTGATTTATGGATTCAGCAACACCCGGATTTATAGGGACGTTATAAACTTTAATTTCGCAGACTTGATATTACCAAAGAACGCATGTACTATATTCACTGAAAGAGCACTAATCTTTCCGAATAAGGAAGTTGTGAGACTCAAGCCTTGCCCTAAATAATAAGATGCTCAACCCGCGCAACTCTATCTACAATAACTTCAAGAGAAAATAACTCAGGGAATCAGAGACTTGAGCGCTGTTGTATTCAATCACCAAAGGCAGATTACGCCATGTCAATTATTGCCCTCAAGGCTTGGTATCTTCAAGAATATGAGCCAATTCGAGACCTCGAAAAGCGTCCTCACGACCTGCGACTGAGCAAAAATAGTTTGTTAAAGTCCGGTCTGCGGGCAGACTTTTTAGAAGACAGCGAAGAGGTGAAAACGTCTCTCTGGTTTCAGCGCTATCTAGAAGGCGAAACCGTCGAGTTTTATATTGAGGGCAGCGGCGGCTACGCAATTTCAAACATTGACTTGCGAAGTCACGAGATCTATTTCTCAAAACAAGAAGTGATGGCGCACTTAGAGCCGACGATCTTTTTGTGCTATCAGACTGAATATTCTGAGTCGAGCGAGCTGCTGCGAGAAGAGCTAGACAAAATTATTGAATCGATTAACGGTCGATCGCGCCTCCCGATCACCCTGCAAGAATCTCATCGCCTTACCGATGGTCCGGTTCGTCTGACGAGTGCGCTGATGCGATCGATTCGGCAATGTCTATTATTTGTGGCAGATGGCACCTCGATCGCGCAGATTCCTGGTTCACCTGCGCTGTTAATTCCTAGCCCAAAAGTCTGCGTCGAGATGGGCTACGCGCTGCAAAGTAAGCGATCGGAGCAGCTTTTGCTGACCCAAATGGAGCGATCAGATCTGCCCGGACAGTTTCCGTTTGATCTGCCGAGTCAAAATCGCCTCGTGTTTAAAGACAAAGCTCAATTGAGAAAACTGTTGCCCACCTCGATCGAGACTCAGCTTCAGCGATTTAATCTGATTTCTTAATGATCAATTTTCGGCAGGTTTGCGAGTTGCGGTCAACATCGTCCAACCTGTGAGACTTTGAAGATAGATGCCGCCAACCGTCGTTAAAAACAGAACGTAAGCGATCGCTTCTGCAACATACAGGCGATCAACGTAGCCAAATAACGTGTGCAAAATGATGCCAGGAAACTGGCGATCGGGCAACACGCCGTGTAAATTCCAGACCAGGGAACCGAGGAAACAGGACGCTTGAGACACGCAGATGGACGCATAGCGTGGGTCAAGCTGTGCCAGCATTGCAAACGCTTTGTCAAAATGCGCTAAGGCTGAGATCACCAAGCCCGACACGATCAGCAGCAAGAAAACGCCCATCACCTGAAAGAAGACGCGCAGATTGATTTTGACACCCCATTTGAATAAGAGAACTCCGATCGCCGTGGCTGTGATCAATCCCGCGACTGCCCCTACTGCCGGAACCCAGCCCTGTTGAAACTTGGCGGCGATAAAGACAACGGTTTCAAATCCTTCTCGCAAAACGGCAACAAAAATCAGCCAGAAAATGCCCCATCCTGCGCCAGCGTTTGCATTAAGGGCGTTGCCGATCTCATTTTCGACTTGAGACTTAAGCGATTTTGCCTGTCGAGTCATCCAAACCAGCATCCAACTGAGAAGCCCGATCGCGACCAGTCCAAACACACCCTCTAAAAAGGGTTTTAGCACCGGGGCATAGGGCTGATCGGAGACCTCCAACGTTTGAATAGTCCAGCCAAACAACACGCCGACGAGGGCGCTCGCAAACACGCCCAGTCCGATCCCGCTATAGACCCAAGAGTTGAGCGAAGATTGACCTGCTTTGTTGAGATAAGCCATCACAATGCCGACTACAAGAGCCGCTTCGACTCCTTCCCGCAGCGTGATCACGAAGGTTGGAATGGCAGCACTAAAATCAACGGGCATAAATTAGCAGGCGATTGACAACTGCCTTTACGCTAACAGGAAATTATAGATTCTAGGATGGGTGTTTGATTGGATATGATACTTGTTTGATGTTTGGATGCGGTAAATCGTCGGTCATGGCAAAAGCGGTGAGACGTTCCAACGAAACGTCTCTACAGCATTTATGGATTCAGTTTTGTGTGATGCTTGTCGCTATAAAAGATGATCTGCACAACACTACAGACTATTTTTAAGCTAACGTCGGGGCGATTGATATCCAAATCAGTTTAGGACTGCTGAGGAACCCATACCGAGACCGAGCCACCGCTGCATCGAAACTCAGCCCAGCCGTCAGCATTGGTGACGATCGGGTCGGTGATCTGTTCAGTAAGATCAATATAGGTGCGATCGGGTTGTCCGACTTCCATCCACTTGCTGCCCTCAGAACCGTTGCTCAACACCACCGCCATGCCACCGGGATGATTATCATCGCCTAAGCGCGTCCACCCGATCGTGTTGGGGTGGTCAAAATAACTGTATTGCTCGCCATATCCATAGGTCTGACGAGCAAATAGAAACTTGTCAAGTATCGCTCGATGGCTATCCATCCAAATTTCATACTCGTTGCCGTCTTTCCCATAATCTTTGTAGTGAGCGCCGTAGTAATCTCCATAGAAAATGCAGGGATATCCCTCGCGGCGCAGTAAGATCAGCGCATAGGCAAGGGGTTTAAACCAAGATTCAACGATCGATTCTAGAGACTGCAACGGCTGAGAGTCATGGTTCTCAACAAGAGTAACTGCAAGACAGGGCTGTTGTTGAACCAAAGTGTTGTCTAAAATCTGGCGCATGTCATAACCGTCTCCACCAACACTAGCAGCGTGGAAGTTGTAGTGAAGCGGCGCATCAAAGAGAGCTATTTTGCCCTGAGTGACTTCGATAAAGTGATGCAAAGCTTCAGTCTCATAAGACCAGTATTCGCCAACGGCAAATAGCTCTTTTTTGACGTAGTTGCGGACGTGATCGAGCCAATCTTGAAAGAATTCTGCTGAGACGTGTTTGACAGCATCAAATCGAAAGCCATCTACGCCTGTGGTGTCCATATCCCACTCGCCCCAATATTTGAGTTCTCCTCTAACTTCGGGATGCTCCATGTCTAAATCGCAGCCCATCAGATAGTCAAAGTTGCCTTTTTCCTGATCAACATCGTCATCAAAGTGCTTGCCCTCAAGCAGAAAAACGGCGTGTTCGTCTTGTTGAAAAGCATTGTAGTCGGTCGCGTCAAAGTGCCACCAATGCCACTCCATCGTGGAGTATTTGCCATCGCGACCCGGGAAAGTGAAGTGCGTCCAGGATTTGATGGGCTGACAGTCACCGACGATCGCATATCGGTTTTCAGGATCAAAGGGCGTTGCTTTGGTTTCTTCTTCTGCATCTGCACCCATTTTGTGATTAAACACGAGATCGGCATACACACTCATGCCTGCATTTTGAGTAGCTTTGATCGCTTTTAAGTACTCGTTTTTCGTTCCATACTTGGTGCGGACAGAGCCTTTCTGATCAAATTCGCCCAAATCAAAGAGGTCATAAATCCCATAGCCGACATCAAACCCGCCGCCCGTGCCCTTATAAGCTGGCGGAAGCCACAGGGAAGTGATTCCGGCTTTAGATAACTCTTCTGCATTTTCTTCAAGCTGATTCCAAAAGCTGCCGTCACTGGGAATGTACCAGTGAAAGTATTGCATCATGACACCATTGCATTCAGACATGAGAAGCTCCTAGAAGTAGATTAAAGTAATGGATTTTGCCAAGCTTATAATTGCAGTGACCGGATTGTTCACGGCTTTTCTGCAGCACAAAATTCTGTCAAAGCATGGGAGTCAGAAGGTACTTAAGTTCCTAATGGCTGCCCTTGACGGAAAGAATCGATTCCCTGTTTCCCTATATCTAAAGGATTTTACGAGATCTATCTAAGAGGTTCTATCTGTCTAGAGAGAAGTCTATAGAGAGTTGTGTGAGCATAGTTCACACTCTTATATTGTTGACCTCTAGCTTTAGTCAGACTCAACATCTGTCTAAGGACAGAGGTATTTTACCCTCAATTGTCTTGATGGATTAAAGTCCATTTTCTTATAAAGTCTCGATCGCGCCTTATCTTCTATAATTTGGGGCATCCACTCCTCTAAATTGCTCATGACAGATGCCTATTCTCGACCCAGTCGTGAATGGTGGGCGCAACGCTGGATTGATGTCTTAGAGTCGTTTGGCTGGACTCGACGCTTGGCGCGTGCCCGCACCTATGCCAGAGAAGGGAACGTTTTGGCGATCGATTTTCAAGGCGCTAGAGTCTCTGCCGACGTTCAGGGAACCGCTCCTGAGCCTTATCAAGTGTCGCTGTCGCTCGACCCGTTTAGCGATGAGCAATGGAGCTATGTGGTTGAGTCAATGGCAGAACGGGCGATTTTCTCGGCTAAACTGCTGGCTGGAGAAATGCCGCAAAACATTGAGGAAGTCTTTACAGCAAGCGGATTGAGCCTGTTTCCGTTTAACAAGTTTGACATTCATAGCCAGTGTTCTTGCCCCGATCCGGCAAATCCTTGTAAGCATATTGGAGCGGTTTATTATCTGCTGGGCGATCGCTTCAGCGAAGATCCGTTTGTCTTATTTCAACTGCGCGGTCGCACCAAAGAGCAGATTATCGAAGCGCTGCGACAGATGCGAAGTGCCGGGGGTGAACCGATTCATGCGGAACCTGTTGAAACTGTTCGGGCGGCGACCTCACTTAAGCTCGATCGTTTCTGGCACTATGCCGAACAGCTTGAGCCGACTTTAATTGTGATCGTCCCGCCGCCCAGCAGTGAGACGGTTTTAGACCTGTTGGGGGCGATTCCTTTAAAACCTGAGACTCCGGCTAATCAAGCGAACGCTAACGCTGCCATTGAGTATCTCAAGCCGATTTATGAAGAGGTGAGACAGCAAGCGGTACAGATTGCGATGACGACTGACTAGGCATGAAGGATGTTAACTCTAATTCATTAAACTTCTTGCAAGAGTCCCTGCCCTCATCCCCAACCCTTCTCCCCAGGGAGAAGGGAGCCAGATTCAAAGTCCATCTCCCTGTGGAGAGGGATCTAGGGTGAGGGCAGCGACTTTTGCAAGAGGTCTATTTTGTCCGATTGCAAAATTGATCCCCCAAAGCCGTAGACTGAAGGATGCAATTCATCTACGTTTTAGCTGAGTACCCGTGCGAAAAATTGTTATTGCTGGCAATTGGAAAATGTATAAAACTCAGACAGAAGCC
The DNA here is from genome assembly GCA_038208945.1 of Leptolyngbyales cyanobacterium. GTDB lineage: Bacteria > Cyanobacteriota > Cyanobacteriia > Leptolyngbyales > Leptolyngbyaceae > Phormidesmis_A. Next base: position 11,210 of record JBBQYE010000025.1, on the reverse strand, counting down.
CTGGAGTTTTTGCAGGGTTTTAAGTCTGAGTTAGACAACACACCCGACGATCGAGAGATTGTTTTGTGTGTCCCATTTACTGATTTAGATAGTTTGTCTAAAACCTTGCACGGGAGCCGCATTCAAATGGGTGCTCAAAATGTCCACTGGGAAACGGAAGGGGCATACACGGGTGAGATTGCTGCCCCGATGCTGACAGAAGTGGGGGTGCGCTATGTGGTCATCGGTCACAGTGAGCGCAGACAATATTTTGGCGAAACGGATGAGACGGTGAATCTGCGGCTGAAAGCGGCTCAAAAAGCGGGGCTGACTCCGATTTTGTGCGTCGGTGAAACCAAACAGCAGCGCGATGCTGGAGACATTGAGTCTCACATCTTTAGCCAGCTTGCAAAGGGTTTGGTGGATGTCGATCAAACGAATTTAGTGATTGCCTATGAACCGATTTGGGCGATCGGAACCGGAGACACTTGCGCCCCAGCCGAAGCCAATCGTGTCATCGGTTTGATTCGCAGCAAGTTGAGCAATCCAAACGTCCCGATTCAATATGGCGGCTCGGTCAAGCCTGACAACGTTGATGAGGTTATGGCTCAACCTGAGATTGATGGCGCGTTGGTCGGAGGCGCAAGTCTTGAAGCAAAAAGCTTTGCGCGAATTGTCAACTTCCAGTAGACGATCGAAGGTGAGCGCAAGAAATGACGACCAATCCAATTATCTGATCGGCGCTGGCAGTTTTGGATCGATCGAGGCGGCACGTTCACCGATATCGTGGCGCAAAATCCAAATGGCGAGTTGGTGATTCACAAGCTGTTGTCAGAAAACCCCGATCGCGATTCAGATGCTGCGTTGCAGGGCATTCGTGAGATTTTGGGAGTCGGTTCAGAAGAGTCTATTCCGTCTGAGCAGATTGCAGCCGTGAAGATGGGGACGACAGTGGCGACAAATGCTCTGCTAGAACGCAAAGGCGATCGCTGCGTGCTGCTGATTACGCAAGGGTTTTGCGACGCTCTGAGAATTGGTTATCAAAATCGCCCCAATATTTTTGCTTGTCAAATTGTGCTGCCCGAACTGCTCTATGAGCAAGTCATCGAAGTTGGGGAGCGATATAGCGCTCAGGGTGAAGTTCTCACTGCCCTTTCAAGCAGCGAAGAAACGCTCTGGATAACGTCTCTTAAGTCAGCTTATAGAGTGGAATTTGAGCCTGTGCGATCGTGTTGATGCACGGCTATCGATATCCCGCTCATGAGCAGACGATTACGACGATCGCGCGCAATATTGGCCTTACTCAGATCTCTGTGTCTCATCAAGTCAGCCCTTTAATGAAGTTGGTGAGTCGAGGCGACACCACCGTTGTTGATGCTTATTTGTCTCCAATTTTGCGGCGATATGTTGAACGAATCACAGCAGAATTAAGCGCGCATACTCAAAATTCTCCGCGACTCCTATTCATGCAATCCAACGGCGGATTGACCGATGCTCATCTCTTTCAGGGCAAAGACAGCATTTTATCAGGTCCGGCTGGGGGCATTGTTGGAGCCGTGCAAACCAGCGAACAAGCAGGATTTGACAAAATTATCAGCTTTGACATGGGGCACCTCGACTGACATCGCCCAGTGTGTTGAGCGATCGCAAAACGTACCAAAGTCTAGGGCTACGCAATCTTCCGTTTTGTTAGATTCACAGAACTTCTCCCGTTTTGAGGGGGTTGGGAGAATCTCTGAGAAATTGAAGATAGGCTTTAGTTATGCCTAGTTTTGAAGGATTGTCTACCGATGCGAATCTTGATCGTTGAAGACGATACGTTGATGATTCATGCCTTGACGAGCATTCTCACAAGCCAAAACTATGCTGTTGAAGTCGTCACTGATGGGCAGGCGGCGTGGAATCTAATCGAAACCTTTGATTATGATCTGGTACTGCTCGATGTGATCTTGCCCAAACTGGATGGAATTAGCCTGTGTCAGCAGATCCGATCGCACGGCTACTCAATGCCGATTTTGCTCTTAACGCGGCGAGATAGCAGTCACGACAAAGCGATCGGGCTAGATGCAGGTGCCGATGATTATGTAGTCAAACCCTTTGAAGAAGAAGAACTGGTCGCCCGAATTCGAGCGCTGTTAAGACGGGGCAGCAAAGCCTCTCAGCCTATATTAGAGTGGGATGACTTAAGGCTTGACCCCAGCAGTTGCGAAGTCACCTACGCCGACAAACTGTTAGCGCTGACCCCCAAAGAATATGGTCTGCTGGAGCTATTTTTGCGAAACAGTCGGCGGGTTTTTAGCTGCGGCATGATTTTAGAACATCTGTGGACGTATCAAGATATGCCCGGAGAAGAAGCCGTGCGGACTCATATTAAAGGGCTACGGCAGAAGCTCAAAGCGGCAGGAGCAGCAGATTTTATTGAGACGGTTTATGGAATTGGATATCGACTTAAGCCCTTAGAAGAAGCGAGGGAGCGATCGACTCCTATTCAATCAGATCAGACGACGGTGTTAGTCAAAATTGCAGCCGTGTGGCAGCACTTTCAAGGACAGGTGAGCCAGCAGGTTTCGGTAATCGAAGCCGCGATCGAAGTATTGTCTCAAGGCAGTGTCGAGACAGAGTTGCTAGCAGCCGCGCAGCAAGAAGCCCACTCCCTCGCTGGCTCACTGGGAACGTTTGGACTTCCAGAAGGGTCGCGGTTAGCAGCCCACATTGAGACGGCTTTAAGAAAGAATGCGATCGACTCGCCGGATCTGCAACTGTGGGTGAGACTGCTGCGGCAAGAAGTTTCTCAATCGCTGACTCCCTTAAAGAATGCCGAACTTGCGCCAGCGTTGCCTATGACTCAGATTCAGCGATCGGGTCAAACAGACAAAATCTTGCTCGTAGACGATGACCCAAAAATTTTGGCACTGCTGCAAACCTTGCTTCAGCCGTGGGGGTTGCAGGTGAGCACGATCGCGGACCCTCGCCAATTTTGGCAAACCCTAGAAGCCGTGTCTCCTGATCTGTTGGTGCTCGATGTTGAAATGCCTTATCTAAACGGCATCGAACTCTGTAAAGTGATTCGCAATGATCCGCACTGGAGCGAGTTACCGATCGTGTTTCTGACGGTTCATAAAGATGCTGAGTTGGTGAACCAGGTGTTTACGGTCGGGGCAGATGATTTTGTTAGCAAACCGATCGCGGGTCCTGAGTTGGTAACGCGCATTGTCAACCGATTAGAGCGCAACAAACAACTTCATCGCGTGGCAAAAGCAGCCGAGTCTCAACTCAATGAAGCCTTAGTCAAGATTCAACAGCTACAGGCAACCATTCAAGCACTGCAAACCGGAGAGGCATCGTTAAAAGAGGCAAACGATCGCTTACCTACAGCAGCAGCTTCACCCCATGAAAGCCTTCTTGGGTGATTTCCTCCTACTTTAAAAATATGCCATCGGATCGACAGGTTCGCCGTTTTGTCTGACTTCAAAGTGCAGATGAGGTCCCGTCGAGAGTCCGGTAGAGCCGACTGCGGCGATCGGTTGCCCTCGCTCGATCGCTTGCCCTTCAGAAACATACAGTCCGCTGGTGTGACCATAGAGGGTGGTAATGTTGTTGCCGTGGTCGATGATGACTGCATTGCCATAGCCGCCATACCATCCGGCAAAGATCACGATCCCTCGATCGGCGGCTCGAATCGTGCTGCCATAATCGGCACCAAAATCTACGCCAGAGTGAAATCGCTGATAGCCCAAGATCGGGTGCATTCGCCAGCCAAATCCACTGGTGATCTCGCCATCACTGGGATAGCTCATTTGCCCCGTGCCTAAGACAACGATGCCATTTTTAGCGCGTTCTTGAGCGACTCGTTTTTGAATCAGTGAGCCAATGCTTTGAGAATCTTGTGCGAGTTGAGCTTCGGCAGCTTCGAGGGCGCGGCGATCGGTCTTTAAGCGATCGACGACCTGATTTTGATAAGTCGCCTGGGCTTCAGATTCTGATTTTTGCGCTAAAAGCTCTTGGGTGATCAGCGCAATTTGATTTTTTTGCTGCTCAACTTGAATCTGTTGACGATCGAGCCGATCCGCCCCTGACTTTAAATCAATGAGAATCTTACGATCGGTTTTATAGACTCGCCTAAGCTGATAGCGACGATCGAGAAAATCATTCAAGCTCTGACTTTGCAGCAGCACTGCCCAGCCGTGACTTTTCTGCTGACGCTGCAAAAAGCGCAGTCGAGAACCCGTAGCTGATTGTTTTTGGCGATAAGTCCGATCAGCAGAGTCTAGAGCGATTTGCAGCGTCTTAAGACGCTGAGTGGCTTTTTGCAGTTTCGTCTCATTTGCCTGAAGCTGCGCGGCTGTCACCTGAATCGTTTTGCGAATTCCCTTGAGATTGCCCTGAGCCGATTTCTCTAATTTTTGTACGCGATCGCGCTCTTTTTGCACCGCCGATCGCTGTTGGTCAATCTGCTGCTGCTGTTGCTTCAACTCGTTGAGAGAACCGCTTTCTTGAGAAAAGGCTGGGTGAGCGACCCAAATCAGACTCACCAGACACACGACTGCGATCAGAATTCGTATCCCAACTCTCAGTCGAATGGTTAACGTTTTTTTGAGCAACCCAGCAAGCATTCCTCACACCCATGGCGTGGTCAAACCAGACCCCATTAGACCACAGATCAGAAAAGCGACTCACAAATCAAGGGAGGACTGCTCGGTTTAGCTCGATCGCTGCCCAACTTGCAGGGCTGAAAAGGCAATTTCGCCCAATGCGCGGTGCGCTGCCGTAGTCGGATGAATGCCATCCCAAAACAAGAAGGTGTCGGGTTGGCGACAGCGATCGGGAGCCGAGAGGCAACCCGTCGTCACGTTGGTAAACCCAAACTTATCTGGATTAGTTTCGGCTTCTTGATAGAGCGTGTTTGCGTCTAGTGAAATGATTTTAACCTTGGCTCCAACTCCTTTAAGAGACTGAGCCAAACTAAGGTTGTGAGCCTGAGTAACCGCACTAAGAGGGCTAGAATTGCTCGTGTTTCGCGTCGATGGAAGCTGCCCCAAATCAGGTAAATTGCCGACTAAGATGTTTTGGGCACCCACCTTTGAGAGAGACTCGATCGCCTGCATCAGATTTTTGACCACGATCGTCGGACTGGTCGCCCCTTGTAGATAATCATTTGCGCCTGCCCAGATGACATAGAGTGCCTGTGGGTCTGCCTGAGAGTGAGCCGTTGTGAAACTCTTCACCTGAGAGAGCAACCCCGGAACTCCATAAGAACCGTTCGCTCCGCTGGTTGCCCCCCCTGCCGCAAAGTTGTGCGTGCGATCGAGGGTGACTGCCAGCTTAGAAGCCAGATGCTCAACCCACACCGGACCATTTGAATAGCGTCCTTGAAAGTAAGGTGGGCTAGGAGGATAGGCTCCTCCAGTGGCGTTATAAATGGTGCCCGTATCTGAAAGGCTGTCGCCAAACACATAAAGCTGATTGATGGGGCTGACTGCCTGATTTTTGCTATCAGAACTCGGTACCGACATTGCAAACATGACCATAGTAAATGCCAAAAGCGCTAAAGCAATTGCAAAGATGAGTTTTGTTTTCACGATTTCAGTAAGGGCTGGCTTGAATCAGTCGATCGATAAACTCTTTAGACTAGACTCCACGCAGAATGAAGTTGGTCGCCCATTTAGCCAAAACCCCTTGAAACCTCTGCGATTTCCAATGTAACAAGCCAGTTCGGTGCGCCGAGTGCGTAAACCCGAACCTCTAAAGGCAAAGCATCTCATCTTAAAAAAGTGTTCATTCAGAAGACTAGGGAAAACAACTTGAACAAACAAGGGGCTTAAGCCCCTTGTTCGGCACGATCTTTGCCTGTGAAATGTTCAACTTATTTCTGCTAGCCTCCTCAGTTAGGCATTGAAATTGACTGACCCGATCGCCCTATGATAAGTCGCCCGCACACGAGGACCAAAGACAATCAAATCGTCTGTTTTGAGTGCCCAAGTCTGCTGCTTCTGCCCATTGACCAGTAGCCCGTTGGTGCTCGGTTTTCCCTCTAAATCGCCATCTGTAATCGTGTAGGTATAGCGGTCATCGTCGTGGTTGACTCGCCGCAGCACTGCGTGATATCGAGACGCAAACTGCGATCGTAAACAGATATCATTCTTCGGGTCTCGTCCGATCGTGTAGTGGTCGTTTTCTAATGCGATTTCGTGCTGTCCGGCATCATCCTCAACGATGAATAGAGGCTGCGAACATCCTGCCGATTTAACCTTGTCAACCTCTTTAGGCGGAGTTGATTCGTCTATCGGCGCTGAATCGTCGTAGCCATCTCCATACCAGGTTGGCTTAGTGGTCGGCTGCCGCAGTGAATTTAGCCCAAGCTGCTGAGAGGCTAACAGACGAGCTTGCCACGAAACCTGATCATCTGCTTGCAGCGAGAGGGCACGATCGTAGTTGGCGATCGCCTCGGTATAGCGTTTTAGTTCGACCAGGGCGTTGCCACGATTGCGCCAGGTCAAATAGCTTTCAGAGTTAAGCTGCAAGGCGCGATTGTAGCTGGCGATCGCGTCTTCATAATGACTCAACCCATAGAGCAAAGCGTTACCGCGATTTTGCCAAGCTCTGACGTGAGCATGATTGAGTTGCAGCGTCTGGTCATAGCATTTGAGCGCCGCTTCATAGTCTCCTAGCCCATATTGCAGGGCATTGCCGCGATCGTGCCAAATCTCGTCAACCGATCCGCGATTGGGATCGGCTTCTAACGCCCGATCGTAACTCTCGATCGCTTCAGAATAGAAGCCCAAACTCTCTAGAGACAACCCGCGTTCATACCAGGCTTCCCAGAAGTCCGATCGTGTTTGCAAAACTTTGTTGTAGTGGGCAACCGCTTTCTCGTGCCCTCCAGCGGCGGCACAGTCAAGCCCGTGGCGGAAACACGCAAGAGCATCACCCGTCAGGGGAAGACGATCGGTATCGAGCATGGCTGGATCTATATAAAAACTTCCCTAGCCTGAATTATTTTGAGCCTACCACAGGACGATTGAGGATGAAACGCGAACCTGATGAGATTGCTGAGTTTTCATAGGAACTATATAAAGTCAACGAGATTTATTCCACATAATCTATCCTATTCGTCTTCTATATGCGAGATCAGGAATTATTGAAGATAAATAATTAAATGATTTCTAGAGGGCTTTCAGCAAGTCTTCTAGAAAAACTTAAGTCTGGGTATATTATTTAACACGAGTAGGGAGCGATCATATGGTAGCCTCCTCAAGGTTAGTTAAGGATACCAATTTTCTAGGAGGCTGCATCTAACCATGGGCTTAAGCCCTTTGTCCCACAGAGGTTAATTCTATGCAAGCTCAAATTCAATTGGTATGAGAACACCAGGCATGAAAAAACGAGTTGGGCTTCCGATCATAGGGGTGTTAGTTGGCTGGGCGGTTGCTTCTCCGTGGCTCTTCGCCGTTGGGCAACAAACGTTGCAGGCGTTGTCTACCCCAACAACCCAATCCGCTTATCCACCGCCCAGCTTTACACAGACTCCTGTTATAGAAGCTAAAACACTCTCAACTGAAGTAGTTTTGTCTACCGAGGATGAGATTAGTTTTCAACGGATTATGAAATATGCTCGCGATCGTGACTTGTATCAGCGTCCAATGGGACGTGTGATGCAAACGATCGCAGAACAGCTATTAGCTACTCCTTATCAAGAAAATCTGCTAGACGAATCATCAAGCGAAATGCTAACCCTATCGCTTCAGAAATTTGATTGCGTATTGTTTATAGAAAGCGTATTAGCAATCACGAGAGGAATTAATAAACAGGATTATTCAACGTCTACATACATTCAGAATATTCGTGAGCAACGTTATATAAATGGTGAACTGAACGGATATTGCAGCCGTTTGCACTACTTTTCAGAATGGCTTGCCGAGAATCAAAAACGAAACATTGTGAAAAGTCTTACCTCAGCGTTAAATGGCGTTCCGATAAACAAGACTTTAAATTTTATGAGCACTCACTGGCAGGCTTATCCGCAGCTTGCCCACAGCAAAGCCAATCGTCAGTGCATTTCTGAAATGGAGTCAACTCTAGACAATGCCAGCATTCGCTATATTCCCACTAACCAGATTCAGAGCAAATACGCCTTGTTAGAATCGGGAGATGTGATCGCGATCGCGACCAAAGTTCCCGGTTTAGATGTGACTCATACGGGATTGATTTATCGCAGCCCGAACGGAGACATTGGCTTGATTCATTCTGTCCCCGTGAGAGGCGTGATGATTTCTCCCAATCTTCAGCGCTATGTTGAGAGAGTAGACGACGCGATCGGAATTCTCGTCGCTCGTCCCGTCGATTCGCGCACTCCTTAATCCACCCGTTCACTCACGGCTGCTTTGCCCGATCGCTCCCCGTTCACCGACAGCTCTGCCGGAGACGTTTGCACTGCACCCCACTGACTTGACAGCCGTTGTAAAAGGGATTCTTGCTCTGACCGAAACCCCTCTAGATTTGCGCTGCCGCCATTCATCACCACAAACCAAACAATGCCCTTTTTGGTCGTCGGCAACGCCCCCGCTAGCGCACTGACCGCATCCAAACTGCCCGACTTTGTAACCGCCAACGTCGGGATTTTACGCGCATCTAAAATTCCCGTATCCTGTCCGACAACGGTGAAGATATCGGCAACCGTCAGCTTAGAGGGTTCGAGAAATCGCTCGATCGCCAAAAACATCGCACAGACCGCACGAGGAGAGATCCGATTTTCGGCGGCTAACCCTGACCCATTGACCAGCAATACTTCTGACTGCGGAACGTTTGCCGCTTGAGCCGCTCTAAACGAGACAACTTTTGCCCCGCCCACTGTGCTAGCGATAATTTCTGCCATCACGTTATTGCTATAGCGATTCATTTTCTTGAGCAGTTCAGCCAACGGCAGCGATTGATGACGCAATAGCGGCTTAACGTTAGCAGGAATCGTATTTGCGACTTTGACAGACCCCGCGATCGCCACCTGCGGGCGAGGCGTTCCGGGTGGCAAAGTGAGATATTGGGCTTTGACTTCTTCAGTCCAGGTGGCGGCATTGAATGCTTGTTTGAGCAACGCACCTGACTTTTGAGTGTCTACCTCAAAGTTCATATAAAATCTGCCGACGACAATCACATTGCCCGTTACCTGGCGGATTTGTAGCTGATTGAGCAGATTCCCCACCGCGATCGCGTCTTCCCACACCAATAAGGGATCGCTGCCGCCTTGAATCACCAAATCTCCTTCGAGAACGCCGTTCTCGATCGTTCCGGTTGAGCCAATTTCGGTCACAAATCGGTGGTCAACTCCAAAGGTTTGCAGCGCCGCTAAAGAAGTCGCTACTTTGGTGAGCGATGCCGCCGATAAGGGCGTGGTGCCTTGATGGTTGGCTAACAGCGTGGTGCCTGACTGCATCCACACGCCTTGAGATTTTTCGGAAAACCCCTGACTCGCTAATTTTTTGAGATATTGCTGAACCGCGCCATTCGTCGCCGCATCGGGTGAAGTGGTCGCAGCAAGCACAAAAGGACTTTGACTAGACGGCAGAGAGGCGGGTGAGGAAATCACTTGAGGTGCGATCGATCTAGACGCTTCAGCCGTGCAGCCAGTCGTCAACCCTAGAATGAGCAACGCAACCGGAAAGGGGCGAGATTTGAGCATGATTTTAGAGAAGAACTGCCACAACATCACAGCGTTTCTCAAGATATGCTACGCGATCGTCCGTCCCCAAATCACATTTCTCACAAATTTATTAGATCATTTGTTCTAATTTTGTGTGACTAAAGACGTTCCATCGGAACGTCTCTACGGGTTCACCCCATTTTCTATCGGGGAACGATGCGTTCGCGACCTCCAACGCCAGGGTTAAATAAAGACGCGAGTTCAGCTTCAGAGATCTGATCAAGAGCGCTTTCTAAATCATCTTCTGTGAAGTGATAACCCCGCTCAGAGGCAATTTGAATAAACGCTTTAGGATCGCTGGTAGCTTGCACTCTTGATTGCAGAGCTTGATCTTTCTTGACAGCTTTGAAGAATTCTGCGGCACGATGTTGAGACATAATCTCATCTCCCGTTTGTGATGATGGTGAGAGCCAAACATAGACAAACTTTTTGCAGATGCGTCGATAAAGTTGAGGAAATCAACTTTGTGCAAAAGGTTTTTTAGACTCCTTATCTTCAAGGTTAGAAGGAATCGCTCAGATTGTGAGAAATTCGATAGCAAAGTTTACTAATGTGTGAACAAGAATTACGGTGGTGATGTTGTTCACATCATGGATACTGAGATCAAACCTATCGTGTTAGTGCGACACTTTTAGACTGGGTTAGGATCTCTTGACCTTCTCAGAAGGTTCATTCTTATTCACTTCTATGACAAAAAATTTGAATCAGTGAAGCAACCAATCTTTAAGGTAAGCCGTCAAATTATCAGCTCTAAACTCACAGGGCAACTTATGCGATCGCGATGGGTCAGATTAATCGGTAGTTTTGGAGTCAGCTTTTGCCTGAGCGCACTGCCTGCTTACGCTCAAGTTTCAGAGACTCAGGTTGGGAAGGTGGTCGAAGCGTTGCGGCAAGCAGCCCCCAAAACAGCAGCCAAAAATGATGGTCTCTATAGCGAATGGCAGGTGAAGCCAGACGCGATTTCTCGATGGTCAAAGCAATGCACGGGTCGCCAGCTTTCATCCACCGAGTTTGAAACGAACCCCACAACGGCACGATCGGTCGTCACTTGTGTCGTTCGCGATGCCCTCCGTGACGAATATCGCGCCAGCGGCAACAACGAGTTTATGGCAGTGCGACGGGTCGCTGCTTGGTGGATGACAGGCGATGCCACCAGCTATAGCAAAACGGCGATCGCGCCTTATGTTGAGGAAGTCGTCAGTCTCTATAAATGGCGGACTCCAACCGTTGCAACCGCGCCTACCCCTGGGACGAATGGCAATCAGACCTCGATCTTCGATCGCTATATGCAAGCGGGCTATGCTGCCGAGCAGCAAAAAGATGCCGCGACTGCGTTGCTCTACTTCTCACGGGCATTGGATGAGCGTCCAAATGATCCGTTCGCGATCCAGGCGATGCGAAACGCGCAGGCATCGATCGAGCGATCCGCTAAACCGTCTTCTAAACCCTCAGCCGAACAACCTTCTCTTAAGCGTTAACCGATCGTGATTAAACAACTTTTTCAATGGGTCATGGTTGGAGCAATGGTGGCGTATGC
>JBBQYE010000024.1:0-19578 GCA_038208945.1 Leptolyngbyales cyanobacterium | reverse complement strand
GAAAGAGAGACTGCAATCCTTCAGCAGACAACGGATTGATGATTAGTAAAGGTGACATCGCCGGGTTGCCATTCATTGGAATCTGATGTCCAACGGTTTCTAATTTTTGCAACGCACTCGCTAACGCCTGCGGATTGTGAGTGATTTGCGCCGAACCCTGATCAGCCGAATATTCACGGGTTCGAGAAATGGCAAGCTGAATGATGGCGGCTGAGAGCGGCGCGAGAACGATTAAAAACAGCAGACCAAACGGATTGGTGTTTCGACGATCGTCCCGATAAACCGGGCCATACAACGCTCCAAAAGTCAGCATTCGTCCTAGAAAAGTGATAGCGCCTGCGATCGTGCCTACAACTGCCTGAGTCAGGGTATCGCGATTTTTAACGTGGGTCAGTTCGTGCGCCAACACCCCTTCTAATTCTTCAGGAGTCAACAAATCTATAATTCCCTGAGTAACTGCGATCGCGGCGTGATTGGGATCGCGTCCGGTGGCAAAAGCGTTGGGCGACTGCGTAGGCACAAAAAACAGCTTTGGCATCGGGATGTCTGCCCGATCGCTGAGTTTTGCCACCATATCAAACAGTTCGGGAGCTTCATCTCGCTCGATCGGTTGGGCAGCATAGGCAGCGAGAGCAGCTTTGTCAGAGTAGTACCAGGAGCCGATGCTCGTCATAGCAGCAAATGCCAAGCCCAAATAAAGCCCTTGCTCATCCCCGACTAGATAATATCCGCCTAGCACTAGCAAGCCACTCAGCAACCCTAGCAGTGCGACCGTTTTAATTTCGTTGATCCCCAGCATGGCTTTTTCTGAAGGCTTTTACTACTTCCCCAAATTCTCAGATTTGTGACGATTTGAAATCTATCGGACGAGTGAAACTGACCTCAAGCGAGAGGCTGACTGTAGTTCAGCTTGCGATTTTGAGCAAGAGCAGCTTACAAAATGCCTTTGACTAACTTTATGCGGATGAAAGGACTTGAACCTTCACTTCTTGCGAAACCAGAACCTAAATCTGGCGCGTCTACCAATTCCGCCACATCCGCGTTTTTCTGCTTCACTATCATAGCAAAGCTTTAAGTCGTTTTGAGTTTTGAATTTGATGTGTCGATTCAAAACTCAAAACGCTCACTTCATGACAGACTGCCTAGACTGAGCGGAATTAGATTTCCTTCGGTGGTGAACCCTAGCATCATTGCGTCGCCCGATCGGATCACCGCTCCCGTTAGAGCGCAGTGTTCTTCGTTTTGAGCGATTGCCGAGATCGTGGCTCGAAAATCAGACGCAGCGATGGTCGGCGTATAGTCACCCGATTTTTGCTGGACATAGTTCCAGAGAATCTCTCGAATCAATGCCTGATAGCCCTGATTGCCAGAAAGCGATTTTAACTGTTCCTTTAACTCTCGTTCCAGACGAATGCTGGTAACTTCCATGTCGGTGGTCGTGGTGCGAGTTAAGGTGTGCATGGTCTTCCTCCAAAGTAGCTGGACACTTTTATATTACAAGTGTAGTATGTTGACTGTAGACTGCAAGTTAAGTCCTCTAAATCTTCTGCAATGAAATCTCTACGGCTCTTATTTACATCGTTCTGGCTAGGGTACCGTGTCGGCGACCACTCCTGCGGGGCGGGCAGAGTCGTAGTTTTGCTGTTTGTGGGCACGTTTTCAGAGATTACCTCAAGTAGTCAGCACCCATCACTCCGAAGCGGGAGGGTCAGGCGCGTTCCTGTCCTGGTCTAGTCAGAAAACGCTCAAGTAGTTTTCTAGCCTCCGCTTCACACTGATTAGAAGCGGAGGTTTTTAATTGTCGATTCATTTTGTAAACCTTTGAAACGCTGTAAACCCTGGAACAGAGGAGCAACCAGGAATGCTGAAGTTTACCTATACCGAGACGGGAATCACGATCGAGCGCGTCAACCACTCTCTCGAAAAGTTGGTGATGCTGCGGGTGGTGTTGGCAATGCGAGTTGGGCAACGGCTAATTATCGAACCGGGCACTGCAACCTTTTTATTGTCTGCAAATTTGCAGGCTTGGAAACTACTGGATGCAGTGGTGCAGCGATCGCTCAACGACACGATCGCGCTTTGTCAATGTGACGCAGACTCGATCGAGGTCAGCCTGCGAGGAACCTGGATCGCGCAAACCACTAGCAGTGAGGAGGGCATCTTTTTAGCCGAACTGGGCGACGCGCTTCCCGGAACGCTGTGTGAACGGGCGGAGTTTATTGTGTTCAAGCTTTGGCAAGAATCATCGGCGTGTCAGTCTTCGCTGCGATGATTTGCTTGAGCTGCGAGTGGTTGATTTTCCCTTGAGAGTTTCGAGGCAGGTTTTCGAGTGAGATCCAATATTTGGGACGCTTGACTTTGCTGAGGGTTTTCTTAAGGGATGCGATTAATGTTTGGTCAGAAACGTCTGAATTTTGAGGGACATAGACGGCAGTGATGGCTTGCCCCCAAGCGCGATCGCAGATGCCCAGTACGCAGACATCTTTAACGAGTTTGGTTGCCATAATTGCCGCCTCAACTTCTGATGGGAAGACGTTTTCGCCTCCGGTAATAATTTTGTTGCTGTCGCGTCCGATGATCTGCAAATAGCCCTGCGAGTCAAAAAACCCCAAATCATCGGGTTGATAAATGGGTTGCTGCAAAAAATTGGGATAGTAGCCCAACATTAATGAATCGGATTGAAGGGTGATTTTTCCGATTTCACCGATCGCTAACGGTCCGCCTGTCTCGTTTTTAATGGTGATTTGAGCGTGGGGTAAGACTTGACCAGCGCCGACTTTTGCGGCTAGAAAATCCTTTGGTTTGAGGGTGACAATCTGGGAAGCAGTTTCGGTCATGCCATAAGTAGGCGAGATCGGAAGTCGATACGATCGAGCTTGATCCAGCAAATCTGACCAGGCTGGCGCACCACCTAACAAAATTGTTTCAAATTGGGATAGCCAGGAAATAGTTTGACGTTGAGATAACAGTTTTTGGAGTTGGGTGGGAACGAGGGAGAGAAAAAAGGTTTGAGGGTTGATAGACTCTGCCTCTCCAGCTTCTAAGGATTTCCAGGGAAGAATCACGAACTGTCCGCCTGAGAGAAACGATCGCATAAATTGCATCAAGCCGCTCACATGATAGAGGGGCAACACGCAAAAAGAATGGACGCGATCGACTCCAAAATATTGTCGAAACCCTTGAACCGAGGCAGTTAACGTTTCCCAAGTGTGCATCGCAAATCGAATCTTACCTGACGTGCCCCCCGTCGGAATCATAATCAGAGGCGAAGCGTGAAGGATGACCGGTGATTTTTTCGGAACATTCCATGAAACGTCTCCCCAAACTAAATCTGGCGTGGCTAACTCAAACACCTGCTGCCATTCAGCCTCAACCCAATCGGGGTTGCCCAAAAAAATTGAGCAGTTTGCCGAACACGCCGCAATAAATCCTGCGAGAAACTCGATCGGGTTCCGTTCAGCTAACAAAATAGTTGGAGGCGCTGCATAGCGTTTGAGTGCCTGATATCGCTGCTCTGCTAAATCGGTGAGTTCTTGACTGCTGTAGCCAATCAGCCAATTTTCTTGTCGTTGATGCTGAATTAAAGGTGCCATTGTCGATCGCCCTCCTCCATTTCGTCAAACCAGTGCGAGGTGCCATATCCAACCGCACGGTGTTTGAAGGACAGTTCTGCGGCTAATCGCAGTCCGGCTTGCTGTCCGATCGCGGTTTCAAACACCGACGAAAAGACGGCATCGATTGCGGTTTCTTGGCAAAACTTGCGTAATTGCGACGGAGAGCCGACGATCGCGGGTTTGATCACAAAAATTCCTCGCCAGCCTTTTTGATAGCAGTCGCGCAACTGACTTAGAGTAGCAACCGATTCGTCGATCGCCAATGGCGTTGAGTAGATTTGGCTCAGGGTTTGCATCTGCTCGAATTGGCTGACCGCAAGCGGTTGCTCTAAAAATTCCAGGGTCGGATGACAATCTGTTTCGCTTACCGAATCGCAGTGCTGAAGCCACGTTTCAGCCTGTAAGAACGTCAGCCCAGCGTTGGCATCTAGTCTTAAGAATGCTTTAGCCGGGAGGGTTTGGACGAGTTGATCAAAAATTGGAATTTCGTCTTTAATGTCGGCAACGCCGATTTTCCATTTAAAGGTGCGATAGCCTTGCTCCCAAAGATCTCTCCAGTGATTAAGGGCGGCGTGTCCAGTTGGCAAAAGAGCGCTGTGAGTCAATGCAGATGATTGAGTGAATTCTGTCGCTAACATTTCTTGTGCCGATTCAAACCCAAATTGACACGCTGATAAATGAGTCGGAATCGTGGAGATCGTCTCAAAATCAATCTCATTAGGCAACCGCTGACAGAACTCGATCGCGTTCTCAAACGTTTCTGAACCAAACCAGACCAGCGGCGAAATCTCACCAAAGCCAACGCACCCTGCATCATCAATGAGACGCAAAATGATTCCTTCTCGAACTGTCCAGACTCCATGACTCGTCTGCAACGGTTGTCGAAACGATCGACGATAGGGACGATATTCAAACCGCATTACTAAACCAGTTGCGTCAACATAAACCCTAATCCTAAAAGCAACCCGCTCCAGAAATGGAGTTCGACGGCAATCAATCGACAGAACGTAAGTTTGTGCGGTTGATCATGCTGCGAACCGATGAATTTGCAAAGCTTTCGGGCGATGGGCACACTGAGAAAGATCAGCAGCGTCCAAACAGGGAAAACGTTCGCAATCACAAATAAGGTCGTCAGCGCATAGAGACTGCCGCAGACCCACGGCAAAAGCTGCGCCGATCGCTTCGTTCCCAACCGCACGACTGGGGATTTTTTGCCGATCGCGGCATCATCTTTCACCTGATTAAAGTGAGAGCAAAACAAAATTAGGCTGGTGGCAATGCCGACGACGATCGACGCTGCTAAACTCGTATTCGACCAGGCTTTTGTCTGACTGTAATAAGTCGCCGCAAACGCCAACGGACCAAACGCAAAAAAGCAGAGAATTTCTCCAAGACCTTTATAGCTGAGGCGAAACGGCGGACCCTGATAGATATAGCCAATGCCACAGCACAGCAGAATTAGCCCAATCACCGTGAAATCTTGCTGCCTTGCGGCGATCGTGCTGATGCCCAACAGTCCTGCCGCGAGACAAAGATTACTAATCCAAAAAATCAGGGACTTGTTGCCCGTCATATTCACCAGAGAGTTTTTCTTATTGACATCGACCCCGGTTTCCGAGTCAAACACGTCATTAATAAAATTCTCCCAAGCCAAAATCAAAATAGCAGAGACCAAAAATGTGAAGAAAATTGATGTATCAAACCGACGGGTTTCAGCAAATGCAACGGCTGAACCGACCCAAATCGGCATGATTGCCACACTATACATCGGTGGTTTAATGGCGGCAAACCAGAGTTTTTTACTCGCCCGCTCGATCGTCCTGGTCGTCATCCACAAAACTCCTCTAGCTGCCAGAAGACTGAATCATGCTGTATTTCTTAGTCTCCCATCTGGGTTGAGGCATTGGGTAGGTGTTATAGAAACGTTACAACAGCGATCGAGCGGACGACTTCAAGCAACGTCCACAGCGAGAAACTCTGTACTAATGCAATTAATGCAAACGTACTGGATTGACAACTAACAAACGAGCCGAATAAAATTCTGTTAAACAAAACAAAGGTACTAATTGAAGAAATGTTTAACCTTTTAGAATGAGCATCCTTTCATCCTAAAACTCAAACTTTTTCTTGAATTTGCTGGTTTTATATGACTCCCAAAATTGTTTCTCTCTTCTCAGGGTGTGGCGGATTAGACTTAGGCTTTCTTAAAGCAGGATTTGATATCGTCTGGGCAAACGAATACGACAAAGATATTTGGGCGACATATGAAACAAACCACGCCAACACCGTCCTAGATAGAAGAGACATTCGGCAAATTCCGTCTACCAAAATCCCTAACTGTGTTGGTATCATTGGCGGTCCGCCTTGCCAAAGTTGGAGTGAAGCAGGATCTCAGAGAGGTCTAGAGGACGATCGGGGCAAATTGTTTCTAGAATATGTCCGCATTTTAAAGGAAAAACAGCCGCTGTTCTTTCTAGCTGAAAATGTCTCTGGAATGCTTCATGAGAAACATCGTGGCTCGATCGACAACATCATCGCCGCGTTTGAATCAGTGGGCTACCGCGTTTCTCTCAAACTGCTCAACGCGATGAACCACGATGTCCCCCAAGAAAGAAAACGGGTGATCTTTGTCGGCTACCATCGCGATCTCCAAAAGCAATTTGATTTCGACGGAGTTGATTTATTGCCTCAAGTTCCCACGCTCAAACACGCTATTTGGGATTTACGAGAGACGGCAATTCCGGCTCTAGTCACCAACAAAACCAACGCCGAAGCCTGTTTTTTGCCCAATCATGAATACATGATCGGCGGTTTTTCCAGTATGTATATGTCTCGTAACCGCGTTCGCTCTTGGGATGAGCCTTCATTCACCATTCAAGCGGGTGGCAGACACGCACCGCTGCATCCCCAAGCTAATAAGATGCTGTTCGTCGAGAAAGACAAGTTTGCCTTCGATCAGCATTCACCGTTTGCTTACCGAAGGCTCTCCGTACGAGAATGCGCTAGGATTCAAACCTTCCCTGATGATTTTATTTTTCACTACAGAGATCTCAGTGCTGCCTATAAAATGATCGGCAATGCGGTTCCTGCCAATCTGGGCTTTGCCCTGGCTAAAGCAATCTATCAAGATCTATTTTCTAGCTTCAAACCATCCCAGACCACTCTTTCACAGGAGCAACTGAGTCTTCAAATTGCTTAGACGATCGTCACTATTTTTTCTTTTCGATCATTAAGAAATAGACTGTCCTCCGATCAGACTCGGGAACATCCTTGCGCCATCTTCGCTGAGTTGTCTTATGCGGTTTCGGATGCCCGACGACATCATCAAAAACCCAGGGGGCGTTCTCAACTTTGCGTGCTATTCCTGACGCTCTGGAATGTTCAGAATCACTTTCCTGACCGATCCATTGTCTTCTAATAGCAACTTCAAATTTTAGTTTGTACCGCTCAAAATACTCATCAAAGGAATAGAGCGCAAGATCGCCATTGCTGCTCACTGTTTGGGATGCCTCTAAGATGAATTCTGCTGGATGGCTCGACAAACCCTGATTGGGGCTGCCTTCAGCATTAAAAAAATCATCAGCGTCTTAAAATCTTGCTCCGAGAAGAAGGTTTTCCAAGGTTGATTTCTGTTGGGAAGCAGACCTTGATGAAACTTGTGAACCTCCCGGTCAATTTTAGCGATGATGGTTTCAGGATGAGTTAGGCCCAGATCCGTATACACTTCAAAGAGGTTTGCTCGCTGCAAGCGGTTAAAGGCAAAGCTGCCGCCAGATTGTTTAATCGAAACGCCTCGATCGTTGAGATAGACATCGGCTTTTTTGCCTGAGTGAGTGGTCGAAATCTTAGAGAGATCGTCGAGAGACTGAAGAGAACGATAGCGATCGCTTCCCACTATTGGAGCCACAACATCCTCCACTCGCCCAATATGATTCAAGTGAATCTGTTTCCTATTCACAAACAAAAATCTACAAACCTCTAGTTCATTACCTGGCATATTTTTATCTCGTTGCTCAACGTTCTTCCAGCCTGCCCAAGGCAACCCTAAATTAAGACTTTTAATTCCTCGAATCCCGGCACCTGAATCCCTTTAGACTAGATCTCAGATGCTCGTAGAAATGCCTTGATGAAATTGCCTGATGGATCTCGGTTGCCGTCGCTGCTGCAAACCCTTGCGATCGTGGCTCAACCGATTAACTTTCTCGATCGCTGTGCTCAACAATATGGCGACACGTTTACGCTGCGGGTGTTGGGGGTCAACTCGCCGCCTGTCGTTTTCTTCAGCAATCCCGACTCGATTCAGGCGATCTTTACGACGCTGGCAGACTCATTTGAGTTTGGCAAAGTGACTCACATTTTTCGTCCGTTAGTGGGCGATCAGTCGGTGATCATGCAAGAAGGACAACGCCATCAGCGCCAGCGACAGTTGCTCATGCCTGCACTACATCGAGAACAGCTTTATAGTCAGGGGCGCGTTATCTGTCATCTCACTCGACAACAGATGTCAGATTGGCAAATCGAACGATCGCTGACCATTCGTGAAGAGATGTCAGAGATCTCACTTCAGGTGATTTTGCAGGTCGTGTTTGGCATGGTGCCCGGAGCGCGGTATGAACGGCTCAAACAGTTGCTGAGTCATCTACTCGAAGCCATCACGTCGCCGCTTTACTCGACGCAGTTCTTCTTTCCGATGCTTCAGCAAAATTTGGGGCGCTGGAGTCCGTGGGGCGGCTTTTTGGCTCAACAGCAGGAGATCGATGCGCTGATCTATGATGAAATTCACGATCGCCGTTTCCAATCTCTCGACGGACGCACTGACATTCTCTCAGTGCTAATGACTGCACACGATGACCAGGGCGAATCGATGAGCGATGTCGAACTGCGCGATCAGTTGATGACCTTATTGCTGCTCGGACACGAAACCACCGCGTCAGGGTTAGCTTGGGCGTTTTACTGGATTCATCGCCATTCAGACTGTCTCGATCGCCTGCTTATTGAGATCCAAACTCTGGGCGAAAACCCCGATCCGACAGCACTGTCTCAGTTGCCTTATCTGACCGCCGTTTGCAAAGAAGCCTTGCGCGTATATCCGATCGCCCTCATCTCTCAGCCGCGTAAAGTCAAACAAACCGTGCAGATTGAGGGCTATGAATTTGAGCCGGGGGCGATTTTGGTGCCCTGCATTTATTTGGCGCACCATCGAGCCGACACTTACGCAGAGCCAGAGCGGTTTAACCCAGAGCGCTTTATCGCTCAAAAGTTCTCGCCATCTGAGTTTTTGCCGTTTGGCGGCGGCAGTCGAAGCTGTGTCGGCATGGCGCTTTCGCTGTTTGAAATGAAGCTCGTGTTGGCGACCGTTTTATCGAGCTATAAGTTTCAAACCAACTACGATCGTCCGGTGCGTCCGGTGCGGCGCGGTATCACGTTTGTTCCGCCTGACGATTTTCGGTTAGAAGTGACAGGGCAACGCTTGATCGAGACTCCAAGCCTTCAGCCATTAGAATCAGCGTAGAGATGGTTTTATTGATATCCGCATGACTATTACCCCTTATCGGCTCGATCGTGCTCAAAATCAAACCGCGATCGCTCAATTCCTGTCAAACTGCAAAGGATCGAATCATCGTAAATCTCCTCAAATTGTCAGCATTTCATTAGAGATAGAACCTGTCGATCCGCTGGCAGTTCTTCAGACATTGGTTAACCCTAATCAGCGTCACTTTTATTTTGAGAAAAGCGGTCAGCAAGAGGCGATTTTGGCGATCGATACGGCGATCGAGCTTAAAACTGAGGGCAAGAATCGATTTGTTGAAGCAAAAGAATTCATCCATAATGCTTCAATGAATGCGATTCAATTTGGAGACTCAGAAACTCCGTTTTCTGGGGCACATTTTTTCTGTAGTTTCTCATTCTTTGATCAATCCCTTCACGAGAACCTATCTTTTCCATCTGCGTCGGTTTTTCTCCCGCGTTGGCAGGTGTCTCGTCAAGCGAATCGTAGCACGATCGTGGCAAATATCATTCTCGATCAGACCCTCGACCCAGATCAGGCATCTCGTCAGATATGGCAAGGGTTCCAGGCAATTCGAGCCGTGAAATATAACGTTGTTGATTTCGCGATCGATCCTCCAAGTTTTCTCAAAAAACAAGATTTTTCTCATACCAATCATTTCAAAAAATCCGTTTTGTCTGCATTGGAATCGATTCAAAATAATCACTTTCATAAAATCGTTTTAGCTCACGCATTAGACGTGACTTCACCCATTCCGTTTAACTTAGTTCTGTCCCTCAATCATTTACGAAGTCTCTATTCAAACTGCTATATTTTTTCAACTAATAATTGTCGTGGACAGACTTTTATCGGGGCAAGTCCCGAACGATTAGTGGGCATTCATGATCAGCAGTTAGAAACGGATGCGCTAGCAGGGTCAGCCCCTCGCGGCAAAACCCCGATCAACGATACTCAACTCGCCGATCTCCTGCTGTCGAGTCAAAAAGAAATCCACGAACATCAAGTCGTAATTGATTTCATCACTCGCCATTTAGCAGAATTGGGGCTAGAGACACAGCGATCGGAGGCTCGTCTGCTGCAACTTCCCAACATTCAACACTTACACACTCCGATTCGCGCCACCGTTTCCCCTCACGTTCACTTACTGGATGTAGTTGCCAAACTCCACCCGACTCCAGCAGTGGCAGGTGCGCCTAGAGAGCTTGCCTGTGAGCAGATTCGTCACTATGAGCAGTTTGAGCGATCGCTGTATGCGGCTCCGATCGGATGGGTCGATCATCAGGGCAACGGCGAGTTTGCAGTTGGCATTCGCTCTGCGGTGCTCGATGGCTGTCACGCTCGATTATTTGCCGGGGCGGGAATCGTCGCAGGTTCCAATCCCGATAAAGAATTAACCGAAGTTCAACTCAAGCTACAGGCGCTTTTAGCCGCACTGGTCTAGCCAAGCGACTACACTAATAGAGACGCGAGTGCTGTGCTATGACCTCTTTTGCAGATTTACCGACCTACACAAAACTGCCTGACCACACGCAGCTTCCCGAATCAGATGGCACTTTTGTGAAAAACTTCCAAGAGCACCCGCAAAGTGTTTTGTTGACTGACTCGATCGAGCCAATTCTGCAACAGCGCCACTCAGACGGGCAATATTGCATCGGTCAAGATAGCGGCATTTATTGGCGGATGACTGATCCTCCCGAACGCGGCGCAGAGGCTCCAGATTGGTTTTATGTTGCCAATGTGCCGCCCACCCTGAATGGGGAGTTTCGCCGTTCTTATGTGCTGTGGCAAGAATTTATCGCGCCGCTGATCGTGCTGGAGTTTGTCTCAGGTGACGGATCGCAAGAGCGAGACAAGACTCCCTGGACAGGCAAATTTTGGGTGTATGAACAGGTGATTCGTCCCGCCTTTTATGGCATTTACGAAGTCAGCAAAGCCAGTATCGAAGTCTTTCACCTGGTCGAAAACCAATATCTCCCGGTGTCGACCAACGATCGCGGACACTACCCCATTTCTCAATTAGGAGTCGAGCTAGGCATCTGGCAAGGTCAATACCAAAATCTCGACCTTCCCTGGCTGCGCTGGTGGGACAATCAGGGAACCTTGCTTTTGACCGGACACGAAACCGCCGCGCAAACTCAGCGCCAACTTGAGCAGTCTGAGCAGCAGCTTGAGCAAGCTGGATCCCGACTTGAGCAAGCCGAATCCCAACTTGAGCAAGAGCGTCAGCGCACAGAACGTCTTGTTGCCCAACTCCGGGCGCAGGGAATTGATCCAGAAGCTTAATTTTCCCGAATGTCGATCGACTTCCGCAACACCAATACTGTCTGGGCATCTGTCCTGGCAGAAACCCTTCAGCGACTCGGTTTAACCACGGCTGTGATTTGTCCTGGCTCTCGATCGGCACCGTTGGCGATCGCGTTTGCTCAACATCCCAAGATCGAGGCGATTCCCGTTTTAGATGAGCGATCGGCAGCGTTTTTTGCCCTCGGTCTGGCGCGACGCACTCACAGCCCTGTGGCGTTAATCTGCACCTCTGGCACGGCTGGCGCGAATTTTTATCCCGCCATTATTGAAGCGAGTGAAAGCCGCGTTCCTCTGCTGGTGCTAACTGCCGATCGTCCTCCCGAACTGCGAGACTGCAACGCCGGACAAACGATCGACCAGCAAAAACTTTTTGGCTCCTATCCCAAAGTCTACGCAGAGTTGGCATTGCCTTCGATCGAGCCATCTATGCTGGCGTATTTACGTCAGACGTTGATGCAATTTTGGCAGCGATCGCTAGGCTTAAGTCCCGGAGTCGTTCATCTCAATATCCCGTTTCGCGATCCGCTGGTCCCGATTCCCCAGTCAGAGGCTCAGGCGCTAGAAGCGAACTTTGATGTAGAAACCTTCTTCGGTCACGTTCATCCGATCGCTCCCGCGTTCCCTGATTCCCCAATTCCATCACTTCCTTCTTTCTCTTACGGCATCATCATCGCGGGATGCGCCCAACCCGAATCACCAGAGCGATATTGTCGAGCGATCGCCCATCTCTCAAAATCGCTACAAATGCCCGTTTTAGCAGAAGGATTGTCGCCCCTCCGCAACTACGCGAGTCTCAATTCCTATCTAATCTCGACCTATGATCTGATTTTGAGGAACCGAAATCTGGCAGAAAAGCTGGCTCCCGATTTCGTGATTCGGGTCGGAGAAATGCCTACGAGTCGAGAATTGCGGCAGTGGTTAACTCAAGTTCAACCAAGACAATGGGTGATCGATCCGAGCGATCGCAATCTCGATCCACTCCATGGCAGAACGACTCATCTCCAAATCTCTGTCGAATCGTTTGCAGAAAACCTGTCTGCTGAAGCCCGATCGCCTAGTCCTTATTTAGAACTTTGGCAAACCGCCGACTCAAAAATAAGACACGCGATCGATCGAACGATGACGATCGAGGAAACTCTTTTTGAAGGTAAAGCTGCCTGGTTGCTGTCCCAATGTTTGCCCACCAGAACGCCGCTCTTTATCTCCAACAGTATGCCTGTGCGAGATGTCGAGTTTTTCTGGAAACCCGGAGATTCTGCCGTTCAGCCTTTTTTTAATCGAGGCACAAACGGCATCGACGGCACCCTTTCAACCGCGCTAGGCGTTGCCCACCACCAAAGCAGCGTCCTGTTGACGGGAGATCTCGCCCTCCTGCACGACACCAACGGATTCCTACTCCGCAATCATTTTGTCGGACATCTGACGATCGTGCTGATCAACAACAACGGCGGCGGAATTTTTGGAATGCTCCCGATCGCTCAATTCAATCCCCCGTTTGAAGAATTCTTTGCCACGCCGCAAAACATCAATTTTGCTAACCTCTGCAAAACCTACGGCGTAGAGTATGAGCGGATTTGCACCTGGAGCCAGCTTGTCGATCGTCTCAATCCTCTCCCAAATCAGGGCATCCGCGGATTAGAATTGCAGACCGATCGCGCTGCCGATGCCCAATGGCGGCACAATCATTTAGGTAGCTTTGCCCGATCAATTAGTCCTTAACCCCCAGTTTTTATGACCGTCGAATGGCACCTCGTCAAACCCTACGAAGACATCCTCTATCACAAAACGGACGGCATTGCTAAAATCACCATCAACCGCCCCCACAAGCGCAACGCCTTCCGTCCCAAAACCGTAGTCGAACTCTACGATGCGTTCAGCAACGCCCGTGAGGATAGCCGGATTGGGGTGATTTTTCTCACCGGAGCCGGACCTCACACCGATGGCAAATATGCGTTTTGTGCGGGGGGCGATCAAAGCGTGCGGGGCCACGGTGGCTATGTGGACGAAGCAGGAACGCCGCGATTAAACGTTCTCGATTTGCAGCGTTTGATTCGATCGATGCCCAAAGTCATAATCGCCTTGGTTGCCGGATACGCGATCGGCGGTGGGCACGTTCTTCATATGCTGTGTGATTTGACGATCGCCGCCGACAACGCCATTTTTGGGCAAACCGGACCCAAAGTCGGCAGTTTTGACGGTGGATTTGGCGCGAGCTATATGGCGCGAATTGTCGGACAGAAAAAAGCGCGGGAAATTTGGTATCTCTGCCGCCAATACACCGCAGATCAAGCGCTAGAAATGGGTTTAGTGAATTGTGTGGTGCAGATCGAGCGACTTGAAGCCGAGGGCATTCAGTGGGCAGGCGAAATTTTAGAGAAAAGCCCGATCGCGATTCGCTGCCTCAAAGCTGCTTTTAACGCCGACTGCGATGGTCAGGCAGGGCTACAAGAACTCGCCGGAAACGCTACCCTGCTCTACTACATGACTGAGGAAGGATCTGAAGGCAAACAAGCATTCTTAGAAAAACGCAGCCCTGATTTTCGCAAATATCCTTGGTTGCCTTAGCGATCGTTCTCTCTACATAAAGAACGCACTTCTGAGTCAAGGTGCGTCTTATGAGAAGCAATAAAGCTGGACTAAGCTGTCTCCTCTAGAGTCGTGACTGCACCCTCTCTTTGAGGTTCACGCCGCAGATCATCATGTTTAGCGATCGAAACCGACAGCTTTTCTGTAGGTTTACTCTGTAGAGTCATGATTCGTTCAAGCTGCCAGTTGGGTGTAAACACGGGCGACATCAGAGAACATGCCTTCCAGTGCCCCTGAACAAGGACATCATTAAGCTGACCACAGGCTCCGCCACGCCGCCCTTCTGGCACATAATATCTGCAATGCCGACAAACAGAAGCTGAGGAATTAGAAGGTTTCATAATTAGGCTTTTAATAAGTTGTGTTGTTAAGAACTTGTCACGATCTTTTAGAAAAGAGAGTTGTTGCTAAAATCTGAGATTTGGGTAAGACTAGCTGCAAAATTTAATTTATCTCAATGGCTTTACGGTCGCAATTCAGATTTAGGACCAAGGGATAGGTCTATGCTCCTATTATGAATCTCAAAATTTTGGGGATCAGAGACTTAAAAAAGTCGAATTCTTGATGGAGTCAATGTTCCAGAACCTTCAGGGTGAGAAAGATATTTATATTGTCTTTAGATTCGAGCTAGGAACTACGTAAAGTTACCTGTCCTATGCAAAACTCACAAGAAAACTAACTCGATTCCAACTCAAAACGGTCAGGGATCAAGCTAAACGTCAAAAGATGCCCACACCTGATTGATTAAATGGTTAGCTCATAGACTAGAGAATAAATCTAATTTTAAAGGACAATCTTCTTGCTTAAGCCATATTAAGGAACCCACTATCCTCAAACATCCGTGTAAGCTTTGAGATTAAAAAATCTTGGATCGCAAGGCAGGATATTATTCACTATCTAGGCGGTTTACAAAACCTTAGAAGTAGGGAGTTAATTGCCAGGATTTGAAAAACACTAAGATTTGTTTTAAATCTCGTCCCAAGGCTAAGATTCGCAAATATTTTCCCTACCACTGTTTCGCGGCACACACTGCACACACTGACCAACGTTGAATCTCTCCTGGGGGAGTTGGGCACTCACACTGAGGGCAGAGAGGCAAATGTCGACTGCGTGACTGCATCGCGATCGTCCAATAGTGGAACGCCGCTTCAGAATCAGCCGTGTTTTGTTGATTTGCCTTTGGGATTGGGAACTCTTCGACGCGGCTGGGATGGTTTGTCCAGAGTCGCGATCGCTCTGCATCATCTAGCGCTCGACGATTGTCTGGGCTGTGCCACTGCGTCGTTGAAAACCGGATATCAGATAATGGGGCTGTCAACAAAGCATTGAGCTTTTCTAGAATGCGTTGTCGCTCAAACACCAGGTTTTGTGCCCATCCTGCATTTGCCGTAGCCACCCTTAACACCTCACGCTGCACCGTCACAGGGCGAGTTTGCGCTGCTATTGCCACCCCAACCACGTCAGACCAGTGCCTTAAAACCTGCTGAAGCTGCGTTTCTTCAGGAGGTCGATATTGATTTTCTAGAGAGTCTAAAACCCCCTGTAAGCGTTGAAAAGACATAAGAGACCAGGTCAAAGGAGTGGACGATACTAAATTCTTCAGGTCGGCTGGGACGATTCCGCTCAATTTTGGCGAAATGGGGAGAAAACTGCCAAACTCGATCGAGGTTTGTGATTCACTTTGAGCCGTGTGAATTACACTGAGAGCGCGGATTCTCAAAGTCGTCTCTCTAGATTAGCGCCTGTGAGATGTTTCAGGATTTTGGCAAGCAGTCTAATCATCGATTTCAAACGGTAGGAGTCAAAAAATGCGTCACAGCCCGTCGATTGAGCCTTCCACTCACGTCCCCCTTCCCGCCCTTCACCCTAAATTACAGCGAGCGTTAGGCTGCCTTGACACTCGGCTTGATGAAGAGTTGGCACGCTATCGACGGCAAAAAGCAGGGCATTCCGTTCCTCCCGTTGATGGGCTAAAGAGAAAGCAGGCTCCTAACCTCGACTTGATGGCGATCGCCAGCACCGCTTCTGCCACAGACCGAGCAAATCTAACCTCAGTGCCGCCTATTCTCTCGGCGGAGTCAATTCCGCTACGGGGCGATGCGCCTGTGATCGAGCCGGATTTGTCTTCGGATTTGGCAGTGATTCCGCCCCGTGCTGATTTAGAGACAAATGGATCTTTAATTTACTCATCGCCTGATGTTGAGAGCGATCGCAGACTGGCAGATTCTTCAACACCCCCTGATGACTATCTAGAGTCGTCTGAAGAACTGCTGCGAAGTTTAGCGAGAGAAGAGGCTCATGTCCAAGTCGAGCGCGGCTTTTTAGAAAGTCTGCTGACTCCGCTTGG
The DNA here is from genome assembly GCA_038208945.1 of Leptolyngbyales cyanobacterium. Taxonomy (GTDB): domain Bacteria; phylum Cyanobacteriota; class Cyanobacteriia; order Leptolyngbyales; family Leptolyngbyaceae; genus Phormidesmis_A. Next base: position 3,218 of record JBBQYE010000024.1, on the reverse strand, counting down.
GGTCGGGTCGATGCTGATGCTGCTGTTATCGAGCGCAATGTTTGGCTATGTGATTATGAACCCCTCAAGCCTGAGCGGGTTGGGACAAATCTTTGCCCGTCGAGAAGTGACCCCTAGCCCAGTTCCAACGTCTGCCCCAGGTGCCCAGGGAGACATTTCTAACTCGCCCCCGCTCGACGCTCAAGAATTTGTAGACTTGGGGTTAGGCAACCTAAACACGTTGAAGACTCGCCCAACCAGTGGGTTGCCCCAAAACGGCAAGCCTTCACTCAAGATATCGGCTTCGCCATCACCGAGTGCTGCACCTAACGCGAGTCAGGCTAGTCCCGCTGTGCCCTCAAGTCCTGTAGATCCCAGTTCGAGAAACGCTCCTGTGCAGCCTGCCCCGATCGCCAGACCGAACTCGGCTCCAGTGACTCCTAGCTATTCTCGATCGACCAATCTGCCAGCGCCGACGATTCGCCGTGCCCCTGCCCCTTTATCTCTACCAACCGTTCCGATCGCTCGACCTCAGCCATCGATCGAGCGCGCCCCCGCTCCAACGGCTGCGTCCCAGCCTCGCACTTGGCACGTTGACACACCTTATGACAGCGATCGAACTTATGACAAAATTCAGCAGAGCAATCCGGGCGCTGAGTTTGTGAACACGCCAGAAGGGGGCTTTGTGCGATCGGGGAGCTATCGCAGTGAGGCAGAAGCCAAGGCAAAAGTTCAGGAGCTACAAAATCAGGGAATCCCCGCAGAAGTCAGTAAATAGTAGGAAATCGCAGCCGAAAAGGTACGGTACTATTGAGGGTAATTAGCGAAAGCCGCATTACCGGAGATCAGCGATGGGACTTTTTGACCGAATTTGGCGAGCGATTCGTGCAAACATTAACCACCTGGTAGGTCAGGCAGAAGATCCAGAAAAGATTCTGGAGCAGGCTGTGCTGGACATGCAGGACGACCTGATTCATCTTCGGCAGGCGGTGGCTCAAGCGATCGCAACGCAAAAACGCACAGAGCGGCAGTGTTCTCAAGCAAAATCACTGTCGGAAGAATGGTATCGTCGTGCTCAATTAGCGCTGCAAAAAGGCGACGAACCGTTGGCGAGAGAGGCATTGACCCGTCGCAAATCTTATCAAGAGACGGCAGACGCAATGGATGCCCAGTTGACTCAGCAGCGAACGATAGTGACTCAGCTCAAGCAAAACATGATGAAGCTGGAGAGCAAAATCTCAGAAGCGAAGACCAAGAAAGATCTCTATATTGCTCGCGCTCGGTCTGCAAAAGCGTCTCAGCAGCTCAATGAAATGTTGAGCAATGTGGGCACTGGAAGCGCGATGAATGCGTTTGAGCGGATGGAAGAAAAAGTGTTGCAGTTAGAGGCGCAGTCAGAAGCGATCGCCGAACTAGGCACTGATGATTTAGAGAAACGGTTTGAGTCACTAGGTGAAGCCGATGATATTGATGCGGAGTTAGCCTCAATGAAAAACCAGCTTACGGCGGGCAGTCCTGCTCAACTGCCAGAAGTCGATCCAGAATTGGAGAAGTTGCGATCGCAGATTCGCGGCAATTGATTGGTTATGACTGAAGGAATCGAAGCGATTCACAATTTTCTGAAGCTGTCGGATTACATCGCCACCGCAGGGCAACCAACTGAGGAACAGTTCGCAGCGATCAAAGAGGCGGGCTATCAAATCATTGTGAATCTAGCGCCTCCTAACTCGACGAATGCGATTCCTCACGAGAGGGAAATTGTGGAATCGCTAGGACTTCAGTACATCCATATTCCCGTTGCTTGGACAAAGCCGACGTTTGGACACCTCGACCAATTTTTCCCAATCGTGATGGAAAACACTGAAATACCTATTTTTATTCACTGCGCTAAGAATATGAGGGTTTCTGTATTCATGTATCTCTATCATCGCTTGTACGATCGGTGGGATGATCAGCAAGCAAAATCAGATTTACATAAAATTTGGATTCCAAATGAGACGTGGCAAGAATTTATTCAACAAGCGATTTACGACTATATTCCGATTTTTCAATTTGATGACCCAAACGCTATAGGATCTCGCGATTTTTGGTTTTGACTCGCTGATATAGCTCTTCCATCGTGGCGATAAACGAACTGTCTTTGTGCCAAAACGCCGGAAAGTCGCCCTGTTTTTTGATCACAAGAGCAGAGACACGATTTTGGGCATCGGGTTCGATCGCCGTAGGCAGTCGCTTACTTCCCTGCCAAAAGTCTTTGAGGCTCACGTCAGATGCGGCGATCGCCTCTAGTTTGGTGTAGTACGATTCTGCTGGAGTTGGCGTTGATTGTTCAGCCGCTAACTCTTGAGAAAGCGCCATTCCCAAAGGCGATTTGGCTAACTCGGCGTGCAGGTCAGTTCTCGAAAGCCCTCGCAGTTCAAACAGCAAAAATGGGTCACGATCGAGCTTCGCCGCCAGCAAATAATAGACTCCCGCAATGTGTTTACAGGGATTGCTAGAGTCGGGGCACGAACAGCAGGTTTTAAAGTCCGATCTCTGGTGCGGCAAGAGGTGCAGTCCCAGCGTTGAAAAGGCATCTTCGATATTGTCGGGCATCTCATTCAGCAAAAGTTTAGAGATAAACCCTGCTTTAGATGCCACATACGCGATCGCGGCTGACCAATTTGCTGCACTGATTGACTTAATCTCGATTGTGGTCGTGTAGAGCGGTTCTTTATAAACGCCAAAATAAGGATTCACCGAGCCGCGAACTTGAGCGGTGGCAATTCCGTCTTTAATCTCAAAACTTTTAATCTTGCCACCGTTGGCATACGATCGACCCCGACTGAGCCGCCCCGGATCGGTGAATTCTTCCAGCGCGGCAATAAATCGTTTTCCCCACCAGGTTCGACTAAATTGAGCCATTGACGTTACTCCATAACAGCACTTCGATTCAGCGCGATCAGTTGTTTAAATGCGTCATTATCTAACTCGGTGAGCCACGATTCATCCGATCCGACGATCGAGCCAGCCAGTTTTTTCTTATCTTCAATCATTTGATCGATGCGTTCTTCCAGAGTCCCGATCGCGACGAACTTATGAACGAAAACATTCTTTTTCTGTCCAATCCGAAACGCCCGATCGGTGGCTTGGTCTTCGACTGCGGGATTCCACCAGCGATCGAAGTGAAAAACGTGATTGGCTTTTGTGAGCGTGATGCCGACTCCGCCTGCTTTGAGCGATAAAATAAAGATTGACGG